>CAZBAI010000006.1:0-81206 GCA_964490175.1 uncultured Oscillospiraceae bacterium | reverse complement strand
CGATAAAATCGGGGTTTTCTGTGGCTGCATCTATTTTATGCAACCTTTTTGGCAGGGGCAGTAAGAATCGAACTCACGACACGCGGTTTTGGAGACCGCTGCTCTACCTGCTGAGCTATACCCCTAAGTACGTTACCAATATATTATATCACGGCGTATCGAATTTGTCAAGTACTAATTTCAATTTTTTTGAAATTTCCTGCTAAAATGAGGTGAACCAAATCAGTTCGATGATATCACTCGAAGAATACTTTGATTATCGCGATCATATTTGCATCAAAAAGGTTTTCGGGTTCGTCAAAACCTTTGATAGCAATGAAAACAACTTAAAATCGGAGCAAAGCGTGATAAGCCAACTCAAATCACATAGCGAACGATTGCAACCTAACACTACGAGCTTTTGCTCCGTAAGGGGTTTCAGTGAGAGATTTATTCTACTACTGAAAGTCTGAAATGGAATCCGCCTCTTAGGCGGCGTATGGACATCTGCAACATGGTTATAAAACAAAACTTACGAAAGAGCCGACAATATCAGTATCGGGCATTTTAACAGGACTAATTGAAAACTTGTTTTTAAACCATAAACGGTGTGATGCAATATTTCCAATTTGCACATGTGCGCGGACTTGATACACATGCTCGTTTTTTGCGATTTCAATAATCTTGTGTACCATTTGTGTGCCTATTCCTTGACAGCGCAATTCGGTATTAAATATTTCAATTGCATTGATAAACATTTCTTGAGCTTCCACAGGTGCAGGTATATTTCTTTTAAAAGCCATAGAAATCCTATAATATCGTTTTCTTTTTCAGCAACGATAAGATATCCGTTATCACCAAAGAATTTGTGTAGGTTAGGATAATCATTTAATAATTTTTGTTTATCATTTTCCGTTCCGTTTTTAATGTTAATCAAAATAAATCCTCCTTAATATCCCCGACAAACTGATTGCCACATCGAGCAAGCTCGTCAAGCACACGGTTGATACCTTGTTCGCTTGCTTCCTCTTTTGTATTTTGAAGTAAATTTATCTCCATAGCTAAAAAATCAAGAATCCGATTTAAGCGCATCGAGAACTTCTCTCATAAGCATCTCGGGTCGCTGTTTTGGTGCAAATTTTACGCTGATATAAGGCTTTGCCATATTGCTGTATAACACTCTGCCTTTAAAAGCGCCGGAAAGACGTGAGATTTGTTCCATCGTTGCATCGTTAGTATAAAACAGAAGATTCTCTCCTCTTTGCGATATCTCATATATCTTCATCATTGCGGCGGTATTGCGCAAAATCGCAATATCAATCAGTCCGAGCACAGCCCTCGGCGGATCGCCGTATCTGTCAATGAGTTCGTCAATCAAATCGCTTGCCGCATCATCATCCGATACGGCGGCAATTTTTCTGTAAACATCAAGTCGCTGTGGCAAACTTTCAATATATTTATCGGGGATATGTGCATCGATTTTGACATCGACAAGGCATTCAAAGCTTTGCGGCGGCAGAGCCTCGCCCTTTTCTTCGGCAATCGCTTCGGAGAGTAAACGCAAGTACATATCATATCCGACAGAGTCCATATGTCCGTGCTGTTTTCCCCCCAGTATATCGCCTGCGCCTCTGATTTCAAGGTCACGCATTGCAATTCTAAAGCCGCTTCCGAACTGAGTAAACTCCCTTATAGTATCAAGACGTTTAGACGCAATCTCGGTCAACGCCTTGCCCGGCTTGAATGTAAAATACGCAAAAGCACGCCTTGTTGAACGACCGACCCTGCCTCTTAGCTGATACAGCTGTGAAAGTCCGAAGCAATCGGCACTTTCGATAATCAGCGTATTAACATTCGGCACATCCACGCCGGTTTCGATAATCGTTGTGCAAACAAGAACATCAATCTCACGCTCGACAACTCTATTCCAAATTTCAGACATTTCGTCCTCGCTCATTCTGCCGTGGGCCACGCCGATTCTCGCCTGGGGCAAAAGCTTTTGCAATTTTGCTGCACATGACATAATGCTGTCAACACGGTTGTGGATATAATACGCCTGCCCTCCCCTGCGCAGCTCTTTCGAAATTGCCTGTGCGACAATCCCCCAATCATGCTCGATAACATATGTCTGCACAGGGTATCTGTCCTGCGGCGGGTCGTCGATAACCGACATATCACGTATTCCGCTCATAGCCATATTGAGCGTTCTCGGAATCGGCGTTGCAGACAAAGTCAGCACATCAACTCCGGCAAACATTTCTTTAAAACGCTCTTTATGGGCAACGCCAAAGCGCTGTTCTTCATCGATAATCGCAAGTCCCAAATCATAAAATTGCACATCTTTTTGCACAACACGGTGCGTACCGATAACCAAATCAATTTGACCGTTTTTAAGCTTCTTTAAATTTTCCGCAATTTGCTTTTGCGAACAAAATCGGGAAAGGTGCGCTATTTTAACGGGAAAATGCTCAAAACGTCTAAGTGCGGTCTGATAATGCTGCATTGCCAAAACAGTTGTCGGCGCTAAAATCGCACATTGTTTTCCGCTCATTATGCATTTAAATGCGGCACGCAGTGCAACTTCGGTTTTTCCGAAGCCTACATCACCGCAAAGAAGTCTGTCCATAGGGCGGCTTTTTTCCATATCCGCTTTAATTTCCTCAATGCATTGAAGTTGGTCATCGGTTTCGATATATTCAAACCTTTCCTCAAATTCGTGTTGCCACTCATTGTCGGGGTCAAAAGCAAAACCCTGCGCCTGTTCACGCTTGGCATAAAGGGCAATAAGCTCCTTCGCCATGTCTTTCACGGCGCTTTTTACGCTTTTTCGGGTTTTTTGCCATTCGTTTGATGACAGCTTACTTAGCTTTACGGTCGAGTCATCACGTGAGCCTATATACTTGCTGACCATATCAAGCTGTGTAACCGGCACATAAAGCACATCTGTACCGGCATATTTGATGGTGATATAATCCTTAACTACCCCCTCGAGCTCAAGCTTGCGGATTCCCGCAAAGCGACCGATGCCATGCAAGCTGTGCACAATAAGATCGCCGTCGGAAATATCGGAAAAACTGCGAATTTCTTCGCTTTTGTGTTTTTTCTTGCGCTTGCGCAACGTTGCCTGTGCCTTTGCCGCAGTTATCAAAGCACATTTTGCGTCAGTATATTCATATCCGCTTGAAACACCGCCGGCAACGAGATAAACTCCGGCTTCTTCAAGCTCGGAGGAAGCCGTCCAAATTTGCGCTTTGATGCCGTTTTCATTCAAATCTTCGCACACAGTTTGCAAAGTTTTTTCACTGCCGAGAGCAACAATCGTTTTATATCCGTTTGAAACATAATGATTAAGTTCTTCGATAAGTTGGGTCGATTCTCCGCCCCAAGTTCCGCTTTGAAGTGCGTTTATATTAAAAATTGCGTCAAACGATATATCGCTGTTGTGTATAAAATTATCGGCAAAAATGCATTTGTGCTCGGTGACACGTTCAAGCACGCCGTTCCAAGAAATGTATATATCATCACAGCATTTGCAAACTGCGCCGGATTGAGCAAGCAAATTCAAATCCTCAGTATACTGTGAAATAATGCCTTTTCCTTTAATCGCACAGTCGGCGGCTTCACTTACAAAACAGATTGAAGAATCATCAAAATAATCAAATATATACGCTTCTTTTTCATATACAAGAGAGCTGTATTTATCAATTCCCGTCGGCGTTATGCCACTATTTAGCTTTTCAATATCGTTTTGAATAAAAGCGTTTTGCACATCACGCTTTTTGCCTCGCAAAGTTTTTTGCAATTCGCAAAGCTTTTGAGCAAGCTCATCGGTATTAAAAATCAGCTCACAGGCAGGCGAAATACGCACACGGTCAAGCGCTTCGGTTCTTCTTTGCGTTTCAATATCAAAACTTGAAACAGAATCGATTTCATCGCCCCAAAGCTCCATTCGTACAGGGTTTGAATATCCGACGGGGAAAATATCCACAATCGAACCCCTGACGGAAAACTGCGAAACTCCCTCAACTTTTTCGCAGCGCTTATAGCCGCACTCAACAAAGCGTGCGGCAAGTTTTGTTAAATCGTTTTCTTCGCCATGCTTAATTTCAAATGTATGCTCTTCAAAAACACAGCGGGGCACTGTGCGTTGCATTGCAGCTTCCGCACCGGTTATCAAAATGCGGCATTCGCCGCCGAGAAAGCTTGCCAAAGCGCCCAGCCTGTTATGTTCATATTCGTTCGACCTTGTGTCAACTTCGGTGAGATTCAATTCACGTGCGCAAAACAGCATTGCAAGACGCTCGTGCGCCATTGTGTTGATATCATCGCACAAACGTCGGGCGTTAGTTTCATCATCGCAAATTACAAGCATTGATTTGTTTTTGATTTTGCAAACCGAAAGAATCATCTGCGCTTTATGTATATGTGAAACACCTACGGCAAGAAGCGGCTTTTTCGCACTGTCAAGCTTTTGTGACAGTTGCCGAAAAGGGTTTATCGATTCAAAAACTTTAATATAAGGATTCATCATTTTACCTATCAATTGTATTTATTCATCGCATTGTCTATATTGCCGGAAATTATCATTTCAAGGGCTTGGCAGGATTTTGCGCAGACTTCTTTGATATTTTGAATATCTTCACGTTTAAAGTCAGCTAAGACCCAATCTTTTAAATCATAATCGGGGTGCGGCTTTTTTCCGACGCCGAGTTTTATTCTCGGAAAATTATCGGAATTAAGGTGCATAATTATGCTTTTTATGCCGTTGTGACCGCCGTCACTCCCCTTTCGCCTTATGCGCATTTTGCCGACATCAAGTGAAATATCATCAAAAATAACAATAATATTTTCGGGCTTGATTTTATAAAACCTTGCCGCTTCGGCAATTGCCTCACCGCTGTTATTCATAAAGGTTGTCGGTTTCATAATAAGGCAACGTTTTGAAGCAATGGTTACATCGGCGCACAAAGATTTGAATTTCAGCCTTTTGATACAAAACGATTTTTCGTTTGCCAATGTATCAAGCGCCATAAAACCGACGTTATGCCTTGTATTTTCATATTTTGAACCGGGATTGCCCAGCCCCGCAATTATATATTCAACATTACCGCTCGGCAATTGCGATTGCTGTGAAACGGCTTTGAGCTTTTCAAAAATGCCCATTCTTTAAACACCCTTTCATAATAGTAAAAAATTACAAACATTCAAAGTATAACACACAAGAGAGATTATTTCAATCAAAATAAATCAAAAATTCAGCCGAAGATTGCAAAAACTTCGCAAAAAAACATAGCCGCCAAAGGGCGACTATGCAAAAGTGAAAAGCTAAATTTAAGCTTACTTGATTTTTCGGCATTCGACATAAAACCTTTTGTCCCATGCGTGACCCATTGAAAAGGTTTTTCTCGGCAAAGCGCCGTCTTTGATGACAGTCGGGAAAAGCTCGGATTTATCCATATCGGGCAAAACAAAACCGATAGAGCCATCGTTTGCGGAAAGCTCATCTACAACCTCAACACCGTGGATATAATCAATCGAAGCGGAGGTGTTTTTAAGGTAATCGTCTAAAAAGCTTTGCAACGAACCGACAGTAAGATTAGAGGTCGGTTTTGTAATAGAATATGATTTGTGAATACCGCTTATAACAACCTCAAAGCATTGACCGTTTTTGCCCTCACAAAGACCGAGGGTTTCCGTCATTTTATTCATTATATCATCAACATCAACATTTGTGACGATTCGGTGTATCGCTTCAAACTGCAAAGCCTCGCTGTGGAGGTTGACAATCTCAACAAGGGCGTATCTTGCAGGGTTGTTTGATAAATCAACATCGGGATTTTCGGCTTTAAGCTGTTCATAACAGGCTTTTGCCGTTGCAAGCGAATGATTTCCGTCGCCCATGGCGTAGGTTAAAACCTCTTCGTTTTGTAAAGAATATTTTGCGTTGAATTTTTCCTTGTCCTGCAAAGCGTCAAGTGCGCAATATACAGACTGCTTAGCCGATTCGCTCAAAACATATCCCGAAATCGAGCCGGAATTTTGCATAAGCTCAAAATCGTAAACCTGTTTAAAGTTTGTATTCATATTGCTCAAAGGCTCAATCACGCTCATATCGGGGTCATCGATAAGAATCATAATATGGGGCAATTCAAGAGCGGCGCCTTTTCTTATTTTAACCCTCGGAGGAATACGCTCGGCAACGGTAGCTTCGGTTGCACGCACAAGCGACTTACTGCCTTTGGAATAGTCATATTCTTCAAGATCAATCACGCCGACAAGACCTTTTCGGATTCTGCCGTCGTTTTGGGTGCGTTCAACATAAACAAAGCTGTCGTGATATTCATCGAAAACGCCGTTATTTATGTATTCAATCATTGTTTTGTTGATAGAGCTAATGCGCTCGGCAACATCATCGCTTTCAAGATAAATTTCCGGCAAGGTAAGGCGCAAAGTCGAAACATCATCTCCGACAATGCTTTCACTTTTTTGCCAATATTGCGGCTCGCTGGTATATTGGTCACAGGCGACAACAGCCCATTTCGTCATATCTGTATTTTGCTTTGGTATCAAAATATCAGCCGCTTTGAAAACCCTTTTCATATAATTCAAAACCTCTCTTGTTAAAAAATATCAATCAAATCATGCACAGCCGCAAATTCAAATAAAGCAGTGCGACTGAAGTCTATATATATTTTATCACAAAATCATATTTTAGTCAATGCACAGTCTTTATAAATTTGCGCTGTTAGAAGAAATTTAAATTACAGCGTCATAATCTATTGACATTTCACCAAAAATATGATAATATAAACGTGCTACACAAAACCGAATATTTGAAAAAGCGGTATCTTTTTGATGCTATGTCATTTTCACACATACTATATTTGTATTTGGTAAAAATGCAAATTCCAGCCAATAGTATGTGTGGATACCATATCCTTAGATATTTATGGTTTTGTGTAGCAGCAATCGGAGTTTGCAATTTTCGGTGTGAGCAATTTCGGTTGCTCACACTTTTTTATTTTAGATTATTTTAAAGTGAGGTGAATGTTTTGAAACAGTATATACAAATCCCAAATAGTGGTGAAAAAATCAAACTTGTTGCACAAATATTGTCTGCACTTATGTGCTTATTCTATTTAGTTATATTCTTTAAAATACTTGATTTTGATGAGGATCTATGGTTTGAAGCTATTATGATATCTGCTGTAGGCATTATAATAACAGATTTAATGATGTTATTTATGTTTGCTTTCGGAGATCTAGTCGATAGCAATATGAAAATACTCGCACATTTAAGCGGTAACAGCCAGAATGTCAGCTATCAGAATGTTAGTTATCAAGGAGCGAATCCCGTTGTTCAACGACAGCCAATCACGCCAAGTGACCGTTTAGCAAAACTTGAGAAACAATATTCAAGCGGTATTATCAGCCAAGAAGAATACGCAATACAAAAAGCTCAACTTACAGGCGAAATGTAATTGCAACATAGATACCCGTCGCAGCGTCACCGAAGGCTGCGGCGGATTCTTTTTATTCAAATGAAAATTATTACTTTGCGCCTTTGCGCTTTTTAACGGAAAATCCAAAACTGCCGACATTGCGACCCAAAGCGTTGTAATCGCCGTGAGCATATGCAAGAAGTCCGCACTGCTCTAACTTGATTTTGCCGTTTGCGCCGATGTATTTTTCATCAACACTCACCGAAACGATTTGCGCCAAAAACATATCGTGTGAGCCGAGTTTTTCCTTTTTAACAACCTTGCATTCAAGCGCAAGCGGCGATTGAGCAATTATCGGAGCGGCGACAACATCGGCTTTATCAAGGTCAAATCCGCAAATTTCAGCCTTGTTTACATCCTTGCCGGAACGTACGCCGCAAAAATCAACAGCTTTTGCCATTGAAGTTGTCGTCAAATTTATCACAAATTCACCCGATTTATCAATGAGTTCATAAGAATAGCGCTCGGGTCGGATTGAAATGTAGGTCATTGCAGGCTTTGTGCAAACAATACCCGTCCAAGCAACGGTCAGCATATTTACCTTTTCACCGTATTTGCAGGTGACAAGCACAGCGGGAACAGGCGCTAAAAGCGTGCCCGGAGAAATTTTTTTACGCATAACACACCAATTTTCAAATAATAGATTTTCACAATGCAGAAAGTGCACCGCATAGATTCAAAATGCCAAAGCAAAAAGATGTAAAGCTAATCAGCTTTACATCTTTTTTTGTCAATTTAAGCGGTTTCGCCATTGCGTTTACGCATATCGTAAGACACAACAGGGTCGGTATTATTGATAACGCAGTCAGCCGTTACGGTGACTTTTGTTGCGGTATCTTCAGAGGGAACGTTAAACATAGTTTTAAGCAAAATATTTTCAACAATCGCACGCAAACCTCTTGCACCTGTTTTTTGAGCAATAGCCTGCTTTGCAATTTCTTTAAGCGCTTCATCTTCAAATTCAAGCTCAATGCCATCAAGCTCAAAAAGCTTTGAATATTGCTTAACAAGAGCGTTTTTGGATTCGGTAAGAATCCTCACAAGCGAGGTTTCGTCAAGCTCTTCGAGAACGGTAATTATGGGAAGTCTGCCGACAAGCTCGGGAAGAAGCCCGAATTTTACCAAATCCTGCGGAACGACTTTGCGGAAAATATTGTTTCTGATTTCATCGTGCGACTTAATCTCCGAGCCGAATCCCAACGCAGAGCTTTCGGTTCGTTTAATGATTGCGTTTTCAAGCCCATCAAAAGCGCCGCCGCATATAAACAGTATATTTTTTGTATCAAGATAAATCAAATCCTGATTGGGGTGTTTTCTGCCGCCATTGGGCGGAACGCTTGAAACAGTGCCCTCGATAATCTTCAAAAGGGTTTGCTGAACGCCCTCGCCACTGACATCACGAGTGATTGAAACGTTTTCGGACTTCCTTGCGATTTTGTCGATTTCATCGATATAGACAATTCCCCTTTCGGCGGCACGAACATCATAATCCGCCGACTGCAAAAGTCTGACAAGAACATTTTCGACATCATCGCCGACATAGCCTGCCTCGGTTAAGGTAGTTGCGTCGGCAATCGCAAAGGGAACATCGAGAATTTTCGCCAAAGTTTGGGCAAGCATGGTCTTTCCCACACCGGTAGGCCCGAGAAGCAGAACGTTGCTTTTTTGAATTTCAACACCCTCGTCCGATTCAACGCTGTTGATGCGCTTATAGTGATTATAAACGGCAACGGAAAGAGTGATTTTCGCTTCCTCCTGCCCGATTACATACTCATCGAGAACGGCTTTAATTTCACTCGGCTTTTTCAGCACGGGTGTTTCGGGCTTTTCGGTTGTTTTGCGCCTGCGTTTTGATTGAACGGGCTGACCGAGCATTTCATAGCAATAGAGCACGCACTCGCCGCAAATTGCGCTGCTTCCCGATGAAAACAGGCTCGACACCTTGCTTTCGGACTTGCCGCAGAAGTCACATTTCTTAAATGCAGTTGTGTTATTATCCATCGGCGCCGTCCTTATCTTTTTGAAATCACCTTATCTATCAGACCGTATGCTACCGCATCATCGGCTGACATGAAGTTATCACGCTCGGTATCACGAACGATATCTTCAAGAGGTTTTCCGGTATTGCTTGCTAAAATGCTGTTGAGATTGCTTTTGATTTTAAGCAATCTGTCGGCATGGATTTTTATATCGGTAACTTGACCCTGCATACCGCCAAGGGGCTGATGAATCATAATTTCGCTGTTGGGCAAAGCAAATCTTTTGCCTTTAGCACCCGAAGAAAGAAGAAATGCACCCATTGACGCAGCCATTCCGATACAGATGGTTGAAACATCGCATTTGATATACTGCATTGTATCGTAAATAGCCATGCCGGCAGTTACAGAGCCGCCGGGACTGTTAATATAAAAAGAAATATCCTTATCGGGGTCTTGCCCTTCAAGATAGAGAAGCTGCGCAACTATTAAGCTTGCGGTAACATCGTTCACTTCTTCGGACAAAAGCACGATTCTGTCGTTGAGAAGTCTGGAAAAGATGTCATAAGAACGCTCGCCGTGATTGGTTTGCTCAACGACTACAGGAACTAAACTCATATAAATTTCCTCCTTATTTGTTGTCACTTTCATTTGTCGAATTTTGCCTAATGTCTTTTAATATGGGTCAAGCCGCCAAAACGAATGGCGGCTGAACATCTAATATATATGAATTATTCGGCTGTCGCTGCGTCTACCGCTTCGCTGATAATTTCATTGTCAACGGCATCGGTAATCAAAGCGTTGTTCTTAACAAGCTCTGATGCCTTTGCAACAAGCAAATCATCATGATATGCGCCCATAGGCATAAGCTGTTTGATTTTTTCAACGGGCATATCATACTGCTGTGAAAGCTCTGCAAGGCCGTTATTGATATCTTCTTCGGAAACCTCAAGGTTTTCAAGCTGTGCGATTTTTTCAAGTGCAAGTCTGAGTTTAACCTCATCAGTGGATTTTTCTCTGTAAGATTCTCTGAAATCTTCCATGCTCATGCCGGTATACTGAAGATAAGTTTCAACACGCATACCCTGCGACATAAGTCTGCTTTCAAAATCGCTGATGGATCTTGTGATTCTGTCCTCAATCATAATGTCGGGAATCTCAACGGTTGTGCGATCGATAAGGGTGCGGAAAATCGTATTTTCAACCTCTGTATTGATTCTTGCTTCAAGCTGTGCCTGAAGTCTTTCCTTGCAGTCTGCCTTATACTCGTCAATCGTGTTAAAATCGGAATAATCTTTAATAAGTTCATCATCAAGCTCGGGAAGCTCTTCAACACGAATTTCGTTAAGCTTAACCTTAAATACGGCAGGCTTGCCGGCAAGCTCACTGACGTGATAATCTTCGGGGAATGTAACGTTTACATCAAACTCATCGCCTGTATTGTGTCCGACGATTTGATCTTCAAATCCGGGAATAAACTGTCCGGAACCGAGTTTAAGGTCAAAAGCGTCTGCCTTGCCGCCGTCAAAAGCGACATCATCGACAAAGCCCTCAAAATCGATATTAACGTTATCGTCATTTTCGGCGGCTCTTTCAACCGATACAAGTCGCATACCTTTTCTGCGAAGCATTTCAAGCTGTGAATCAACCTGCTCGTCAGTTACAGTATTGTCAGGCTTTGCGGCGGTTATACCTTTATATTCTCCCACGGTAACTTCGGGATAGTTAATGCAGGTTGCCTTGATAACAACGCCTTCTTCCTTGGAAATCGATGTTACCTCAACCTCGGGCTGTGCGATGGGCTTTAAATCGGCCTCTTCGATAGCGTCGAAAATTCTTTCGTTGATGAGGATATTTACGGCTGTTTCATAAAAGGCGTTTTCGCCGAAATATTTTTCAGCCAAAGCTCTCGGAACTTTGCCCTTTCTGAATCCGGGGATAACGATATTTTTCTTTTCTTTGTTGTATGCTTTCTGCAATGCAGCTTCAAAACCTTCAGCGTCAACTGAAAATTCAAGCTCATATTTGTTTGTTTCGATACATTCGCATCTTGTTACTGCCATGGTGTTATAAACCTCCAAATTTTTATACCAGTATATGATACCATATTTCAAATTTTTTTTCCAGTAATTTTTTATATTTTGTAGATATGCACAAATCACAAAATTTGCTTTGGAACAAATTGTAAATAATCACTTGAAAGCATGGTGAAATTGATGTTGTCGCTGATTCCGGTTATCGCATTTTTACACGCATAACCGTGAATGTGCGCATAATAGCACTCCGTGATATTGTATTTATACAAAATATCAAGAATTTCATAGCTGCAAGCATTTTGAAAAACGGGCGGATAATGCAAAAACACAAGCGGCTTCAAATTTGCACCGACAGCGCTTTTTATCGAAGCTTCAAGGCGCATAGCTTCACGCTTCAAGATTTTTTCATCATGCGTTTCGCCGTCAATATTCACCCAACCTCGTGAACCGCAAATGCCGTAATCTTCATACCGATAGTGATTCATGTGCAGAATATTGAGTGTTGAAAACGAATTTTTATCAAAAAAAACGTTCATCTTCTGCATTGATGTCCACCAATAGTCGTGATTGCCCTTTAAAATCAGCTTTTTGCCGTTAAGCTTATCGATAAAAGCAAAATCTTCAACAGCGTCGTCAATGCGCATTGCCCAAGAGCTGTCGCCAAGCAAAACCACAGTGTCATTCGGCAAAATAAGCTTGTTCCAATTACTTTCCAGAATCTGCATATGGTTATCCCAGCCCTTAAATACAGACATTGTCTTGTTGGGAACCGAAATCGACAAATGCAAATCCCCTATCGCAAAAAGTGCCATATACTATTAAATAAAGCTCTTGACATATTCGGACATATCATCGCTTTGAATTGAATCGGTAAAGCGAATCTGCTTAGATTTAAGCTCAGCCAAGGGTGTGGGAATAGGTGTTGAGGAAATTTGCGAAAGTTTTTCAAGCATATCAAAATCACTCATCGAAGCCGTATCGACCGAAAGAGCGTCGAGAACGCTTGAACAGAATTTATAAGGGCTTGCCGTTGAAGCAATTACCGTTTTCGTGGTGTCGCCCGTATTTTTAACATAATCACGATATACCTTGATTGCAACCGAAGTATGCGTATCGGCAACATATGAAAACTCGTCAAATATATCGGCGATTGTAGATTTTGTGGCAATATCATCACAATAACCGGCGACAAAATCCATCGAAAGCTTACGCTTGACATCATCGGAAACCTCGTATTTGCCGCAGCTTGAAAGCTTTGAGAACCAATCCTTAATAATCTCGTCGTTTTCGCCGCAAAGCGCATAGAGAAGCCTTTCGAGATTACTGGAAATAAGAATATCCATAGAGGGAGAAATCGTTGTAAAGAACTGCCTGTTTCTGTCATATACGCCTGTATTGATAAAATCTGTCAGAACATTGTTTGCGTTGGAAGCGCAAATGAGCTTATTTACGGGCAAGCCCATCTGTTTTGCGTAATATGCAGCCAAAATGTTACCGAAATTACCCGTGGGAACAACAATATTGATTTTTTCGCCGAGTTTTATCTGCTCATTATCGACTAAAGTTGCATATGAAGAAATGTAGTAGACGATTTGGGGCAAAAGTCTGCCGAAATTTATTGAATTTGCGCTTGAAAACGAAGCGTTGTTTGAGTCGATATGCTCTTTAATGGATTTGTCGGTAAAAATATTTTTTACGCCGTTTTGACAATCGTCAAAATTGCCCTTAACAGCGCAAACACCGACATTTTCGCCGTTTTGCGTTGTCATCTGTTTTTTCTGCATTGCGGAAACGCCGCTTTCGGGATAAAAAACAAGAATTTTCGTTCCCTCAACATCGCAAAAGCCCGTCAATGCGGCTTTTCCGGTATCACCCGATGTTGCGACAAGAATCACAAGCTCCTTATCAAAGCTGCATTTTTTTGCCGCCGTAGTAAGAAAATACGGAAGAATCTGGAGTGCCATATCTTTAAACGCACAGGTAGGGCCATGCCAAAGCTCAAGCAGATACATATTATCGCCGAGCTGCGTCAACTCATGTATATTTTCGGTATCGAAATTCTTTGTATTATACGCATTCTTCGTGCAAAACTCAATTTCTTCATCGGTATAATCGGTGAAATAGCGTGATATCACAAATTTTGCACGCTCACAATAATCAAGCTTTGCAAGATTTGAAATATCATCAATTGAGATTTTCGGTATTTCAGATGGAACAAACAGTCCGCCGTCATCGGAAATGCCCTTTAAAACGGCCTGTGCACCGCTGACATTAAGCTTGCTGTTTCTTGTGCTTTTATAAAACATAAATCATTCTCCTTAAAATGCATTTTCTATGTATTCAATGGCCTTTATGCGATTATTTTGAAGAATAACGCAGGCGACATCAAACCTTGGTTGAAGCCGAGTATCATTATCGCAAAGATACTTCAAAGCGGCGTTTTTAATTAACTTGATTTTTCTCGGCGTAACCGATTCGACAGCGCTTTTATAATCCTTTCTCGTTTTAACTTCAACAAATATAAGAAAGCTGTCATTCTCGGCAATGATATCAATTTCACCGCCTCTGACAAAATAATTGCGCACAAGGATTTTAAATCCGTTATCTTTAAGATAGTCACAAACGGCATTTTCGCCGATATTGCCGATATTTTTTTGCTCAGACATTTTTCTTATCAAAATATTTTTTCAAAAAGCTCGGTCTGTGAATATCACTCACACCGTATTCGTCAAGCATTTTATAGTGCAGTGCAGTGCCGTAGCCTTTGTGTTTTTCAAAGCAATATTGGGGATACATTTTTGCGACATCAAGCATATATCTATCTCTTGCGACCTTTGCGAGAATCGAAGCCGCCGCAATTGAAGCTGACAAGGCGTCACCCTTTACAACGCATTGACATGGAACGCCCAATCTCTGCGGCGCTTTGTTACCGTCAACAAGAGCAATATCGACCTTTTTTTTAAGTCCGCAAATTGCACGTTTCATTGCAAGCATTGTAGCACCGAGAATATTAAGCTCTTCGATTTCGGCAACTGAAGCTCTTGCAATACAATAGCAAACGGCAGTTTGAATTATTGTATCATACAGCAAATCTCGCTTTTTGGGCGAAAGCTTTTTACTGTCGTTAATGCCGTCGATAACGGCGTTGCTCGGCAGAATTACCGCCGCTGCAAAAACATCGCCTGCCAAAGGGCCTCTGCCGGCTTCGTCAACGCCGCATACAGTGCCGTATTTTTCGGCAAAGCGTTTATCAAATTCAAAAAGCTGAGAATTATCCATCGCAGTGCTCCAAGGTGATTTTTCCAAGCTTTGCGGCTCTGAACTCATCCAAAACCGTTATGGCGGCACGCTCGAAATTTATGTTCCCGCCTGAGATGAGCATACCTCTCTTTACGGCAATTTTTTCTAAAATATCAAAATTGCTGTCGTTATCATCATATTCTATGGAATATCTATTCACAAGATTTTCCTTATAATCATAGCGCAGCGTATCTATAAGGCGTAATGCGAGCGACTCAATATCAAGAATATCATCATTTACAGAGCCGATAAATGCAAGCTTTTCGCCCACTGCGTTATCATCAAATTTCGGCCAAAGAACGCCGGGCGTATCAAGCAATTCAATATCATTTGCAAGCTTGACCCATTGTTTGGTTCTCGTAACACCGGGTCTGTCTTCAACCTTAGCTTTTTTTTGCTTTGCAAGCCTGTTGATAAGTGAAGATTTGCCGACATTGGGTATGCCGACAATCATTATATGAAGTGTAGCGTTTGACATTCCCTTAGCCTTGCGCTTTGCGATAAGCTCAGATAAAAGTTTTCTGACAGCGGGCAAAAAAGCGTTCAATCCGTTTGAGCTTTTGCAGTCAACCGCAATTGCGCTAATGCCGCATTTTTTAAAGTATTCAAGCCATTTTTTGGTTTGCTCGGCTTGCGCCATATCGCATTTGTTCATAACAATAAGACGTGGCTTTGACGACACAATACTGTCAATTTCCGGGTTGCGGCTTGAAACGGGTATCCGTGCGTCGATAAGCTCAACAACGGCATCGACAAGCTTTAAATTTGCGCTTATCATACGCCGTGTTTTTGTCATATGTCCGGGAAACCACTGTATACTTTGAACTTCGCTCATAAATTTTACCTTAAAAATCAAATTTAACCGACGGAGAATACCTGAAAATGACCTTGCCGACAATTTTTTCCTGTGAAACAGGGCCGAAAAACCTGCCGTCGGTGGAATGATTGCGGTTATCACCCATGACAAAAATTTCGCCTTCGCCTAACGTAAACGTTTGGTTTGTGCCATATTGCATAGGCTCGTTTATATAATCTTCTGTGAGAAGATTACCGTCAACGTAAACAGAGCCATAGCCCTGCTCATCAAAAACTATATTTACGATTTGACCCTGCGTTGCGATAATGCGCTTGATGATATAATCGTGTCCGCCGACCGACTGATTTAAAATGACAACATCGCCGTATTCAGGTTCATAAAACAAATCGCTGATAATCAATTTATCGCCGTCTTTTAAGGTGCTTTCCATTGAAGAACCGCTGACAAACGCCATTTTAAACAAAAACGTAAAAATGAGAAGCACAACGAATATGGAAGATATTACCGATTCGATAATATCGAGAATATCGTTGACAAGCGTTTTAGAAGCATTTTTTTCTTCATTGTCATTATTGTCGTTATCGGCGCTTGCAGATTCAGCCACATCTTTTTTGCAAGCGTTACCGTCCTCATACGAAGCTTCGGTGTTTTTTGTTTCTTCGTCCATCATTACACCCTCTTAAAGAAATTATACAATTTGAAAAAATAGCAAAAAAGGGACTGAAAGTCCCCTTTTTCAACGGATTAGCGAATTTTGCTCTTAACCTTTGCAGCTTTACCGACTCTTCCGCGGAGATAATAAAGCTTAGCTCTGCGAACCTTACCGGAACGTACAAGCTCAACCTTTTCAACAACGGGAGAGTGAACGGGGAAAACTCTTTCCATTCCGCAACCGTGTGCTACACGTCTTACGGTAAATGTTTCGTTAATTCCGCCGTGTTTCTTGGCGATGACAGTTCCTTCAAAAATCTGAATTCTTGTCTTATCGCCTTCCTGAATCCTAACGTGTACCTTTACGGTATCGCCGACGTTTACTTCGGGTGCGTTAGCTTTCAGTGAGCTGTCGCTGATAAGTCTTAATGCGTCCATTGATTTTCCTCCTGATTTTCGGGATATTCATACGCGCGCAATATTTAAAAGCCGCCAGTGGACTATCCGCCTTAATGATATTTTCTGTCATTAAAGCCCAACGCCGTTGCTTGAGGACAAACAAAAAGCATCGGATTCAAATGCTTTAATATTATACCACAAGCTTCATTTTTTTGCAAGTGTTTTTTTATAAAAAATCGGTGCCGTCCGAGCAAATTATGCGATTTCTTTCAATTTTAACAGTTTCATCGCCGATATCGGCATATTTTATGAACATATCCACAAGAAGATTCGGATTATAATTCTTTTCGTTTCCTGCGGGAGCTTTAAGTTTAATTACAAACTCATCATTGATTTCATATTTTGTCAAAATTTCAAAAACCGGCTTAATATCCACAACAATGCGCTTTTTCTTTTTGTTAAATTTTTCGGTAATAAGCTCTTTTTGCGAATAAAAGCCGTCAAAGCGCTTTTCAAGCTCGCTCGGAGATAATGATTTCGATTTAATTCTTACCGTATATTCGCAGGCGACTATATCCGTGCTTTCGTGAATCGGCGCTGCGGCGCTTAAAACTTTCAAGCCCTCGGGCAGTACCGTGTTAAGCCTGTCCTTTACAATTTCCGGGGAAATATCCTGCGTCAGCTTAAAATCCATCGTTTCGACCTTGCTTTCAAAACCGAGCGAAAGCGGCAAAGAAAACGTCAGATAAGCATGAGGATTAAACCCTTCTGTATATTTAATCGGAAGATTGCTTCGGCGCAATGCACGCTGCATGAACCTGTTCAAATCCAAGTGCGACATATAGCTGACACGACCGACCTTTGTAAAGCAAACTCTGATTTTATTCAAAGCATTTACCTCCGATGCATTTTGTCACGCCGCAGCCCGAGCATTTTTCACGGCAATTAGGCGTTGTTACAGCATTCAATGCGTTAAGGTTTTCCTTTGCGAGGAACACCTTATCGACAAAATAATCAAGGTGATCCCACGGCATTTTTTCCAAATATTCCCTGCGGCGATTTGTATAAAACGCAACATCGATATCGGCGATTTCAAAGGCCTTTTCCCACTTTTCAAAATCAAAAAACTCACTCCAGCTGTCGAATTTGCAGCCGAGTTTATAAGCTTCGTATATCGCTTTGCCGACTTTACGGTCACCCCTTGCAAGCAAAGCTTCGAGAATGCTCGTATCGGGTTTGTGCTTTGAGCACGAAATTTTCTTCGATTTTATTGAAGACACAAGCAGTTCCTGCTTATGCATAATTTCCTCTCTCGTCGCCTGCGGTTCAAACTGAAAAGGAGTAAACGGCTTGGGCACAAATGTAGCCGTACTGATTGAGATTTTTACCTGCTGACCTTTTTTGCGGTTTTCAACGGTATAATACAAATCGACAACACGCTGTGCAAGCTCGGCTATGCCGACAATATCCTCATCGGTTTCGTGCGGCAAGCCAATCATAAAATAGAGCTTAACGGAAGAATAACCGCCCTCAAATGCGGTGCGGCAGGTGCGCATCAATTCCTCCTCGGTGACATTTTTGTTGATGACATCACGCAGACGTTGGGTTCCCGCCTCGGGAGCAAACGTTAATGTAGACTTGCGTACGGTTGTAATTTTATCAAGCAGTTCCTTGCTGAAATTATCGACACGAAGTGAGGGAAGCGACAAATTTATCTGTTTGGATTCGGTATAATCAAGCAGACCGGTCAGCATATCTTCAATCTGCGAATGGTCGCTTGTTGAAAGCGACACAAGCGAAACCTCGTCATATCCCGTATTTTCGCAGAGAGTCTTTGTCTGTGAAACGATTTTTTCCACGCTTTTTTCACGAAAAGGTCTGTACAAAAATCCGGCTTGGCAAAATCTGCATCCTCTGATACAGCCGCGAAGAACCTCGACCGAAACCCTATCGTGAACGATTTCGGTAAAGGGTACGACAAAATTATCGGGATAAAACGCATTATCCAGAGATGTAACAATGCGCTTTTTTACCGGCATCGGGGCATTATTCTTCGCAGCAATATCCGATATTGTCCCATCGCTGTTATATGTCACGTCATACAGTGAGGGAACATAAATTCCCTCAATCTGCGATACGGCGTTTAAAAATTCGCTCTTTGTCGAACCGAGCTTTTTATGCTCGGCATATAAATCCATAAATTCAAGCTCAACCTCTTCACCGTCGCCCAAAATAAAAAAATCAAAAAAATCGGCAAGAGGTTCGGGGTTGCAGGCGCACGGGCCGCCGGCGCACACAATATTTTTCAGCTCATCTCCCCTATCCTTTGCAAGAATCGGAATCCGAGCCAGTTTCAACATATTGAGAATATTGGTATATGACAGCTCATATTGCAGCGTAAAACCGATAAAGTCAAATTCATTTACAGGCTGTAAATTTTCAAGCGAATAGAGCGGTATGTCGTTTTCCAGCATAAGCTTTTCAAAATCGGGCCAAGGTGCGAAAACACGCTCGCATCGATAGTTTTCACGGCTGTTTATCAGCGAATACAAAATTTTCATTCCAAGATGCGACATTCCGATATCATAACTGTCGGGAAAGCAAAACGCAAAGCTTACATCCGTAGAATTTATGTCCTTAACCACAGCACCCGGCTCACCGCCGATATATCTCGCAGGTTTTTGGGCTTTGAGCAAAATTGATTCGATTTTTTCTCTCAACATAAATTTAAATCCTGTTTCTTATCTTTAATAATTCTCTATATTTAATGCAGTGATTTTATTGTTTTCACCGCCGAGTATCATGTTTGCAAGCGAAATCATTTTTGAGGCACTGTCGCTAACATACAATTCGCAAAGCGAGGTGTTTTCGGCATCGCAAAGCATATTGTCGGAAATGAGCAATTTTTGAAGACTAAGGGCGGTTTCATATGCCGGATTGACATAGCTTATTTGATTGCCGAGATAGCGCCTTATGGCACCGAGCAAAAGCGGATAATGCGTACAGCCCAATATCAAAGTATCAATATCAAGCGGCTTGAAATAAGAAAGATAATATTCAACAACGCCGTCGGTCAATTCGGTATCGAACAGACCCTCTTCGGCAAAGGGCACAAACAACGGGCAAGGCTTGCCGAAAACGGAAATTTGCGGGTCGATTGTGTTTATCATACCGGCGTGAACCCCGCTTTGAATCGCACCGTCAGTGCCGATAATGCCTATACGTTTATTCTTTGTAACGCAGCAAGCGGTTTTTACGCCGGCTTCAATCACGCCGATTACGGGAATATCTTCGTCAATTGCCGATTCGCACAACGCATAAGCGCTTGCGGTATTGCAGGCGATAACAATCGCTTTAACATCTTTGGTTTTTAAAAAGCGAATTATCTGCGCAACATATCGCAATACCGTATCCTTAGATTTCGAGCCGTACGGCACCCTTGCGGTGTCGCCGAAATATACAACGTTTTCATTCGGCATTAGCTCTCGGATTTCTTTCAAAACTGTAAGTCCTCCGATGCCGGAATCAAAAACACCGATGGGTGAATTGCGGTTTGGCATTAAAGCGCCTCCAATCTGCTGTAAAAGCAGTTTTATTATACTATTTTTTATTAAATAAGTCAAGCTATGCCGTTTCGTCAGATGCCAAAGTCAGCAAAATCAAATACAGCAAAACGGATAAACCCATTAAATTAAGCATATTCATTGCCGACAAAAGCGCAATCAGCCCTGAAAAATACAAAATTACAACAAAAAGCTCGGCTTTGTCGCCGAATTTAAAAAAAGCGCCGATAATATCTCTGCCGTCAAAGCCCTCAATCGGTATCAGACTATATAGAGCGAATGCCATGCAAAGCCTTGAAACATTTCTGTCGATGGCAAAAAACGCAAAAAAAGCCGTTAGATTCGCAAAAGGACCTGCCAAGGCGACAAAAAGCCTTTCGATGTTATCGTTATCAGCGCAAAACTCGGCTTTAATATTGATACCGACACCAGAAAATATTATCTGTGTAAGCTTACCTTTAAGGATTTTTATTGCCGCTATATGGCCAAGCTCGTGAATGGTCAGCGCAAGCAGGATTTCCATCAAAAAGCATATTCCGCTGTGCATTGAAACGGCGCAAATCAAAAACAAAAATCCGAAGCTTATTGAAATTTTTGTACAATTCAGCTCAAAGCAAAACATTTTTTAAAAAATTGTACGATATACGCAAAAAAGCCCTTCGGCGAAAAAGCCTTAACGCTTTCAACATACAGCAGAATATCGTTATATATACCGTTTTGTGTATGTTTAAAATAAAGTATAGCTGCGGCAAACAAGACACAAACAAGCGACTCACAAAGCAAAATATCAATAAACGAACGCTGTGAACACAAATTTTTGTATCGGCTTTTTGCACGCCGCCTGTAAGCTTCGGCTTGTGCCTGTTTTTGCATAAATGCAATGCCCTCTTTTCTTAATACAATCCTTAATAGATTTATACTGAAAAGAAGTAGGATTTATGCAAAATACTTACCCACCATATTGCGTACAAGGTCAAATTGTGCATTGAGCATCGAAACATCGACAATGCCGTTTCGGTCAAATGCGGTTGCTTCAACAGTGAATGTATCTCGATATCCGGATTTGCCGACAAAATTAAAGAATTTATCAAAATCTATATTTCCCTTGCCGATTGGCAATGTTTTTAAATTTTGCCAGTCCATATATCCGCCGCCGTAATCGTTTATATGATAATGCCTTATGTGATTGTTTTTATGAAACGGCAAAAACTTTTCACTATAAAAAAGCTCAAGCTGATTATGAAAAGCCGCCATTTTTGTATCAAAAGTAAAATGCACATCACCGTATTGCTCGGTAAGCTGATTCCAGCGAAAAGTAGGGTCTTTACAATTACAAACAACATTCTCGGTCAGCAAATCAAGCGAATAGCTTTGAGCTATTGAAATAAGGTTTGAATAATTGCGAAGATTATTTTCAAAATATTTATCCGAAGTCAATCCGTCATACAAGTGCAAAACAAGCTTTGAAGCGCCCAGATTCTTTGCAAGGCGGCAATTGATTTCAAAAAGCCGCAATGCTAAAGCAATGCTGCCGGGAGCGCTTAATTTTTCGCCGATATGCTTTTCGCAATGCACAACGGGAATTGAAATATTAAGCGAATGCAAAAAGGCAGATAACTCATCAACTCTGTCATACCAAGAATCATACATCATAAATTCAAACCCGTCGCAATTAAGCTTATCTTTAAGCGAATCGAGAAGATAGAAATTGCGGTTGTTCGGTCTGCCGATCAGCGCACCCGTTGAGCAAAGTATTTTACACATATTTTTCGCATTTCCTCAATAAAACTCAGTCCATTCATTGCCGCTTGCAGAGGTTGAAGCTGTGCTGCCGTCAAAAGCGCTTTGACTTGCGGAATCATTTCCGTCAGATTGTTCATCGGCAATTGATTTGTCACCATTTGACAAATCATCACCGTCATTTGAGTTATCTTTTTCGGAAAGGCTGTTGCTCTCTGCCACAGAGTTTTCCCAATCATCATAAATATCATTTGAATAATCGTCTGTATTTTGATTGCCGATATCAGATGAAGAATCGGACTGCAAGGCTGATATATCGGGCTGTGTTACACTTTCGCTCATCTCCGGTTCGATTCTTGTAGTATAAGCCTCGCCGATATCGCAGGAAACATCATCAGCAGATGTCACCTGCGATTGAGAAAAAGAAAAGTCGCTTTGAAAAACATCATCAGTTGAATTGTTTTTATTGTTTTTTGATTTATCTGTGCAGGACGATGCAAACATTGAAAGCGGCAATAAGCAAATCAGAAAGATTTTGGTGATATTAGGTTTGTTTTTATATAACATCGGTATTCCTCCGCAAAATTATCTACAAGATACGAAAATATCACAAAGATTTTAATATAAAAGAGCCGTTAGGCGACACCTTAAAACGTAACAATGTTCTTAAAGCGATAGCTTTAAGGTTATTATAACATAAAAGAGCCGTTAGGCGACACCTTAAAACGTAACAATGTTCTTAAAGCGATAGCTTTAAGGTTATTATAACACATCTTAAAAAGGTTTTCAAGTATCAAAAAGACATCCCGCCTGCACGGAAAATGAGCAGACGGGATATTCTTAATATTCATATTTTGCAAGAATTATCATTCTTGCCACATACGCCGATAGCTGTTTAAACGGCGCAGAGTACAAATAAAATGCAAGGAGAATTACATAAACGAATCCCAAATATTAGTATACTTTTCGGAGTCGGAGCCTTGTGTATAGCTGCTGAATTTTGCAATTAACGCTGCGTCTTTTGCATCGATCACACTGTCACCGTTTACATTTGCGGCAAGCTGTGCCAAGTCGTTGTTGTTCTCCGAGAATATGGTCGAATCCGCACCGTTAGAGCCGCTGGAAACACTTGAGCTGTATTTTGCGACAGCTGCGGCATCTTTTGCATCAACCGTGTGGTCAAGGTTTGCATCGCCCTGCTGTGCAATCAAAAATTCATACTCTCCCACAACAATTCCGTTGCCGCTTTCATCATAAAGCACATTCAAAAGCAAATCGAAATTGCTTTCATAGGTGAGCGTTGTGCCTGCCTGCTCGCTCAAATCGGCAAAAACAGCGTCAATATTTGTCATATCAAAAATATATTCGCCGCTAAACTCATTCATAGGTTTGCCTGCTTCATAAGCACTCCAGTACATATCAAATGCCGAAATGCCGTTATCGGCGTTTGCCGAAACTTTCATATCAAGCGTAGAGTCGATTTCGATATCGGAGCTGATAAGCACATATTTTGAAATATCGAGCGTAATCGGATTGCAGTTATAGTCAACATTGATTATGCAATTTGCAATCGATGCGGTATTGCTTGCAATTATAATCGCAGAGCTGTCGTCGGTTTCTGTCGATTTCGTCCATTTCGCATAGACAGTAGCGGGGTTGGAGAATACGGTTTGCGTTGTAACTTCGGTATTTCCGCTGATTTGCGCAAACCAGCCGACAAAGACAAATCCATCACGTGTGGGCGTAGGCAAAGAACTGAGCGTGCCGTCTATATCGGTTTCGATACTATCCGGTGTAACTGTGCCTCCGTTGGCGTCAAAGGTGATTACGTAGGTATCGACGCCGATTACCTTTTGGACGAAAGTTGCCGAAATTTCAACAGCATATCCGGGCATAACAAAGGTAAAATCTTCGGAAATTTCAAGATTCTTTACTTCGTCGCCGTCTGTATACGTTGCGGTAAGGCTTTCAAGCTTATAACCGCTATCGGCATTCACCGTAATATTGACTGTATCACCCATAGCAGCGGCATTCGGTGCTACCGAAACACTGCCGTTTAAAGCTTCATTGCAGGTAATGCTGTAAAGCTGCTTAGTTGTTGCGCTTAAAATAAGATGATCTGTCAATGAATAAACGGTAATTGTTTTTGAACCGTCATCATTATCTGTGATTTCGGATAAGTTAGAGCCGGTCATCGTGACTTCGTCAAGTTTGTAGTTTGCATTCGGAATTACGGTCAAGACAAGCTTCGTTCCTTCAAGCACCGCAGCGGCAAGCACATTGGCAGCATTCTCTTGGAATGTAATGTCGTTATCGCACACATAACTCCACAATTCATTGGGCTGAATGGCAACTACATAGAAAACAGAAGCCTTAAATTCAACGGTGATGTCAACAATCGCAGTAGAGCTGACAAGTCCGTCAACGGTAAGAACGTTGCCTTGATAGGTCAATCCCTTTTCGCCTGTAACCGTTTCGCCGTTGATTTTCCATTCCTTAACCATCCAGCCAAGCAAAGGTTCAGCGGTAATAGCAATGGTAGAGCCGCCGCCGACATCGGTTTTTCCGGAATCAAACGCTACGAGATCAGCTGTTGCCGAAGTGATTGTACCGCCCTCATTTTCGGCATATGTGCCGACAACGCCGTAATTTACGGTGAAATAACTTTGAGATACCAAATCAAAGCTGAAAGTGATATCATCGTTGATGTTATCAAAAGTTTTGGTTTTGCTGTGGTCGCCGTCATAAACCTTACCGTCTATCGTCCAATTGCCGACCATTGCGCCGGATTTAGGTGTGACTGTAACCACATATGTATCGCCGTCATAAACATTGTCGGCAATAGTTGCAGAAGAAGTATAAGTTTTGGAAGAGTGCACATAGCCATATGCGTCGAACACCTGAACGTTAACCGATTCGCACAAAGAAAAGTCGAATGTAGTGCTGACGGTGTGCGTTGTGTTTTCAGCAAATACAGCTACAACTGTTATATCTTCGCTGAGTTTTGAGATATAGTATGCAGAATCATCACCGTCAACAACATTACCGTTGACTTCAAAATGATCGAAAACATAGCCGTGACGAGGTTCAACAGTAAATGTGACGGGAGTAGCGCCGGGAATATCAGGTGTTATATCTTCAGAATCGTTAACCTGCCAATTCATATACGGACTCTGAATTATGATGGTACCGCCTAATTCATCGGTAGAAGTTTTTGTGTAAGCGGTAATATCATAGCTGCCTTGAACCGTATCTGCGCTGATTTGCGTATCGTTAGCGATTGTGAATGTATAAGTGTTGCCGGTGTTGTCAACAGCCTCACCGTCAACTGTCCAAACTGCGTCTTGCGCAATTTCGTAGCCCAAATCGGCAAGAATTGTAACTTCGGTATCGCCTGAGATTTCCGCACCCGAATATACATAGCGGATAACATCGGGCGTAGTAACATCGTTATCATCATCCCATGCATAGCTTGCACGAAGATTATCGCCGAGTGTAAGCACATAACTGTCACGAACGAAAACAGGATAGAGATATGCGTTGTTGCTTGGCATGGTAACAGTTATAGTTGCATCATCATAATGAGTGTTGCTACCGCCTACAACCAACTCCCAATGGCTGAAAGTATAGCCCTCGGAAGCAGTTGCGGTAAATGTCCATTCTGCGCCGGGCATGGTGATTGCACCGTTTGCAAAGCCGCTCGGCATTTTTACCAAGCCGCCCTGCGGTGTGTTATTAACCACTGTAAGCGTGTGCTTATCAAGCTCAAATTCAACCTTAACATTCAAAGTTTCCGCAAGCATTTTGGTTGAAAGCGTCAAGTTTGTGCCGTTTTCAACAGTAGGTGTTGTACTGCCGCGAGTAACGGTCCAGCTCTTAACACGGTAGCCCTCGTAAGGTGTTGCAAGGAATGTCAAAGCCGTACCTTCGGCGAATTTAACGCCGCTGTTCAAACCGCTTTGCGAAACTGACTGCGGAGTAATAATTTCAACAGTACCTGCCGCCTTGCCGTTGACTGTGCCAACCTGTGCGGTGACGGCATATTGCTCGCCTGTAACGATATAAGTTGCGGGTTCAAAGGTTACATCGTAATTTTGGTCATATGTTACCATGGCACAGCTGAGACTAATAAGCGAGGGAATGTTGTTGCTATAAAATGGCATAGTATAGTATGCATATTTATAATCGTTATATCCCGAAACTTCCTGACCTCTTTCGGTATGCTCAATCATTACGATATTATTCGGATTTACCTTACCTGTCAATATGTAGCTGCCCGGCAAGGTATTATTATCCAGAGTGATTTCACGGCCTGCGGTGTCATAGCAAGAGAAAGACACAAAATCGGTATATTGAGAATCCGTTTGCAGCTCATCACCGTAAACAAGATTACCCTCAACAATTTCAAATGTTGGTAAATTGCTCTCAACATCGCCCCGCACCGCAGTCAATCCGTTTGTTGCTGTAACGCCGATGGTAATGGGACGAGGTGTAACGGTAAAATAAACATGATAATTTGAATAAGTAGACCAAACAGACCCTATATCAGCGACTTCAAATAGATAATTGCCTACAGGTGTTTGCGTGTACCACGCATATCCCTTGTTGTACGTATAAGAACCATTGGATTGTAAAATACCGTTTCCAACATTATGCCATTGAGTCCCTTTACCGACAAAGAGCGCTGCTTGGTACGAATCTGCAAATGTGGTAAGCGAATCTGCCTGAGCGTGTTGCTCAGAGCTATTTTCATCCAATACAGTTTGCGTAATAGAGCCATTATCATCTTTTGAATATTCAATCAACTTATATGACCAACCGTCGCCGTATACAACAGAATCGGTTTCGTTGCCGTCTTTATCGAAAATTGCCAAGTGGCGTCCGCTTTCTCCGCTGAGGATTTGAAGCTCGCCAATCTCAAGCGGCAAGAATACACGAGAGCCGTTGTAATTTGCACTAATCGTGTAAACGCCCTCGGGTAGTTTTGAAGTAACGTCTGCCGAAAGATTTGCAGTGGCTGTTTTGCCGTTGGAGGTAAGTGCAATTGTGTAAGTACGGGAGTAATTATAACCTGTGATTTCAAATGTAACCGTACCCGTAGGCGCTACATTGTGGTTGGCTGTCGTGCTTGCGATTGAAACGCTTGCATAAGGCTTGCCGTTTTCATCAACATCTGCGCTAAGTTCGCTGACAACTTGCGCTTTGTGCATACTGTATACTGTTTCAAACGTATCCGAATATGCGGAAATAAGATATTCCTGACCCCTATCGGAATCATAATAAATTACATTAACACGGCAGCGGTATGTGCCCTGCGTGCTGTAACCCGAGGACAAGAACGTGTATGCGGGTGAGGTCTTGCCGTTGACATCGACCCAATTTCCGTCTTCGAGCTTTTGCCACTGATAGCTGATGCCCTGCGGATAATCCTTAGAATTTTTCACCGTAACAGTGACTGTATTTGTCGAGTCGGGATACAAATTAAGCTGTCCGTTTTCGTTCAAACCGCTTAACGTCATCTCGGGATAACCCACATCGGTTTTGGTGCGTGCAACGAGTACTTCGCTTTCAATGCTGTTGTTCGGCACGTAGGAACGAACGGTTTGAATCTGATAGTAATAGTCGGTATAAGGGCTTAAATTTTTGTCCTCAAAGCTGAACTTCCAAGTGCCGTCAGACTGCAAAACACCGTCTTTAAAAGGCACAAACTCCAGCTCATAGCTACCGACGCCGTCGGGGAATTCATAATAACGATAAATTTGGAAACCTGCAACTGTCTTGTCATAGCTCCAAGAGAGCGCAACGGTATCATCTGTTGTATTTTCCACATCCTGTGAAAAATCCTGCGGCAATTCGGGCGGCATTTCAACGTTTGTGACCAGATAGTTGACCACGGGAACGCTCTTCATGCTCTTGCCGTCATAATATTCCTGCTCATATGCAAAAAGCTTCCAGCTCAAAGCATAGCCGTATTCTTCGGCTTCTGCCGGCATATTCTGCATTGTTGCGGTATAGGTACTACCCGAAGTAGATGTCATAACATAGCCTGCACCTGCCTCGGCACCTGCCGTCACTCCGACAACAAGTCCGCCTGTGCCGACACCGGCACTTGCTTCTATCGCCGCCGAGCCGTTAAAGCTGTGGCTTTCGTCATCCGTCATACTGATTGACTGCGAAACCGTAGCACCGCCGCCTGTTCCGCTGTAGCCGACTGCGCTGTAATCACCGTCATAAACAAGTGCGTTTTTATAACCTTTGGAATCGGTAGGGTATGTAGTCGGGTCACCGAGCGTGTGGGTGAGAATATTGCCGGAAATTTGCGGCAGCTCGGAATAGTCTTTGGCAATTTCTTCGTACGAATCTAGCTCCATAACCTGCGTTACCGCAGTG
Source organism: uncultured Oscillospiraceae bacterium (assembly GCA_964490175.1). GTDB lineage: Bacteria > Bacillota > Clostridia > Oscillospirales > Ruminococcaceae > RGIG3077. The sequence continues at coordinate 52,853 of CAZBAI010000006.1, read as the reverse complement.
TGAGGAGATGTGATTGTCATAACCTGCTGGTCATAGCCGCCGCTGCCGTTTGGTGTATACGCTTCATAAACATACACTACCATAGGAATCGAATAAAGCACAACCGCATCGGAGCCGACAGAGGTTGAATATTCAATTGATTGTTCTAAGGTTGATGTTTTTTCAAATTCATATGTAAATGATGCCGTGAGTGTTGCGCTTGCCTCAATTTTAGCAATGGTAATGCCGAAAACCTTGATTTCCTGCTCAAACGAAGCGTATGAACCTGCAAATATGGAGGCATTCGCCGTCACACCGTCGCCACTTCCCTTTGTTGTGCCGTATGACGTGGTGGATTCGGCATAGTTGCCCGACAAATCATCTCTGTCCAAAAGGTCGGAGAAATACGGTGCGGAAGCAAGCACTGCCAAAATCTCGGGATTTGAATATGTGTAATAGTGGTTGCCTGTATACTTCAAATAAGAAGTATCATGGTCGGTGTTGGCAAATGTAAACGAAGCGCTGACGCTAACCTTTTTAGATGTAATATTAGAGGTCACTCCGCTGTCTGTCGATTCGGTATATACCATGATGAAATGAGTATCACCTGTAAAACCGGAGCTGGCGGGAACGGTAGCACTATAACGATTGTATAGACGATTTATTACTTTTTCGTAAGCGGTACCTATAGAACCTCTATCGGTTTTAAGCACATTAACTATAGGAAAACCTATGGGAAGAAAATGCTGCATTGTGGCGAAAGCGTCATAACCAAGGCCGAAAATATCGGCAGATGCAGCACCGTATTCAATATAGAAAAGATTGTTTTTGTCCGAACCGACTGTACCCAAAGCACTTTGTTGCTGATAATTACTTGTATTATCCAGCGCCGCTGTCAGTTCCAGCCCGGAATCGCCGTAAGTGAAGTACAAGCTGTCATAATAAAGCGTAGCAGCCTCGGTTAATCCGTTGGAAATAACGGCAAGGTTTGCAACAGAGAGAGGAAGCGAATAGAACGTATCGGCGTCATCGCCTGTACGTTTCATTACGGAATAGGTATAGTTGCCGTTATCATCCTTAGAAAACAGATCAAAGTTTTGGTCTGAAACAATTTCAAACCCCTCGCCGTTGAACTGATAAAGGGCAAGATAACGTGAATAAATGTTGCCGTTTTTCATATCCGTTAAGGACTGACCGCCCAGAACGAGGGTGTTTGTGCCCACGCCGGTAAGCTCGCCGTAGGTGAAAGCCGCACGGACGATTTCATCGCCGTCTGTGCTGACAAGGGGAAAATCATAATAATCCTGCAACATAGTTTCGGTGTCGCCGAACAGTACTGCGGCACGGCCGGAATCACAGTTGTTTTCGCTGTAATAATAGTTGTATGTAATTGCAAGATCTTCAATACCGTCCTCATTGATATCGCCTGCGGTCAGCGACACCATATTGGGAATATAGTTTTTATTATTGCCGAGCTTGGGGATAGAATAGCTCCAAACAATATTCCAATTGTATTTCAAATCCTGATAAGCAGTATCACGTGCCCCTGATTTTTGCTGATAACGATAAACCTCAATACGGGGATTAACATCATCGGGGACATAAACGGCAATTTCATCGATTCCGTTGCCGTCAAAATCGCCCGTAGCAACCTGAACATAGTTTTGTACAAGATATGTATATCCGGTTCGGTCACATTCATTACCGAAAGCTTCGGTAAAATCATCAATCAACACTCTTGTGCCGTTATGACCGGTTGCATCATCGATAAAAGCGTCCCAGTCCTGTCCGTCACAAGCGTCATATATCTCCATACAAAGCTCTGTCGGCGTGCCCGAATCACGGTTATACTCAAGATAAAGATCGACATATTGCTTTTCCAATCCTTCGGTGTTGCCGTCAAAATTGCCTGCCGCAACAGATGATACAAAGCGTCTTCCGTCGGTTTTATACAGATCGGTGAAGTAGACCTGCGTACCTCCTTCTAAGTCTGTAACAGAATGAGGGCCGGAGGAATAGTGGACATCGTTCACTGAATTATCCTCGGACATAAATTCGTCATATGTAGACAAAGTGGCGTCGGAATGTCCGTAAAGGGTGGATTCTTGCAAAAAAAACATGCTGTCTTCCATGTTTCCGCCGTTTACCCAAACATCTCTTGTTTCATAAGAGAGCAGCAGCTCACTTACGGGGTTAAGCGTGGTAACGTCCTTACCGTAGGGGTTAGATGAGCTGTCGTTAGCGTCATAGCCATCGGGCACAACGCTCGTGTCAATGCCGATTGCTTCCAATGCGTTCATTTCCGACATATCTGTGGCTGTAGTGTCGCTTGCCGCAAAAACATTGCTTGGCAAAGCTATAGTCGGCAATGATGACAGGCATAGGCAAAATGCCGTTAAAGCGCTTAAAGCTCGTTTTTTCATGTTATCATACCTTTCATATAAATTTTGGTTTTGTGCCGCTTTTGTGCGGCGCTTTTTGCCGATAAAAATATTTGCGGAATATAAATGTTCATTCATTCAATATGTCGGTGAGCACCGTCGGGTTGTACTTCATCATATAAAACCCTATACTGTCTTTAATCAGTCCAATCTGATCGTGCAAATAATACTCATCTTCATACAAGGCAAAATGAACGCACGCACGAACAAAGGTGAAAATCATCGGGCGAACCTTATCTGCGGGAAGTCCGATTCTTTTCGCAACCTCGTTTGCGTATTCGGAATAACGCCGATTGACCCCTTCAAAGAATTTCTTTCCGTATTCACGGTATTTCGGGTGGGTATAAACCTGATACATCAGCCTGTATTTTTTACCGTGTTTTTCAGCTGTCCAATACGGCACTTCACTTAAAAAGCGTTCCAAATCCGCAAAGTCTTTAGGCGCAATGTGCATAAAGTCATCTTCAACCTTGCTCATGCAATGCTCGGTAGATTCAACAATAAGAGAATCGAGATTATCAAAATATGTATAAAGCATATTCGAGGTGCAACCGCAGTATTCACCCAAACCTCTGATCCCCGTTCCGTTTAAACCGCATTCGGAAAAACACTCATAGCATTTTTCCATAAGATTCGTCTTTATATCGTTCCATTGCTCTTTTGTGTAATTAGGCAATCTGTCACCTCCATTTCTATCGATTGATACAAATACAGTATAACACACAGTTTGCAAAAATGCAATACTTTTCACCCCCCCCGATGTAAATTTTTAATGAACTTGTCAATATAAAATACCTTTTTTAACTAAAAAGCACCTTTGGGGCGCTTGTTTTTTTGCAAGCGCCCCAAAGGCATTTCTTCATGATATTATCAGATATTATGTACAATCTTCGTCTTTTTTGATTTTAAAAATCAGTCTGAAAAAGCCGGAAAGCACCTTAGGGCTTTTGATTACGACAATTTTCATAAAACAACGCACCTCCGATATTTCGTTTATACATTATATTCAAAGGTGCGAAAAAGGTGAAAGTTAAGTTTCCCAATCTTTAAGCTGCTTTGCTTCGCTGTACATAGTGCAGTAGCTTAAATGGCGGCTTTTTGAAATAATGCCGCTGTTTACAGCCTCAATAACCTTGCAGCCAAGCTCTGACGTGTGTGAACAGTCACGAAAACGACAACTGTGTGAAAAGCTTTCAAATTCCTCAAAGCACGAGGCAAGGTCATCTTTTTTTATAATGTCATATCGGTTGGTATCAAACGTTGAAAACCCCGGCGTATCGGCGATATATCCGCCGCAGGGTAGTTTAAACAGGCTGACATTTCTGGTTGTGTGCCGTCCTCTGCCGAGTTTTTTGCTGATTTGTGCCGTTGCGATATCAAAATCGCCGAGATAATTCAGTAAGGTTGATTTGCCGACACCGCTATTTCCCGTAAAAGCCGAAATTTTGCCGGACATTATCGCAAAAATTTCTTCCTTTGTAGCTGGGTTTGAATAATCAACACAAATAATTCTGATATTTGTTTTTGAATATATGTCGATAATGCTCTGCGCATTTTTCAAATCAAGCTTTGTCAGCACAATAACGGGCGTGATGGATTTAAATCGGGCTATTGCGATAAATTTATCAAGCAAAAGCAAATTCGGCGCAGGCTCGCATGAAGAAACCACGAAAAACAAAACATCAAGGTTTGAAAGCGGCGGTCTGATGATTGAATTTTTTCGCTCAAGCACCTGCGCTATAACGTTATCATTTGTAACGTTTACCCTATCGCCGACATTTACGGTCTGCTCGTTTTTTCTGAACACACCTCTGGGCTTGCATTGTACAATTTGAGCGCCTCCCTCGGGCTCTACATCGTAAAGCCCTAAGGAAGCGCCTATTACCAAACCGTTTGTAATTTTATATTCCATATATGCGTGATTTACCGTGCGGTTGTTGTTGTGTAAACAGTCGTCACTTCGTAATGATAACCCGAAACTGCGGGGCTGTCAGTTGTAGCATTTCCGTTGCCCGTACCGCCCTCGTTACCATTACCACCTGTGCTACCTTCGTCACCGTTACCGCCTGTGCTACCCTCGTTACCGTTACCACCTGTGCTGCCTTCGTCGCCGTTACCACCTGTGCTACCTTCATCACCCGATGAATTGTTTGATGTCTGTGGCTTTGCCGTTGTGCTTGTAGTAGTTGTTGTTGTGACAACAGTTGTTGTCGTTGTGGTTACAACAGGTATTCCGCCGATTTCATCAAAGGCATTTGAGTTAAATTCAAGAGTTGAATAATCCTTTGCGGTAAAGTCAACGTTAAACTTCGCAATAATCGCTTCCTGACCGTTAGATATATTCTTAACCTTTACGGCAACGCTCTTTGTGCCCGTTCCCGAAACCGTAACTCTGACAACGCCTCCGGTAAGTGTGATATCGTCAATTTGTTTCATATCTGTATTAACACCCTCGACAAGCGTTGTAAACTGATATGAACCGACAGCCTTTGAATTTATATCAATAGGTAGTTCGATTGATGCGGCAGGCGCTATACCGTTGCTGACCGTGAGAACAATTTCGGTGCCTTTTTCGGCAACATCATGCGCATCAACACTTTGAGCGATAACTATGCCCTCTTCTTCGTTTGAATCAGCCTCAACCTTTGAAACGACAAATCCCCTGCCCTCAAGCGTTGTTGCGGCATATTCATAGTCATATCCGACAAGATCCGGCACTCTTGCAGTTGAATCTTCACTGCCTGTGCTGACATAAACTACAATGGTTTCACCCGGTCTTACTTCGGTATTGGCGGCAGGCTCGGTTGAAATAACATACCCCTCGGAAACTTCGGCGTCCTCTCGGTTGTTGATTGTGGTCAAAAAGCCCATGCCTTTAAGCGTGAGAACAGCCGCCTCGGAAGTAAGATTTGAAACATCGGGAACTTTAACGGTTTTAATGCCCTTGCTGACATTGACGTTTACAATCTGACCGCTCTTAATCGGGCGGTTTTCCTGAACATCCTGCGCATAAATAATACCCTCTTCATATTCGGAATATTCCTGCGAAGAAATATTGATTTTGAGGTAAGTATATTCGGCTTCGGCTTCTTCAATATCTATACCGACAAGATTCGGCATAAGATGCTCGTTGTTTTCTCCGCCGTCCTTATCAAAATATCTGACAATATATGCGACAAAGAAAATAACGGCGGCAAGAATCAGCGCAATTGCAACAGCGGTAAGAATCGGCACAAAAAGCGACGGTGCTTCTTCGTCATCATCTTCATCGTCTTCTGCGTCTTCATCGATGATATCGTCATCTTCTTCGGTATCATCCTCAAAATCATCATCTGCATAATAATCATCTTCAAATACAAGCGAATCTTCATCATCGGAATCGGCAGCAGATACGGCAGGCTCAGTCGAAACCGCACCGGAAACCGGCGTGAAAAACTGCGTTGCTTCGGTGACATCGTTTGTTTCATATGAAACATAACCGAATGTGATATCGGGATTTGCTTTAAATCTTTCGATATCCTTAATCATTTCAGCCGCCGATTGATAGCGCTTTGCAGGGTCTTTTTCCATGGCGTGCATAAATATTTCCATCAAACCGCCGGGTATGTTGGGGTTGATATTTCCGGGGTTTTCGGGTTCATCCTGCATATGCATAAGCGCAATGGAAACGGCATTGTCACCGTCAAACGGCTTTTTGCCTGTAAGCATTTCATACATCATTACGCCGACGGAATATATATCGCTTTTATCGTCGGTGACATCGCCCCTTGCCTGCTCGGGAGAAATATAATGAACCGAACCTATAGCTTTATCGGTGATGGTTTTGCCGACCTCACGTGCAAATTTCGCAATACCGAAATCCATCACCTTGATAGTACCGTCGGTAAAAAGCATTATATTTTGCGGCTTTATATCTCTGTGAACAATGCCCCTGTCGTGAGCGTGCTGAAGCGCACGCAAAATCTGCACGGTGAAATGCACGCAGTCTTTCCAGCGCAAAACGCCCTCTTGCTCGATATATTCTTTAAGAGTGATTCCGTCAATATATTCCATAACGATAAACTGAATCTTGTCGGTAAAGCCGACATCAAGCACCTTTACAATGTTCGGGTGTGAAAGCACAGCAATCGCTTTGGATTCGTTTCTGAATCTTCTTAAAAATTCTTCATTCTCCGCAAATTCATTTTTAAGAATTTTAACCGCTACGATTTTGTCGTCGATAATATCAATTGCTTTGTAGACATCAGCCATACCGCCCATGCCGATAAGCTCTGATATTTCGTAACGTCCATCGAGTTTTTTGCCGATATTTTTATCCATAAAAACCTCTCTCTTCCTTTGCTCTTATTCGGAAAACACAACAACGGTAATATTATCTCTTCCGCCGTGGCTGTTTGCCCTCTCAATCAACAAATCGGGCAAATTTTCCAAAGTGCTGCAATTTATGATATCGTGAATTTCATTGTCTGTGCAGTAACGTGTAAGTCCGTCAGAGCACATCAATACGATGTCATCTTTATCAACTGTGACCTCAAAATAATCGGGCGAAATATTTCTTTCTACGCCGACCGCCATTGTAAGGCAGCTTTGTTGCGGATGTGTGTACGCTTCTTCGGCGGAAATTTCACCGTTTTCAAGAAGCATTCGCACTACGGTGTGGTCATCGGTAATCTGCCGGATTTCGTTTCTAACGGAAAGATAGGCACGGCTGTCGCCGACATTGACGACAAGCACATCGCTCCCTCGGCGAAAAACCGTCACGCAGGTTGTACCCATACCCGCCTTGGCGGGATTTTTTACAGATTCGGCGAAAACAGCGCTGTTTGCGGCGTTCACGCATGAAAACATCAAATTTCGCACACTTGAAAGCGAAAAATTTGAAGTATACTGCGATTTAAACTTTTCCATTATGACAGAGCAGGCAATTTCCCCTGCCTCCTTGCCCGAGCGGTGACCGCCCATTCCATCGCACAAAACAGCGAAAACAGCGTTTTCAAGCTCTGCAATCGCAAACGAATCCTGATTTTCTTCTCTGACAAGACCTATATCGGTCTTACCGTAAATTCGCATCAGGATACCACCCCCTTATTTATTCAAAAGCCGTAATCTGCGCACTTTCACGGCGAAGCTGTCCGCACGCCGCATTGATATCGGCGCCGAGCGTTCGCCGCACGGTAGCGTTTAGCCCATATCGACGCAAACGGATTTTGAATTGTTCCGCAGCGTTTCTTGAAGAAACAAAGCCGCATTCTTTAACATAATTTATCGGAATTAAATTTATATGGCAATTAAAATCACCGAGCAAACTATAAAGCTCAAAAGCGTCGCTATCCGAAGAATTTACATTGTCGATCAGCGAATATTCAAAGGTTATGCGGCGACCCGTGCGGTTTAAAAATTCATAGCAGCCGCTCATAAGCTCGTTTAGCGGATAGACTTTATTTATCGGCATTATCGCACTGCGTTTTTCATCGGTTGCCGCATGCAGAGAAACCGAAAGAGTTATCGGCAGACCCTCATCGGCAAGACTTAAAATTTTAGGCGCAAGACCGCAGGTTGAAAGCGTTATATCACGTGCACTGAGATTATTGCCAGATTTGTGCGTGACAAGCCTTAAAAATTTTATGACATTATCATAGTTATCAAGCGGTTCGCCGATTCCCATGAGAACGATATTTCCTATGCGCCCGTTTTTTAAAGAACGTTGTGCGGTGTAGCACTCCGACAGCATTTCGCCGGCAGTGAGATTACGTACCTTGCCGCCGAGGGTTGAAGCGCAAAATTTGCAGCCCATTGCGCACCCGACCTGCGTTGATATGCACAGGCTGTAACCGTATTTATATTTCATCAAAACGCTTTCGACAAATTCACCGTCGGAAAGCTCATAAAGATATTTTACAGTATCATCGGTAGTAGATTCAAGCTTTTTCGAGATTTTCAGCGGCTTTATACAAAATTTTTCCTTTAATGTTGTACGCAGTTGTGCAGAAAGATTGGTCATTTCATCAAAATCGATGCATTTTTTCACATGAAGCCAATCAAAAATTTGTTTTGCTCTGTATTTCGGTTCGCCGAGCCGTTCAAGCTCCGATTCAAGCTCTTCGGGAAACAACTCAAGTATATCGGTTTTTATAAGTTTCACACCCTTTTGAATTTTGCGATAAAGAAACCGTCGGAGGAAAAATGCCTCGGCAAAACGGTAGCATACCAATCTCCGAAAGGTAAGCCGAGCTCTTGCAAAAACGGCTCGCCTGCAAAATCGGGATTTTCAGCCAAAAACGCACTTGCGACTTCTTCGTTTTCTTGCTTATTAAGCGTGCAGGTCGAATACAAAAGAACGCCGCCTTTTTTTACATATTTTTTTGAAATATCCAATATACGCTTTTGAATTATGGGAAGTTTTTCAAAATCACATTCGGATTTATACTTGATTTCGGGTTTCTTTGAAATTACGCCAAGACCGCTGCAAACAACATCGCACAAAACAAAATCGACAGCAGGTATATCTTCACAATATACGGTAGCGTCGTTGACAATCGGTCGAACTGATGACAAGCCGAGCCTTTTTGCGCCGGATTCAATTAGCTTAACACGTTTTTCGTGCAAATCACACGAAAAAATTGTGCCGTTATCTTTCATATATTGAGCGATTGTAAACGATTTGCCGCCGGGTGCGGCGCACACATCCAAAACCGATGCCCCTTCAGTTGCCCCGAGAGCTTTTGCGCAAAGCTGTGAGGAAAGATCCTGCACATAAATCATGCCGTTTTTGAAAGCATTTGTTTCAAAAACCGAACCGTTTTCAACAAAAATACAGTCCTCAATAACATCGCTTGAGCTGAATGCGACCGATTCGGCTTTAAGTGCGTCTATAATTTCATTTTTATCAAAACGGGCGGTATTTAAACGCAATGTTGTTTTCGGCGCATTAACCGTTGACTGCAAAAGCGAAATAAAATCATCCGGATATTCGTTACGCCATTTTTCCACAAGCCAAATCGGCGAAGAATATTGTATCGAAAAAGAATGAAGCTCGTCCAACGGCACAGGATAATCAAGATTCATGCGCAAAAACGAACGCAAAACGCCGTTGACATAGCCTTTTGCACTTGTAAAGCCAAGTTGCTTTACAGCTTCAACCGATGAGTTTACGGCGGCATTATGCGGAATATTCATAAATTTAAGCATATACACACCGCAACGCAACACGTGCAGCACCTTTGAATCAAGCTTTTCAACAGGCTTTGAAGAATACTGCGAGATGATATGGTCAAGAGTAATTTTGCGTTCGATAACGCCGTAATACAGCGCCGTAAAAAACTTTTTGTCACAATTCTCACGATTTATAAAAACGCTGAGAACTATATTGGAATAGCCGCCTTTGGCAAAGGTTTTTTCAAGTGCGTTCACGCAAAGGCAAATATCATTAGTGTTCATCTTCTGCGATTTGACATTGCTATCATTCTAAACAAATTGGCAAGAGAAACAAGCAATGCGGCAACATAGGTCATTGCGGCAGCGGTAAGCACCTTGCCGGAAATTTTCAGCTCATCATCATCGAGAATGTTATAGTTTTCGAGAGTTTTCATTGCTCTTGCGCTTGCATTAAATTCAACCGGCAACGTAATAAGCTGAAACGCCACAACTGCGGTAAACAAAAGCACGCCAATCATGCAAAGCTCACCGAAAGAAAGCGCAATACCTAAAATAAGCAAAACCCACGAAACATTTGAACCGATGTTCGCAACGGGAAGAATAGCGTTGCGCACCTGTATAGGCGCATAATTTTCGGCGTGCTGAACTGCGTGTCCGCATTCGTGAGCGACAACGCCGAGAGCGGCAATTGAAGTGCTGTTGTATGTTGAATTTGATAAACGGACACACTCGGCTGTCGGATCGTAATGGTCAGTGAGGTTGCCCGCAACAGATTCAACACGTACATGCTGCAACCCATTCGCATCAAGAATATATCTTGCAAGATCCGCACCCCGATATCCTCTGCGTGACATGACCGATGAGTACTTCTTAAACGTTGCATTAACGTTGAGTGAAGCGAAAAGTGAAATGATAACTGCCGCAAAAAGCAGCAAAACAGCGGTACTCTCCATAATTTATCTCCTTTTTCAATTGAATTTTGTATCTGTATTTATCTTACAGCCTCGCAGAAAAACTTCGGCGTCAAGCCTTTTTCCGCCCTCTGACTGGAGCTGCATAATTTGTAAAAAAGTATTATCGCCGCAAGCGACAATCAGATGTTTTGCATCGACAATTTGTCCGCAGACGCCGCTTTCACCGTCATAATCAACAACCTGCGACTGATATATTTTTATGCGTTTGCCGTCAAGATATGCAAAACCGCTCAACGCTCGGATAATATTGTGCAATACTTGAGCGCTTTCGGAAAAATCAAGCCTGCTCATATCTTTTGTAATCATTGAAGCGTATGAGGATTTTTCATCACACTGTTTAATGGGCTTTAATTCGGAATTCTCAAGCGTTTTAAGAGTGTCAAGCAAAACTTCGGCGCCGAGAAGCGAAAGTCTGTTTGATAATTGAGCATACCCTTCGTTAATACCGATTGAAATACTTTTTGATATAAGCATATCGCCTGTATCAAGACCTTTTTCCATCTGCATTGATGTTACGCCGGTTTCGTTTTCACCGCAAAGCAGTGCGTATTGTATAGGAGCCGCCCCACGATATTTCGGAAGAAGTGAAGCGTGTATATTGATACAGCCGTATTTCGGAAGTTTCAAAATATTCTCGGGCAAAATCTGCCCGTATGCAACAACGATGATAACATCGGGATTCAGCTTATTCAGCACATCAAGCGAAGCTTCGGCGTCATCACCATGGCGCAGCGAAAGCGGCTGAAATACAGGGATATCATGTGACAAGGCTGTTACCTTTACAGGTGTAGGAAGCAACTTATGACCTCGATTTTTCGGCTTATCCGGCTGAGTGAAAACAGCGGCAACCTCATGTTCTGACGAGCACAACGCTTCCAAACAGGGAACGGCAAATTCGGGCGTTCCCATAAAAACAATTTTAAGCAATTTTACTCCCCATCCTCTTTGATTTCGACAAATTCATCAACAATATCGGTAAAAAGCTTACCGTCAAGGTGATCAACCTCATGGCAGGCACAGCGGCAAAAAAGTTCTTTAAGGTTCATTTCGTAATATTCACCATAGCGATTTTGCGCCCTAAGTGTGCATTTATTGGGTCTTACAACATATCCCCATTGCTTCGGGCAGGAAAGGCAGCCCTCAACATCACGCTGCTTTCCGCTTTTTTTAATGATTTCGGGGTTTACGCATTCGATAAGTCCCTCGCCGACATCTATTACGCAAATGCGCTTTGTAATGCCGATTTGCGGTGCGGCAAGCCCGAGTCCCTTGGCTTTGTAAAGCGTTTCAGCCATGTCGTCAAGCAAGCTCCACAGCTTTTCGTCAAATTTTTCAACAGGTTTGCATATTCTTCGCAAAGCCTCGTCATCTTTTGTCAAAATAGTTCTGAGTGCCATTATTTATTGTCCTTTCTTTTATCAATCAATAACCGACTTCGCCGTTCATATCACAATACATTGAAACATTGCGAAAATATTTTGATGTGCCCGCTTTCTTGATTACAGCGGCGATAAAACGTCTGAAATCATAAGTATTTTTACATTTTAAAATAAGCCTGTATCTGTATTGCTCATCGATTTTTTCCAATCCGCAGCGTGATGGTCCGAGCACACGCAAGGCAATGTTCGGCTTTTCCTTTTCAATATATTCACGCATAATGTCCACAAAACAGCTTGATGCTTTTTCAACGACAGAATCCTGCTTTCCCGAAAAGCCGATAACGCACAAATCACAAATCGGCGGATACAAAAAAACCTTACGTGCGGCAATTTCCTGCGCATAAAATTCTCTGTAATCTTGTTGTGCGGCAAGAGTAAGTACATAATGCTCGGGAATGTAGGTTTGCAAAACGGCTTTGCCTGCTTTTTGACCACGTCCGCTTCTGCCGATAACTTGAGTAATAAGCGAAAAAGTGTGCTCATAGCTTTTAAAATCGCCGGCAAACAGCGATTTATCCACAGAAAGTACGCCGACAAGCGTAACATTCGGAAAATCAAGTCCTTTTCCTATCATTTGTGTGCCGAGAAGTATGTCATACTCACCCTTTGCAAAGTCGGAAAAAGCCTTTTCGTATGACTGCATATTCGTCGAGGTATCCGCATCCATTCGCAGAACCTTAGCATTCGGAAAAAGCTCGCCGACCTCTTCTTCAAGCTTTTGAGTGCCGAAACCGCCCGGTTTTAAATGTGTGCCGTGGCATTCGGGGCATTCGTTCACATATGCTTCGCTATGACCGCAATAATGGCAAACAAGCTTGTTGCCCGATTTGTGATATGTCATCGGAATACTGCAATTCGGGCAAAAAATCGCTTTATGACAATCACGGCAGGTAATTATTGTGTGGTATCCTCTGCGGTTCAAAAGCAGAATAATTTGCTCACCGCAGGCAAGTTTTTCATCAACTGCCGATTTAAGCGTTTGCGAAAAGCTTAAATACTTGCCGCAAAGCTCCTCGGTTGACATATCGACAATTTCCGTATGCGGCAGCGGATTGTTATGATAACGCCTATTTAACGTCAAAAGTTCATAAACACCCTTTTGCGCAAGATAATAGCTTTCGATCGTCGGGGTGGCAGAAGCCAACAACAATACGCTGTTATGCGTGCGGCAACGCTTTTTGGCAACATTGACGGTTGAAAACCTCGGTGCGCTTTCGGATTTGTAAGTTCTCTCGCCCTCTTCATCTATAATGATAAGTCCGATGTTATCAAGCGGGGCAAATACGGCACTGCGAGTGCCGATAACAATATCGGCATTTTTATTGATAATGCGATTATATTCATCAAGCCGCTTTCGCTGAGAAAGACCGCTGTGTATAAGGGCAACCCTTTGTCCGAAAAGCGAGATGAAATACTGTGCCATCTGCGGTGTAAGCGAAATTTCGGGAACAAGGTAAATTACGCTTTTGCCGCATTTCACGGTATTTTCAATCAGCTTTGCAAAAACGGCGGTTTTTCCGCTTCCGGTAATTCCGTGCAGAAGAAACGCTTTCGGCTTTGAATCCTCGATATGAGCGGCAACTTTTTTAAAAACCTCATCTTGATACGAAGAAAGCCGCAAGCTTTCAATCGACCCGAAAGTATCAGCAGAGCTACCGATTTCTTCGCCGACATATGATATGTCGATAACGCCGTATTTTTCAAGATTTAATATAACGGCAGACGTCACGCCGCATTCAAGGCAAATTTCTTTAATCGTAGCTTGCGATTTTTTTCGGATATAATCAACTGCAGATTGCTGTTTTTGCGTCAGTTTGACCTGCAACTGTCCCGATTTGTATAAATCGGTTAAATTTGCAACTTTCACATACTTTTGCAAGCAGTTTTGAGAATAATTACCGACGGATTTGATGATACCCTTATTTAAAAGCGATTGAGCGTCAAGATTTTGGCGCTTCAAATCAATTTCAATCTGTGCAGAAGGTTTTTTTAAAGCTTTAAGCGATTCGATATACCCAAGCTCCGACAAGGTTAAATCGGCATTATCCGAAAACGGTACAACAAAATATTCATTTCGTTTTTTATATCTCATTGCCGGAGGAAGAACAGCCTTTGTTGCTTCGTATATGGTGCAAAAAGTAGTTTCACTGAGATACAGCGCCATATCAAGCATTTCATCGCCAAGCACAGGTTTATCGTCAAGCAAATCGTTAATAAATTTAAGATTGGCGCATTCTTCCGACGGAAGATAATCAAGCTGAAAAACCATACCCTCACGCAACGCATCGGATCTTGAAAAAGGTACGAGAACTCGCATTCCTTTTTTCAGTTTACCCTCAAGATGGTTTGGAACAACATATGAAAAAAGCGAATCAAACGAATAAGCCGTGCCGCTGACAGCCACAAGCGCTGTCTGAACATCGTTCATCTGCAAAAATCAGATTTCTTCTTTTGAAGGTTCGACAAGCTTATATTTACCGCTTGCAAATTCTTCAACGGCGGTCTTTACCGGCTTTTGTTCAAGAATCATATTATTTTCATACAGCTCATCTGTAATAAGTCGTGCACGCTTTGCCACTGCAATGACAAGCGAATAGTAGCTTTCGTTTTTGGTGATTATCTGTGATACTGAAGGTCTGAGCATAATAAATTTCCTTTCTCTTATATGTTTTGTGATTTTTCTTTATTTATTATATTTATAAATTCATCAGCGGCAACATCAAGGTCATCATTGATGATGGTGTAATCATAAAGGCTTGAAGATTCAATCTCACGCTTTGCTTCAAAAATGCGCCTTGAAAGAGTTTCTTCATCTTCTGTATTTCTGCCACGCAAACGTTTTTCCAAAACTTCTTCGGAGGGCGGCAAAACAAACACAGTCAAAGCATTGGGAAAAAGCTTTTTAGCATTCATAGCACCGACAACTTCGATTTCAAGCACCGTATCGTTGCCATGTGCAAGCTTATTCTCGACTTCACTTTTAAGAGTGCCGTAATAATTATCGCAATAGGTTGTATACTCAAGAAAATCGCCGTTTTCAATACGGTTTTCAAACTCGGTTTTTGACAAAAAGTAATAGTTTACACCGTCAACATCGCCCTCTCTCGGCGCTCTCGTAGTAGCGGAAACAGAACAGACAAAGTCGATTTTTTCACTCGCCTTTGAAAGAATGCTGCCCTTTCCCGAGCCTGACGGTCCGGACAAAATAATAAGCAAGGGTTTATTCATCATTTTCGTCCTCCTTATATCTTGCGCCGATAGTATCGGGCTGAACCGGCGAAAGAATAATATGATCGCTGTCGGTGATTATAACGGCACGGGTTTTTCTGCCGTAAGTTGCGTCAATAACCCTGCCCTGCTCTTTAGCGTCTGAAATAATGCGCTTGACCGGAGCCGAATCCGGACTGACAATTGCGACAATGCGTGATGACGCCACCATATTGCCGAACCCTATATTTATAAGCTGCATAAATTCTGCCTTTCAAACAAATTATTCAATATTTTGAATCTGCTCTCTGATTTTTTCAATCTCCGATTTCATATCCACAACCTTGCGTGTAATTGACAAATCCTGCGCCTTTGAGCCGATTGTATTGGTTTCACGGTTCATTTCCTGAACGAGAAAATCGAGCTTTCTTCCCACGGGTATGTCCTCGCAAAGCATCTCTCTAAACTGCGAAATGTGGCTACGCAGTCTGACGGTTTCTTCATCGACGGCAACTTTTTCCGAAAAAATTGCGGCTTCGGTAAGAATTCGCTGTTCGTCAATATTAGTATCGCAAAGCAACTCTTTAAGTTTGTTATACAGCCTTGCGTAATAATTTTCGGTTAGTTTCGGCGATTGCTCCTCAACAAACGAAACCATATTCTCAAGGCAGCAAAGCTTATCGGAAATATCGTTTTTAAGGCGCTCACCTTCGTTAATGCGCATATTTATGAATTTATCAAGCGCCATATCGGCAACTTTTGAAACGCAATCCCAAATCACTTCCTCATCGTCAAGCGTTTTTTGAACGGTGAACACATCGGGAAGCCGCATAATGTGAGAGAGTGCAAGGTCATTTCTTAAATCAAGCTCCTCATTGACATTGCAAAGCGCATCGATATATCCCTTTGCAATTGATTTATTGACCTCAACAAGCGCATCCTTGCCATCGGTGTTAAAAATCGTAACGCTAACCTCGACTTTACCTCTTGCAACTTTGCCCTGCAAAAAAGATTTCAGCTTTTCTTCAAGATATCCGTACGCTCTGGGAATGCGAGCGGAAAATTCATAATAGCGGTGATTTACGGCACGAATTTCCACAAGAATATCACGTCCGTCAATGATTTCCTGCGCTCTGCCGTATCCGGTCATACTTTTGAGCATATTTTTATTGTCCTTAATCAAATATAATTTAAAGCATAATGTTCATAAAAAAGCACATACTATCCGACATTATACATTAAATTATATTATAGCATTCCGTTCACGAAAATGCAAGTATTTTTGATAAATTTAATGCAATAAAAAATCCCGATAATCTTTTACCGAAGTCAAAGAAAATCGGGATTATTTTTAAATATTGCCGAACAAATCGGTTGAAAGGTATCTGTCGCCGGAATCAGGCAAAATAACGACAATTGTTTTGCAAGCGTTTTCGCCACGGCCGGCAACTTGCAAAGCGGCACGCAAAGCGGCACCCGATGAAATTCCCACAAGAAGCCCCTCGGTCTTCGCAATATATCTTGAAGCGCTGTAAGCGTCATTGTCGGAAACCGTGATAATCTCGTCGATAATGTCCGTATCGAGAATATCGGGCATAAAACCGGCACCTATTCCCTGAATCTTATGCGCACCGCTTTTTCCGGTAGTCAAAAAAGGCGAACCGAGCGGTTCAACACCGATAACCTTAACAGAGCGCTTAGCTCTTTTAAGGTATGAGCCTGCACCGCTGATTGTGCCGCCCGTGCCGATTCCGCAGACCAAAATATCAACTTCGCCTTCGGTATCTTCATATATTTCAGGCCCGGTTGTGAAAAAATGCGCATGCACATTAGCCACATTCTCAAACTGTCCGAGAATGATGCCGTTGTCATATGCTTCTTTAAGTTCATTTGCTTTTTCAATAGCGCCTGCCATACCCTTTGAAGCGTCTGTCAGCACAATTTCGGCGCCATATGCGGCAAGCAGTTTTCTGCGCTCAACACTCATGCTTTCGGGCATTGTCAGCACACAGCGATACCCCTTTACACTTGCAATCGCCGCAATGGCAATACCCGTATTTCCGCTCGTCGGTTCGATAATAACGCTGTTTTTATTAAGAAAACCTGCTTTTTCGGCTTCAAGAATCATATAATGCGCAGCTCTGTCCTTAATGCTTCCGGCAGGATTAAGATACTCGACTTTGCCCAATATTTTAGTATCGATTCTATAATGCTTTGCAAATCTCTCAAGTGAAACCAAAGGGGTATTTCCAACGGCTTCGGTAATATCTTTACAAACTCTCATTAGATATCGCTCCTTATCATATCTTCATATGTTTCACGGCGAACAATGACGCGGTCAGTCCCATCCGGTGAAACCATAACAACAGCAGGGCGTGGATTACGGTTATAATTTGATGACATTGAATAGTTATATGCGCCCGTGGAAAACACAGCGACAATATCGCCGCTTTCGCACTTTTGCAGCGGCATATTTTCGCCGATTCTATCGCCGCCTTCACAGCATTTTCCGCCGATTGTAACTCTTTCCGTCTTTTCAAGCGCCGCCTTATTGGCAACGCAGGCTTCATATTCGGACTGATAAAGCGCATATCTCGGGTTGTCGCACATTCCGCCGTCAATAAGAACATAATTGCATATGTTCGGTATAGTTTTGATATTGCTTACCGTATACAGCGTAATACCGGAAGCGCCGACAATCGACCTGCCCGGCTCGACTATAATATACGGAGTTTTGATGCAAAGTCGTTCGCACTCGGCAATCAAAGCCCTTGATACGGATTCCATATATTCGGCATAGGGCTTCGGGTCATCTTTTTGCGTATATTTTATCCCGAAGCCGCCGCCTAAATTCAGTTCGTTTATATCATATGACAATTCATCCGAAACTTTTTTTATAAATTCGACCATAACTTTTGCCGCAAGCTGAAATGGGTTTGAATCGAAAATCTGCGAACCTATGTGGCAATGCACACCGACAAGTTTTATATTCTTGCGTAAAATGCAAAACTTTACAGCCTCAAGCGCTTCGCCCGTGGGGAGCGCAAAGCCGAATTTACTGTCGATTTTACCCGTTCTGATAAACTCGTGAGTGTGAGCGTCAATGCCGGGCTTTATGCGGAGCATAACATTGGCAACAACTCCTTTTTCTTCGGCGATTCTGTCGATATTTTCAAGCTCGGTGAAGTTATCCGCAACGATTCTTCCGACGCCATTGTCAATCGCAAGAGTAATTTCTTCAATTGATTTGCTGTTGCCGTGAAAGCAAATCTTAGATGCGTCAAAATCAACCGAAAGCGCCGTATAAAGCTCGCCGCCGGAAACAACGTCGATACCTATCCCCTCATCTTTGCAGATTCGGTAAATTTCCTTGCAGGAAAACGCCTTACTTGCGTAACAAACAAGTCCGTTTGAATTATAAAAGCTGTCAATTGCATTCTTATAGCTTTTTATATTTTGCCTGATAACAGACTCGCTCATTACATAAAGCGGTGTTGAATATTTTTTCGCAAGCATTGCGGTATCCGCACCGCTAATTGTAAGATTGCCTTGATCATTTACACCATAGAAGTCGTATAAAAACATATGTCTATATCCTTTCGTCAAAATACTAATCGGCAATATCGGAAATAATCTCTCTGATAGCGTCAACGCCGGCGCCGTTTTGAGCGGAAAACTCAATCACGGTAATATCTTCAAAGCACGGTATTTCGCTTTTCAGTTTCTGTCTTCGCCTTTGCAATTCGCCGGGTTTAAGCTTATCCGCTTTAGTCAAAGCGATTATGAACGGTAACTCGTTATCAATGAGAAAATTTATCATCATGATATCGTCATCCGAGGGTTTGTGTCTGAAATCAACCAGCTGAATGACAATGCCGATATTGCGCTGCGACGCAAAATATCCGTCGATAAGTTCCGACCATCTGCGCTTTTCGCTGTGCGATACCTTAGCATAGCCGTAGCCGGGCAAATCAACAAGAAAAGCATTGTCAAGCCGATAAAAATTTACGGTTGCGGTCTTTCCCGGCACAGAGCTTGTGCGTGCCAGTGCCTTTTTATTGACGATTTTGTTTATCATCGATGATTTTCCGACATTTGACCTGCCGGAAAACACAATTTCAACAGCATCGCTTTCGGGCAGCTGATTTGAAAGACCGTAGGATTTATAAAATTCCGATTTATTAAAATTCATAATTACACCAATATTGTGATTAAACTGTCAGCAAATTTTCCGAACGTTTAGCCGCTTTGGGCAATATATATTGCTCGGAACTGTCGCTGCATTGACTGCATAAAGCGATATTGAGCACCTCGTCAATATTTGAAACAAAAACAAAATTCAGATTTTGCTTTACAATGTCGTCAACCTCGTCCAAATCGGGTTTGTTTTGCATTGGAACGATAACGGTCTTTATGCCGTTGCGGTATGCCGCCATCGACTTTTCACGCAAGCCGCCTATGGGCAGCACCTTACCGTGAAGGGTGATTTCACCGGTCATTGCAACATCGCAGCGAACGGGAATTTTGGAAAGAGCCGAAACCATTGCGGTTATCATCGCAACTCCGGCAGAAGGGCCGTCTTTCGGCACAGCGCCCTCGGGTGCATGGATGTGAATATCGTTATTCTTGTAAAACTGCGGGTCGATTGAATATTCGGCGCAATTAAATCTGCACCAACTCAATGCAAGCTTAGCGCTCTCTTTCATAACATCGCCCAATGAACCTGTCAGCTCAACAGCGCCCTTGCCGTCAAGCACAAGCGCTTCAAGCGGCATAAGCACACCGCCCAAGGCAGTCCAGGCAAGACCGTTTACAACACCGATTTGGTCGATATCGGACTTTTCATCGCCGTGATATTTTATAGTGCCAAGATAATTTTCAAGATTTGAAGCTGTAAATTTAACGTTCTTTACGCCGTTTTCGACAATTTCTCTCGCAGTCTTTCGGCAAAGTTTTGCTATTACACGTTCAAGACTTCGCACGCCTGCTTCATGCGTATAGCCGTCGATAAGGGCAAAAATAGCATCATCGGAGATTTTAAGCTGCGATTTTTTCAAGCCGTTTGCCTTTATCATTTTAGGCACAAGGTGCATTTTTGCAATATTAAATTTCTCTTGGCGTGTGTAGCTCGAAAGCTCGATAATTTCCATTCTGTCATGTAGCGGCTCGGGAATATTGCTTTCGACATTAGCCGTTGTAATGAACATAACTTTGCTTAAATCAAACGGAATTTCAAGATAGTGGTCACGAAATTCGCAGTTTTGCTCCGAATCAAGCACTTCGAGCATTGCCGAAGCGGGGTCGCCTTTAAAATCATTACTCATTTTATCGATTTCATCAAGCAAAATCAGCGGATTCATCGTGCCCGCCTTGGCAACGGCATTAAGAATCCTGCCGGGCATTGAGCCGATATAGGTTTTTCTGTGTCCCCTGATATCAGCCTCGTCCTTTACGCCGCCGAGCGAAACACGAACATATTTGCGTCCCAAGGCTTTTGCAACCGATTTGCCGATTGAAGTTTTGCCGACGCCGGGAGGTCCGACAAGGCAGATTATATTCGGCGGATTTTTTTCCGAAAGCGACTGCACGGAAATTGTTTCCAAAATGCGCTGCTTGACCTTT
Organism: uncultured Oscillospiraceae bacterium; assembly: GCA_964490175.1. Lineage (GTDB taxonomy): Bacteria > Bacillota > Clostridia > Oscillospirales > Ruminococcaceae > RGIG3077. The sequence continues at coordinate 32,036 of CAZBAI010000006.1, read as the reverse complement.
TCCATGCCGAAATGATCTCTGTCAAGCGTTTTTGCCGCCTTTTGTATATCGATTTTGTCGCTTGAATATTTATTCCACGGCAAATCCAATACAGTATCGAGATAATTTCTTATAACAAATGCCTCCTGCGAATTGACAGGCATTTTCATCAAACGTTCGGCTTCCTTTATAAGCTTTTCGGTATCCTTTTCGGGCAACCCGATTTTGCATATACGGTCAATATACGAAAACACCTCTTCGTTGACGTTGTCGTCCTCGCCAAGCTCTTGAGCGATTACGTTCATCTGCTCACGCAAATAATATTCATGTTGTGAACGGTCAATGTTTTCCTTAACTTTTTCTCTTATTTGCTGTTCAATGGAAAGAACTTCGATTTCGGCGCAAAGCGCACTGTAAAGCATTGTGAGCTTTGCGAGAATATTACCTGCTTCAAGAAGCTCCTGCTTAATTTCGTATGATAAAGCGGTATTAAAAACAATGCTTTCAAAAAGCCTGAAAGGGTCGGACTGATTCATTACAAGTGCGCTAAGCTCAGCCGGCATTTTCGGCATATACGAGGCGTAATCGGCAAAAGCTTCCTTTACGCTTCTGACAACGGCGTCGATTTCAGTTACGCTGAATTTCGCCTTTGCGTAATTATTCATCAGCTTAACATCGGCATAAAGCAAATCTTCGGTATCGTAAAGCGACACCAATTTTGCTTTGTGAATGCCCTCGACAAGCACCCTTGTGATACCGTCTTTCGTTTTGATAAACTGCTTTACCTCGCAGACAACGCCGATTTTGTAAAGGTCGTTTGCTTTCGGCTCTTCGACAAAAACATCTTTTTGCGTAACAAGAAATATTTTTCTGTCGCCGTTCATTGCTTCTTTCACAGCTCTTGCAGAGCGTTTGCGTGCAATGTCAAAATGCAAAACTATATTCGGAAAAGCAACCACGCCACGTAAGGGAAGCATGGGCATATAGCTTACGTTATTGTTATCCATTCAATTCTCCTATCCAATGTGAAAAAAACGCTTGCGTCACTATATATACGATACCTGTTAATTATAGCGTATCTTCGCATATTTTGCAAGCGTAATATTTTAGAATTTTCATTGCCAAAAAAGCTATGCAAAACGTTAAATCGACAGTTTCTTTTCTATAAGCCTTGCGGTGATAAAATACAAAGCGGCTGAAATACTCAAATAAACAAGTACGGAAACATAAAGAAAACTGCCGGTACGGATATTGTTGCTGTAATTATAATATCCGCCGAGGACAAACGCAAAAACAAAGGTCGAAAAAACGTTTACAATGCCGAATACAACAAATTGCAAAACAACTTTTAAAGCACCCGAAGCCTTGAATACCGTATGTGTGAACACCAATGTAAAGCCTGCAAGAAATATATAAAAAATCAACTGCGAAACAATACCGATAAATGCGGAAAACAATTCATCCGCATCAAGCACATCAAGAATAGGCTTGATAATATCATCCACAAGCGATAGGTAATCCATATCATAGAGCCACAGTGAAATATTTATATCGGCAACAGTGAGCAAAACGGCAATTATACCGAAAAGCAAAAAGATTATAAATGATGTAATATACTTTGCGCCAAGAATCGCATATGAGCTGTTCGGGGTTAAAAATACGTTATAGCCTTGTTTTTTACAAAAATCGTTATTCATTGTCGTGATAGAAAAAATAATAACGAAAATCACCGCAGAACAAGCTGCAATCACTAAAAGAGTGGCAGAAAAAGTAAACATTTGAGAACCGACTTTATGCAAAACATATTGAGCGGAATCAAGGTATTCTTCATATGTACCGTCAAAGTCGTCAAACGTATTAAACTTCATCAGCAGCGCACCGATTCCGTATGTTGCTTCAAGAACCAATGCCGCCCCGAGCACGCCGATTACAGCGTTTAAAATTTTTGCAAACTCATATTTTATCAATTTAAACATTATCTGCGCCCCCCTTTTTCACTGTCTGAATTTTTGTTTGCGTCAAAAAAGCCGTCCTTGACAGTGTTCTCGGAAATTTGCGCAAACTCGGAAAAAGTCTCGGAAATATCTTTGTTTTTTGTTTCCTGCGAATTATCGGCGGTTTTGTCACTTTGTGCATTGCCGTTTAAACTGGCAAAACCGTTCGGCGCAGGATTAATTTGAGATGTCGGCTGTTGAACATTTTGCGGCTGATAATAAGGCATATTCTGCGGATATTGAGTATACTGCGGCATACATTGTTGAGGATATTGAGTATACTGCGGCACACCCTGTTGCGGATATTGGGACATACCGGCTTGCGGATATTGCGGATATTGCGACATACCCTGTTGAGGATATTGCGGTGCACCCTGTTGCGGATATTGTGGATATTGCGGCATACCGGCATACGGATTGTAATTGGCGCCGCCGTATATCTCACGGTAAAGATCCGAAATAGATTTATTGTTTGCCTTTCTGATTTCGTTGATGTCGCCGCTGATAATAATTTTGCCATAGCGAACCATAACAACATCATTCACAATCGGTTCAAGCTCGTCAAAAAGGTGACTTGATATCAAAAAGCAGTTCCCCTGCGAAGAAGCGGAAGCGATAATCGAGCTGATTATGCAATCTCTCGCAATCATATCAATACCGTTTAAAGGCTCATCAAGCATAATCACTTTGGCACGCCTTGCAAGCGTTACCGCAATTTTCAGCTTAGCGTTCATGCCCGAAGAAAGTGACTTTACTTTTAGCTTTTCGGAAAGCTCCATATAAGAAATAAGCTTTTTAAAATATTCAACATCAAAATTATCAAAAAAATCTTTGTGATATTTTCCGACTTCACGAATTGTCATGAAATTGTAGTAATAAGGCTCTGTCGGCATATATGCGATATCATTGCGTGTTTTTACGCTAATCGGCACGCCTTGAAACGTAATTGTGCCGCTTTCCGGCTTAACAAGACCCGAAGCGGCTTTCATCATTGTTGTTTTGCCACTGCCGTTCGGACCTATCAAGGCATAGAGCTTTCCGGGTAAAAATTCAAGTGAAACATTATCCAAAACGGGAATACCGTCATAAATCTTGGTCACATTCTGAAATACAAGCATTTTTTACTCCTTAAAAAATATGCAAATGCAGATTGCATTAAACTTTAAAGCTAATTTTACTACATTTTTCATTCAAATGCAAGGGGAATTTCAAACAACAAAAACCCGACATTTACAAAAGTGCAAAATGTCGGGTCAATTTGTCAGATATACCTAAACTCAATCGTTTGTGTAAGGAAGAAGAGCGATGTAACGTGCACGCTTTACTGCGCCTGTTACCTCTCTCTGATGAAATGCACAAGTGCCGGTCACTCTGCGGGGAAGAATTTTTCCACGCTCTGTCATACACTTTTTGAGTCTGGGAAGGTCTTTATAATCGATTCTCTCGATTTTGTCTGCGCAGAAAATGCAAACCTTTCTGCGAGATCTCTTTTGAGCCTTAGGATTTCTCTCCATTTCGGTATTTTCCTTTCGTAAAATCTTAAAATCAGAACGGAACGTCACCGTCGCTCAAAATCTCTTCAAAGTCACCCATATCGCCGAGAGAAAGAGTTTCATCTGCGGCAGGAAGGCTCGAAGCACGTGCGGCTGTCGGTGCAGACACCGCATCATCGTCAAGTGCCCTGAAGCTGTTGGGGTCGGACGAATTTTTCGATTCGCCGAAAGAAACATTATCAACCTGAACACTCATCGAATAATGCTTAACGTTATTTGCGTCGGTATAATTATCGTTCCGCAAGGAGCCTTCTACAATAATCATTTTTCCTTTTGTAAAATATCGTGATATAAAATCGGCGGTATTTCTCCACGCTGTACAGCTGATGAAGTCTGCCGTGTTTTCTTTATCCTTTTGATAAGGACGGTTCACGGCAATTCTGAATCTGCACACCGAAACATCGCTTTGAGTTCTGCGCAATTCGGGGTCGGCAACAAGCCTGCCCATGAGAATAACTTTGTTAATCATTGTAAAGCCTCCTTTTACGGGTTTAATAAAACAAGTTGTTATCTTACGGTTATCATAGAACGAAGGATTCCGTCCGTGATTTTGAGAACACGGTCAAGCTCCTGCGGGAAATCAGGCTTTGATTCAAAATGATAAAGCACATAATAACCCTCTGTTTCGTCCTCGATAGCATAAGCGAGTCTGCGTTTTCCCCAAACGTCAACTTCTTCAAGAGTACCGTTTGCTTCAATCATCGCCTTGAACTTTTCAACAAGAGCGTTAATGCCCTCCTCGTCCTTATTAAGGCTGATGACCGCCATAAGCTCGTACTTTTCGATCTGCTTAGCCATCCATAGCACCTCCTTTTGGGTTTGCACACAACAAAATGCGTACAAGGATTGAATATTCAACTGAAACGTCGGTCAAAATCCCTCTCAACCGAACATTTAAGATTATATCATTTTTGCCTGCGCTTGTCAAGCATTTTTTCAAATTTAATTTTTGCATTTTGCATAACGCCGTCTTTGAGCAAATATACATTATTGTACATGCATATTTGCGATAATTCGATATTGTTGATTGACAGAAAGCGCTTTTTGCTGTAAAATAGTTCAGTAGAGCGGCAAAGCGCTTTTGAAAACGAGGTATTTATGGCAGTAAAAATTTCAGGGGCTTTAACCGCCGTTCTTTTAGCTTTGTTTCTTGCCCTTTCCACACTTTCTCCGATATCACGGCACGCTGTGCAAAACGCCACGGTGAGTTATTCTCCGCCAAGTGCCACGCACACCGACATTTCGTTTTTAAACAGCTATTCGCCGCTAAATTATAAGCAGGTCAAAGCAATGTGGTTTCCCTATTTTGAATACCGTAATGTTCTTTTATCAAAATCGGAAAATGAGTTTGCGGAAAATATAAGGGTATGTTTTCAAAACGCTAAAGATATCGGCATAAACACGCTGTATGTTCACGTGCGTGCTCACGGCGACGCATATTATTATTCCGACATTTTTCCGATGGCGTCCGAATGTTCGGGCACATTCGGCAAAAAAATCGACTTTGACCCGCTTGAAATCATGGTCGATATTGCGCACGCACTCGGTCTATCGTTCCACGCCTGGATAAATCCGCTAAGACTGTCAAATACGGAAAACATTGCAAATCTTTCACAAGATTGCATATTAAAACAATGGTACTGCGATATTCAAAAAAACGGCGCTTATATTGTCGAATATTCAGGGCTGTATTATCTCAACCCGGCATACGGCGAAACAAGGCGGCTTGTGTGTGACGGCGTTAAAGAAATATTGTATAATTACGATATCGACGGAATACATATCGACGATTATTTTTATCCCACAACGGATATTTCGTTTGACAGTGCCGCCTTTGCCGCTTCGGGCGGCGATGACCTCGGTGCGTGGCGCTATTCCAACACCAACGCCCTTGTAAGCGAGATTTACAAAACCGTAAAGGAATACGACGCAAACGTTCTGTTCGGAATAAGCCCTGTATGCACAGACAGCGCCAATCAAGGCGCTTATGCGGATGTTGATTTGTGGTGTGCGCAAAGCGGATATTGCGATTACATCGTTCCGCAGATATATTTCGGATACACAAGCGAATCGGCGCCGTTTGAAAAAATGCTGATCAATTGGAAAGAAAAATGTGCTTTTTCCGACATACAGCTGATAATCGGCGTTTGCACATATAAATATGCCGAAAACAGCGGCGAATGGTCGGATTACAGTTTGACCGCAAGGCAGCTTGAAGATGTGCTTGGCGACGCTTCGCTGTGCGGCGCTGCAATATACAGCTATTCTTCAACCTTTAATCCTCATGAATGCACGCAGCTTTTGATTGATGTTAAAAGCGCTATTAAATCAGTTTTAACAAAGGAAAACATATGAAAAAACATTTTGCGGCAATTATATTGTCGATTATTGTGATAATACCTATGCTGTTTTTTTCTCAAACAGCATTGATACAAACTGCGGCGAAAGTGCCTTTTGAAAACAAAACAAAGGCTGTTTTGCTGAACGTTCAAACAGACTTCGGCTTTGACACAAAAGAAAGTGAATACATAGCAATGCTCGACAGGCTCGGTGCAATCGGGTTCAACACGGTTATCATCAATACCGACAACGGCACGGACCGATTTTACGGCACAAATATAAACACCTTGTCAGACGATATATGCCCTGTCGATTTGATGGTAGCTTATGCGAAAAAATGCGGTTTTAAGGTTTATCTTATTGTTGATTTTGCTTTAGCCTTAAAGGAATGCGACTGCCTTTTTAATGCCGGAGATTTTGCCGCACATACAATTTCGGGGATAGCTTCAAGATATGCGCCAGACGCCGTTATTTTCAAAAACATTTACATTCAGCCGAGCGCTGTATATTATTCCGAATATCTTTCATACGGCGGCGGCATGGGATTTGATTTTTATCTAAACGAAGCGAGCCGCAAAGCCGCAAATTGCGCTTTTTATGAGCTTGAAAACGGCAATCTTCAAATCGGGCTTGACAGAATCACGCAGAATACGCAAAACAATACGGATATTGATTTGGATTTTGATTTGATTTTAAAAAATCCCGGCGATACATATTCGTCCGATACCGCCTCATTGTATCTGTGCTGCAATGCCGTTTTACAGCAAAACGGTCCGCAATCGGTTGTCGAAGCTCTATCCCTTATATCGCAATATGACAATTGCGTCGGCACTGCACTTTCATCGTACCGTGCATTGGCGGATAACGAAAATATCAATACCGAAACGATAAAAAGATATTTTTCAAACAATCTTGATATGACTGTGCTCGGAAACGAGCTTTCCGTTTCAACCCCGACATCGCAAGCTTTTTCAACGAAAGAAAGCAGTGTGATTTTTTCGGGAACGTGCGACCCGAACTTTGCGCTTACAATCAACGGCGAAACGGTTGATTGTGATAAAAGCGGTGCATTTTCCGTGCAAAAGTCACTTCAGGTCGGTCAAAATATTTTCGACGTTGCAAACGGCAATACAACCAAAACATACACCGTTACACGAAATGTCAATATATTTAACGCCTCCTCGCTCACTCCGAGCACCGACGTCACCGTAGGCGGTGCAAATACGCTGAATGTCAGCATATACGCCTACCCCGGCGCAAGCGTTACGGCAACATTTAATTCCGTCACACTGACCATGCAACAGACAGATACCGCCGACAGTATGGGCTACAAACTGTATCAATGCACGTTTACAATGCCGCCTGCCGCATCATATGAGCAAAACTTGGGAAGAATTTCAATCAGCGGTACTTTCAGCGGAATCAGCGAATCAATCAGCGGCGCAAGCGTTAGAGTCGGCGCACAAAGCTCACAAAGCGTTAAATATAACGCAAACTCCGACAATATCGCAACAGGCGATATAATTCCGGCAGTTGCGGGCAATGCCGTTACCAACCCAAGCGGTTCGGCAAACGGAAGCGTTATAAAAATCACAACGGACAATGCGTCGGTTTATCCCGAATACTCGACAAAGCGAATCCCCGTTCCCACACAGATGAAACTCGCCGCAGACACGATCGATTTTATTTCCAAAACCGTCAACTGCGACGGCGTTGACTGCTACATCACCAAATCCGGCAGACGGATAAAAACCGAAGACGCCGTTCTACTTTCAGAAAGCACGATTTCGCAAAACACTGTCAGCGCCGAATGCTGCTATATGTCCGGCAACGACACCGTAATTAAATTAAAGCAAGATTACAAAACGCCGTATTGCATACTGTATTCACCGATAAGCTTTGCAAAAAACCCTTACGGCGACTGGGGCGATTATTTTTTAAGCGATTTTTCGCCAAACACAATCACAATCGTTTTCGATTACTGTACAAACGCCTTAGGCGGATTTGATTTCCCCGATAATTCGTTATTCAGCGCCTGCTCATGGCGGCTTGTCGATATTAACGGAACACAAAAGGCAGCGCTTGATTTAACGCTTGCAAAAAACGGCGTATACAGCGGTGTAACTGTCGGTTATGATTCGCAAGGCTGTATTGTTTTCAGCTTTAACGGCGCCGAAACCGCTGTTTCCGATATGGTTATCGTCATCGACCCCGGTCACGGATACATATCAAGCGGCGAATACGACCCCGGCGCATTGGGCAAATTCAGCTCAAAGGGACTTTACTGCGAAGAAGCTTCGGCTAATCTCGGCGTAAGCATATATCTTGAAGAAAAACTTAAAGAAATGGGCGCTACCGTCATCAGACTTCAAACCGAAAGCACGCCTTATCCGACAAACGGCAGAAGCGACATCGCACGGCAATATGACCCCGATTTATACATATCTTTGCACTGCAACGGTTCGACATCATCGGCGGCACAAGGCTCTTCAACCTATTATTTCCAGCCGTTTTCATATCCGCTTGCAAAAGCTGTCGAAGCCTCGCTTGCATCTTTTTATACGCAGTCCGTTCACGGCGTCAACAAATCCGAGGGGGCGAGATTTGATTATTTCTATGTAACAACACAGCCCGATTTTCCGTCAATTTTGGTCGAAATGGGTTATATCACAAACTACACCGAAGCGGCTGTTCTTACAAATCCGGATTATCAAAAGCAAATTGCGCAGGCAATTGCCGAGGGCATTTCAAATTATGCGCAAAGTTTAAAATAGCAAAATTTCGCAAAACGCCGCACCTTGCATTCTTTGATGTCGCAAATTCGAAGTTTACGGCATATCATATATCAAAATCATTCCATAATAAAAGAGGTTTTGATATTGCTTTGCAAAGCTCTGCTGTCGGCGGCGATAATGCTGTGTATTCCGCTGATCACCGTGTTGACCGAAATACTGGTGAGAAAGATTTTTCATACGCACTGCACCGAAAACATATACTGCGTTTTTCCGATATCCGAAAATACCGAGGACGTCGAAATAAAGCTGATGTCGCTGTCAAAATCGCTTGAATCGGCGTGCATCGGCAATTTCACCGTATTTATCGCAGATTTCGGCGCAAGCGAAAATACGGTAAACATTTGCAAAAAATACTGCGCCGATGTGCCCTGCTTTGTAATGATCGAACCGCAATCTCTCTCGGCGCTTATTACTTACGGCATTTAACCTAATGTATACAAATAGCTGTTTTTATCCTTGCCGACCCTTTGCGCAAGCTTTGCGTGATAAAGAAAATACATAAGGCTTTGTGCGCAGTCTTTCGGCATATTTCCCGATTCAGCCACATCTGCCGTTGTAAATTTGCACGGCAAATCATCAGGCAAAAGTGACAAAAAATCGCTCGGCTGACTTATAAACAATTCATCTGCAAGCTTTGTGGGAAAGCGGTCGCATATACAGTTTTTTCGTGATCTTGATTTTGAAACCGTTATGCGATAATCATCGGCTTCAATGTACATAAGGCAAAGTGAAAAATTGGGATTTGCAAGATAATTGCGCAAATGATAAACCTCGTGCAACGCCCATTTCACATTTTTTTGCCGATTTGTGCTGCGGCTGATTTTTACCTCACCCGAATCTTTGTTCGTCCAAAAAATGCGCTTTGTTTGCACAATGGGGTAAACCACGGTCACCTTTGCGCATTCAAGAAATGCGTCAAGCTTTTTTTCCATGCCGTGCAGCGAACGTGTTTGAATTTCGATAATTCCGTCTTCATTGACGATATCTGCGACAAAGCCGCATATTGATACTTCGTGTCGTGTTACATCGGATTCAAAATAGCGTTTCAAAACCGCATGCATACTTTTTTCCGAAAGCGTGCCGATTCCGCTTTTTGTTTTTTCGCTGTCAAAAAACGCTTTGCACGCTTTGTCAAATCTCGCCGTATCCATTATTGTGTGCATATAATCAATCCTTCAAAAAAATATCGCAAGCCGACCTTGGCTTTTTAAAAAGCAATGCGGAAAGACCTAACGTCTTTCCGCATTTTGGTTTTAATGCGTTGTTTAATTGTTGTATACAGCCAATTCTTCATCGATTACGGTTTCATACATTGTCACAAGCTCTGCCCATGTTCCGGGGTAGCCGTCAACCGCACTGAACGTAATCAAAGCGCTTGAAAGATTGTTCATAACGCCCTTGCCTTCAAACGTATAGTCGCCGTCGGTTGACATTCTTGTTGAAATACCGAAGCCGAAGTCAAACATAGGCGTAACAACGTCGGGGTCTTTCCAGCTCATAATAAAATCGTACTGTTCCTCTGTCCAACCGCAGGCAGTGCCCGAAGCATTGCTTGAATCGGGAAGCATTGCTTTTTCTTTTGCAGCCGAAACGTAATCGTCATCAATTGCGGCAAGTCTTTCGCACTCAAGGAAAACGCCGACCGCATCGCCCTTGGTAGAGTTTTTAACCCACATATAGGAGTGGATATCAACAGACATATAATGTTCGTCCGCTTCATCGTACTTCGGCATGGGAACAATGAAAATATCGGCTTCGGGGTTTTTGTTGTTGGATTCTTTCAAAGTCCATGTACCCATTCCGTAAAACAGCGTTAGATTATCCTCGGGGAAATAAGACTTCCATGAGGGGTCATAAAGGCTTTGCGCAGCCATATTCTGCAAAAGCAAACCGTATTGCTCCAATTCGGGAGAGTGAATGTTGTTGACAAAAGTACCGTTATCGTTTTCAACAACGGCAACGCCGGCAGACTGCATAAGTGCCTGACCTATCCAACCGTTTATACCGTATCGAACCTCGCCGCTTCCGGCATTGTTTTTAAAGGTTTCCATCATGCTTTCAAACTTTGACCATGTCCATTCGCCTTTAAGGAAAAGCTCATACGGATCTTCAAGTCCCTCATCAACCATAAGCGAACGGCTGTATGTGATGATTGAGCTGTCGGAAATATCAAGCGGAACCATGTAATGCTCGCCGTTTACCTCAAACATTTCGGTAAAGCCTTCAACATCGTCCCATATTTCGTGGTCAAGATCGACAATTGAGTCGATAGGCTGATACTGTTCTTTATATACACCGTTCGGAATTGCAAGCCACTGATAATCAAAGAAATCAACCTGCTCACCGCCTAAAATCATAGCCGAAAGTTTGTCGAAAAGCTCGGTTGCGCCGACAACAACGTCGCTCACGCTTGCGTCAAACTCATCTTCAAACATAGCCAAGGCGTTTGTACGGTCGGGAGCGTTTTCGGTGGGATTCATATAATATGAACCGAGCCAAACAATCTCCTGCCCCGAAATGTCCCTATCCTCATCAAGCACATCACGAACGGAATTTGTTTCAATTGTGACATCATCCGATGTCCATTCAAAATCATTTGCGGTAACTGAGGTTCCCGATGCAGAGGAACCGTCATTTTTGTCGCTTTCATCAGAACAGGCGCCGAATGCAGGCAGCATACTGACGGCAAGCAACATTGAAAAAATCTTTTTGTATTTTTTCATAATCAGCCTCCTAACTTGGTTTTTTAAAATAATGTAATCGTTGCCAATTTGTGTAAAACAAAATGTGCCTCACTTCAACAGGCACACGATTTTAGAATATTTTACACTAAAACAAATCAAAAGTCAAGATTTAAAGTGACGGATAACAGCGCAGAAATTTGTATATAATCAACAAAAAAATTTCTTGCAAACAAATTTGCCTAAAAATAATTTTAAAGATATAAAATGCCCTTGATTTTGTGCGCTTGTGTGTGATATAATGTACATATGGCGGATATTGCTTGAATTTGGGCTCTATACACCGCCTTAATTACGAAAAACGGTTATTTCAAATAAAGGAGTTGAGCTGATTGCGCATTCTGCTGGCTGAGGACGAAACAGACCTCAACGAAATAATTGTTAAAAGGCTGCAAAATGCCGGCTACAGCGTTGACAGCTGTACAAACGGCGATGATGCGCTTTACTATGCAAAAAGCTGTGATTACGACGTCGTAATTATGGACATTATGATGCCCAAGCTCGACGGAATTTCCGCTTTAAAGGCAATGAGATGCGCAAAAATCAACACACCCGTAATTTTGCTCACCGCCAAGCATGATATTAAAGACAAAGTTTCGGGGCTTGATGCCGGCGCAGACGATTATCTTGTAAAACCGTTTGCATTCGATGAGCTTTTGGCAAGAATCAGGGTTCTTTTAAGGCGTCATAGCGACAATTCCACAAACGTTTTTCAAATCGGCGACCTTGTTGTCGATTGCTCAAAAAAAACCGTTGCACGCCAAGGCAACCCGATTGAACTTTCCAATAAAGAATTTGCCGTGCTCGAATATCTTGTGCGAAACCAAGGCATTGTTATTTCAAAAGAAAAAATCGAAGAGCATATATGCAATTTTGATTTTGAGGGCGATTCCTCCGTGGTCAGAGTTTATATAAGATATTTGCGCAAAAAAATCGATGACGGCTATGAAAAAAAGCTGATACACACCGTCAGAAACTCGGGCTATGTCATAAAAGATACATAATTTTTTGCTATGAACAAATCCAAAAGCCGCAAAATTTCAATAACATTTAAAGTAACGGCGTGGTATGCGCTGGTTCTTGCCGCAATTTTAATTTCTTCCGCCGTTTTTATAGGCATATCGGACAGGCGCATTACCAAGCGATATGCCGAGCAAAAGCTCATAGCAACCGTCGAAACGGTATCGCAGAGCATTGAATCCGAAAACGGCAATATCAAAATATCCGAAGCTGCACAGTCGGTGTGCCTTGCCGAAGGCGTTGAAATTTCGCTTTTTGACCAAAGCCGCACCAAAATATACGGCGGCACGGCGATTCATTCATCGCAGATAGACTTAGAGCATGAAACGCTTCAATCCTTTGGAGAAAGCGGCGATGATTTCTACGTTTATGATATTATGACGAATGCAGACGGTTTCGGCACTGTTTGGGTGCGCGGCGTTTTTGCCACAACATCGCTGACTTCAACGGCAGCGCTCAATGCCGAGGTTTTCTTTTTCATGTTGCCGATTATGTTGCTTATCGTTATCGGTGCAGGCTATTTAACCACAAAAATCGCCTTTAACCCAATCAACAAAATCATACAGACAGCTAACAGCATAAATTCCGGAAACGACCTGAATCAGCGCATAAATCTTGCCGACAGTGTTTCTCCGAATGATGAAATATTTCAGCTTTCCGAAACCTTTGACCTCATGTTCGACCGATTGCAAAGGTCGTTTGAAAGTGAAAAACGCTTTTCCGACAACGCCTCGCATGAGCTTCAAACGCCGATTGCGATAATAATTTCACAGTGTGAATATTTGCTTGAATGTAATGAACTGTCAGACGAAGCACGCAAGGGGCTTAATACGGTTTTAAAACAGGCACGGAAAATGTCGGCATTGATTTCCGAACTGCTTATGCTTTCACGCAGTGACGACAACAGGCTGAAGCTTTCGTGCGATGAATTTAACCTAAGCGAAACCGCACATATGATATGTGAAGATATGGCTTTGCAAGCTGAAAATAAGGGCATTGAAATTATTACGGATATCCAAGACGATATTATTATAAACGCCGACCAAACGCTGATAATGCGGCTGCTTATAAACTTAATATCAAATGCCGTGAAATACGGTAGAAACGGCGGATATGTTAAAGTTTGCCTTGAAATTAAAGGCAGCGTTATCAGAGGAAAAATCGAAGATAACGGAATCGGAATAGCCCCCGATGATATCGACAAAATATGGCAGCGGTTTTATCGTGTGGAAAAAGCAAAATCCGCAGGCACAGGCTACGGTTTGGGTTTGCCCCTTGCAAAAATGATAATCGACGCACACAAGGGCGCAATCAGCGTGCGCTCACAATATGCAACGGGCACTGTTTTCAGCTTTACCCTCTCGCAAAATACAGCCGAGAAAATTTAAGACAATACCGCACAAAAGCTTAATGCGACAAAATATACATACACCTTGCAAACAGCCGATGTATGCTCTTGTTAGGCTTTTTCCGAGCTTTGCAAGTTTTGTGCGATATCGCCTCAAATATATATTAAACATTTTCAGAAGAAAGGATGTTTTTATTATGAAGTATCTTGTTTTACTCTGTGACGGCATGGCGGATTATCCCGTTGAAGAGCTTGGCGGAAAAACACCGCTTGAAGCCGCACGCACACCCAATATGGACAAACTTGCGAAAACCGCAAAAATCGGTCTTTGCAAAACCGTTGCGGATAATTTAAAACCCGGCAGCGACGTGGCTAATCTCTCCGTGCTCGGCTATAATCCCGAAAAATATTACACAGGCCGTTCGCCGCTTGAAGCAGGCAGCATCGGAATCGATATGTTTGACAGTGATGTATCGCTTCGTTGCAATCTTGTAACGCTCAGCACGGGCGAACGCTTTGAAGATAAAACGCTTGTCGATTACTGCGCCGGCGACATTTCATCTTACGAAGCCAGAGAGCTTATCGAATTTTTGCAAGAGAAACTCGGCAACGATATTTTCAGATTCTATAACGGCGTCAGCTACCGCCATTGCCTTATTTGGAAAAACGGAACGCTTGATGTCGGCACACTCACACCGCCTCACGATATTACCGGACGTTGCGTAAGCGATTACGTTCCGAAACATGAAAACGCACAGTGCCTTTATGATTTGATGAAAAAAGCGCATGAGCTTTTGCAAAATCACCCTGTCAATCTTGAAAGAATCAGAAAGAATCTGCGCCCTGCAAACGGCATTTGGCTTTGGGGCGAGGGCAAGCGTGCTCAGCTTGATTCGTTTGAGGATAAATACGGCGTAAAAGCCTCGATGATATCCGCAGTCGATTTGCTTAAAGGCATTGGCAAATTTGCCGAAATGAACGTTGTTTTCGTTGACAACGCAACAGGATATATCGACACAAATTTTGAGGGAAAAGCTCAGGCTGCGCTTGATGAATTTGCAAACGGACAGGATTTTGTTTATGTGCATATCGAAGCTCCCGACGAATGCGGACACCGCAATGAGGTTCAAAACAAAGTTAAATCCATCGAAATCATCGATAAAAAAGTCTTAGGTCCGATTCTCGATGAGCTTGAAAAATATAAAAACTACAAGATTCTGATTATGCCCGACCATCCCACACCGCTTTGTCTTATGACGCATACAAACGACCCCGTTCCGTTCCTTATGTACACAAGAAGAGAAAACTTTGACGGTGCCGAGGTCTTTAACGAAAAAACCGCAAAGGAAAGCGGAATCTATGTTGAAAAAGGCTATACACTAATGGACGACTTTTTAAAAGAAGCCGTTGAAAACAAGAAAAATCTCGAAGTCATCGAGGATATGAATTAAGTTCGATTAGGGCTGCGCTGCAAACAGAAAACGCTTTTTAGTTTGCAACGCAGCCCATTTATGTTAAAGCGAAATTGCCTGCGGCATTCGCTTCTTTATAATATTTCCCAATGGAGTATTTTGTGACAAAATTCGATAGAATGTCAATGCGCACAATCGAATATATTCTAATGTATTAACACAAAAATCATCCGTAAACGCATTGGGAGGAAAAAAATGAGATTTTATCCTGAAGGAAAACTTTTTGAAACAAACGAAAACCTTGAAATGATTTCTTCGCAATCACAATTAGAGCATTGTCGAAAAAATTCGATTATTCTCGAAGCGCTCGCATATATTTGCGACAGAGAGCATAATCTTCACATCAAACTGCCATGTATGAACGCAATTATCCCGAGGAGCGAAGGCGCTTTGGGAATAGATGACGGCACCACACGTGACATTGCGCTTATATCACGTGTAAACAAACCCGTATGTTTTACCGTAAGTCACTTCACATCTGATTCAAACGGAAACCCTCTTGCCGTTCTTTCAAGAAGAAACGCACAGCAAATCTGCATGGATAATTATGTATCAAGCCTTGAAAGCGGTAATGTTATCGATGCAAAAGTCACACACCTTGAACAATTCGGAGCATTTGTCGATATCGGCTGCGGAATCCCATCGCTTATTCCGATTGATGTTATATCAATTTCCCGAATTGCTCATCCAAGCGACAGATTTGCCGTAAATCAAGAAATAAAAGTAGCGGTCAAAGGCTGGAACGAGGGAAAACTTTGGCTTACGCACAAAGAATTGCTCGGCACATGGAATGAAAACGCATCGCAATTCAACGTCGGCGAAACCGTAACGGGAATTGTTCGCTCTATTGAAGATTACGGTATTTTTGTAGAGCTAACTCCAAATTTGGCAGGCCTTGCCGAAATCAGACCGAACGCTGCAATCGGGCAAAGTGTAAGTGTATACATAAAATCGATTATCCCCGAAAAAATGAAAATCAAGCTGATTATAGTCGAAGCGTTCGACAAAATCGGTGAAAGAACACCGCTGAAATACTATATCGAATCGGGAAAAATCAGCAGCTGGATTTACTCAACGGAAAACAGTACAAAGAAAATTTCGACCGTATTTTAGCAAAATCAAACCGAAAAAGCAAAGCCGAAAGAGCAAATTTATTTTCGCTTTTTCGGCTTAATTTTATTCGTTATTTTTTCTGTATGCAAGATAGCTTTCGAGAATAATCACTGCCGCCACCGAATCGACAACGGATTTGCGCTTTTTGCCCCTTGTATTTGTATTGTTTAGATATGCATGAGCGCTGACAGTGGTTCTTCGTTCATCCCACATCACGGTTTCAATGCCTGTCAAGCTATGTAGCTTTTCAGCAAAAAGTCTGCATTTTTCGGCACGTTCCGTTTCAGTTCCGTTCATATTAAGCGGCAATCCCACAACAATACGTTCGGCGTTTTGTTCGGCGGCAATCGCCGCTGTTTTTTGAATGCACTTCTCAAAATTATATTCAAAAACGGTGCAAACCGGGCTTGCCATCATTTCCATAGCGCCGCACACGGCAATACCTGTTCGTGCGTCGCCGTAATCAACTGACATAATAATCATTTTTCGTTCACCGGAACCCACCAATCCTGATGAGAAAATGTTGAGATTTCGGGAGAAAGATGCTTTGCGCAATTTTCATACTCAATTGAAAACCCATAATTTTCATCAAACAAAAGTTTTGCAACCGCAGTATTGTCCGCCCATTCCTGCTGCATGATATCGGAATAATCCATGCCCTTTGCAAAGCACAAAAACGCCCTGATAGCACAGCCGTGCGAAACAACGGCAACGGTTTTGCCCAAGTTTTCGGTTGCAATCGCAGTCAAAGCTTTCCCCATGCGATGATAAACATCGGCAATGCTTTCACCGCCGCAGGGAGCTTTAAACTCACCCATATGAAACGTCCATTTATCGTATTCATCGGGAAAATGTTGCGGCAAATCTTCATATTTCAAGTTTTCAAAACCGCCTCCGTCGATTTCAATCAAATCCGGGCAAAGCTCAACCGGCATATCGGGCTTAACTGCGTTTGCCGTAAGTCTGGCACGCTTTAAAGGGCTTGAATACAGCTTGTCTATATGAATATCGGCAAAACGCCGTGTCAAGGCATTGAGCTGGTCAAAGCCGTATCCGCACAAATCGGCGTCAATTCTTCCCTGAAATGTTTTGGTGATGTTGCCCTGTGCGGCGGCATGGCGAACCAAATATACAGTTGTCACCATGGTATTACACCGCCGCTTATATCGGAAAGCTTTTCAACTTTATTGTCGGCGCACCAGCTCTCAAGCTGTTGAACAATCCGCACGCAGGCATAAGGGTCGTTAAACATCGCAGCACCGACCTGAACGGCGTTTGCACCTGCAAGCATAATTTCAGCCGCATCTATTCCCTTTGATATACCGCCCATGCCGATAATATCGATATCTACGGCGTTTCTTACCTCCCACACCATTCTCACGGCAACAGGAAGCACAGCAGGTCCGCTCAATCCGCCGACATTGTTGTGAAGAATCGGTCTGCGTGTACGTGTGTCAATCCGCATTCCCAAAAGCGTGTTTATAAGCGAAACGGCATCTGCGCCCTGCGATTCAACAGCTTTTGCAATTTCGCCGATATTTGTAACGTTTGGTGTAAGTTTAACGCAAAGCGGCTTATTTGTTGCGTTTCTGACAGCTTTTGTAACGGCGGCTGCCATATCGCAAGATGTACCGAATCCCGCACCGCCCTTTTTAACGTTCGGGCAGGAAATATTCATCTCAATCATATGAACGTCAGTGTCATTAAGCTTTTCCGCAACTTCAACATATTCTTCAATGCTTGAACCGGCAATATTCGCAATAATTACCGTATCTTTTTTAAGAAGATAAGGAAGCTCATTGTTAATAAAATAATCAATTCCGGGATTTTGCAACCCGACGGAATTGAGCATACCCGATGGGGTTTCGGCAATTCTCGGCGGAATATTGCCATCTCTGCGTGTCAAGGTTGTTCCCTTGACACTAATGCCGCCAAGCTTTGAAAGATCGAAAAGCTCCTCATATTCATGACCGTAGCCAAAGCAGCCGCTTGCGGCTATAACAGGATTTTTAAACTCAACGCCCGCAACTTTTACGCTCAAATCAGCCATTAAAAAACGACCTCCTTTGCATTGAATACAGGGCCGTTTTTGCAAACGTGCGACATTTTTTCGCCGTCTGCACCCTTGGTTTTGCAGGCGCACACAAGGCACGCACCGATACCGCAGCCCATTCTTTCTTCAAGCGAAACATAGCACTCAATGCCGTTTTCCTCGGCAATTGCCGAAACGGCCTTTAGCATCGGCATAGGTCCGCAGGCGCAAATCAAGTCAACATCACCCTTTGCGCATTCGGATTTTAGCGAATTTGTCACAAAACCTTTTGTGCCGTAACTGCCGTCATCGGTGCAGACTATCGTTTTTGTGTTGTTCTTTAAAAAGTCATTTTCCAAAATCACAGCGGATTTTGAAGAAAAGCCGCAAATTGCAACAGACCTTTCTTTATATATATCCGAAAGGCCGAGCATTGGAGGCGTTCCGATACCGCCGCCGACAAGAATAACCTTTTGTGCATTTTCAAAAATTTCAAAGCCGTTGCCGCAAGGTGCTATCATATCGACATTGTCACCGACATTAAGTTGTGAAAGCTCGGCAGTGCCCTCTCCTCTGATTTCAAAAACAATACGCACCGTGCCTTTATCATAATCTATCTGACATATTGAAATAGGGCGGCGCAAAAACTTACCTTTCGGCAAAATATGCACAAACTGACCGGCTTTTGCGATTTTCGCAACATCGGGGCAGTCAATCACAAAACTAAAGCAGGTTTCGGATAAAACGTCCTTTTGAACTATTTTATATATTCCCTGTAAATATTTCAATTAGATTCCTCCCCGATATCGGCGATTGCCGAATTTATATCGTCACGCATTCTGATAACTTCACGCCTTGCGGCTTTTGCATAGTCACGGGCATCACAGCATTGCGTCTTATAAGCGCACATAATCGCCCTTGAAGAATTAACGATTGCTCCCCTGCCGTTTGCGTCAAAAGCACCGACAAGCCCCTGTGCGCCGCCGCCCTGTGCGCCGTATCCGGGCACCAAAAAGAATGTGTGAGGAAGTCTTTTTCTAAGCTCGCAAAGCTGTTCGGGGTACGTTGCGCCCACAACTGCGCCCACTGCGGAATATCCGTATTTTCCGACTGTGTCCTCGCCCCATTTTTCACACATATCGCCCATTTCGGCATATACGGGCGTATCGCCGATAAGCTTATCCTGCAATTCTCCCGAGGATTTGTTTGAAGTCTTTGCAAGAACGAAAATGCCCTTGTCATCGGCTTTGCAGATTTCAAGCAAAGGTGAAATTCCGTCCGTTCCGAGATATCCGTTTACAGTAAGCGAATCGGCATCAAACGGCTTAATTTCGGTATTTCCAACCTTTACCGTGCCAAGATGTGCGGCGGCATACGCTTCCATTGTGGCGCCTATATCATTTCGCTTGCCGTCGGTTATTACAAAAAGACCCTTTTCCTTTGCATATTGAATGGTCTTGCAAAGCGTTTTAACGCCGTGATATCCATACATTTCGTAATATGCCGCCTGCAATTTTACTGCGGGAACAAGCTCGCAGACCTCGTCGATAATCCCTTTGTTGAATATAAGAACAGCTTTTGCGGCAGCTTTTAAGGTTTCGCCGTATTTTGCTATGCACTTGTCAACAATATACTGCGGAACATAATCAAGCTTGGGGTCAAGCCCTACAACCGTCGGATTTTTTGTGCTCTCAATTCTGTCAATCAATCTGTCGAATCCCATTTTTTCAATCTCCTTTAAATATTCTCATAACGGATTTTTCCGTTGATAATCGTCATCACAGGCTTACCTGTAAATATCATATGTTTAAATGCCGTATTTTTTGATTTGGATTTAAGCTTATTCGTTTCAATTCGCCAGCGGCAGTTCAAATCAAACAAAACAATGTCCGCACAGGAATTAACTTTAAGCTCACATACGGGAAGATTTAAAATCCTCCTCGGATTAAGCGACATCAGCCGATATATATGCGAAAGTGTAAAACCGTTTTTGTGATAAAGCTCGGTCAAAGTAGCGGCAAGTGAGGTTTCAAGCCCGACAATACCGTTAGGTGCGCTCAAAAAATCAGCCTTTTCGTTTGCCGAATGCGGCGCATGGTCGGTGACAATGCAATCAATCGTATTATCAAGCAATCCCTCAATAACGGCTATTCTGTCGGCTTCTTCACGAAGCGGCGGATTCATTCTGTAATCTGCGTCTTTCAAAGTCAAAAGCTCATCGGTAAGACAAAAATAATGAGGGCAGGTTTCGCAGGTAACTTTAACGCCCCTTTGCTTGGCTTTTCTTACCAGTTCAACACTTTCCTTTGTGCTAACGTGCGCAATATGAATAGCGGTATCGGTTTTTTCGGCAAGAAGAATTTCACGCTCGGTTATGCTGTTTTCCGATTCTCTGTCCATGCCTTTAACGCCGAGCATTTCGGAAACAGTGCCTTTATTGATAATCCCGCCGTCAATTATATCCAAATCTTCACAATGCGAAATTATCGGCATACCGTTATTATATGCACTGATAAGCGCCTTTTCCATGATATTTTCATCGGCGACAGGGCGTCCGTCATCGGAAACGGCAATTGCACCGCACTTTTTTAACTCGGCATAATCGCAAATTTCTTTTCCCTGCATACCTTTTGTCGTGCACACAATGGGGTAAACTTTAAATTCCGCACTTGTCGATCTGTCGAAAATATAAGACAAAACATCTGCATTGTCACACACAGGCT
This sequence comes from uncultured Oscillospiraceae bacterium, assembly GCA_964490175.1. GTDB lineage: Bacteria > Bacillota > Clostridia > Oscillospirales > Ruminococcaceae > RGIG3077. Next base: position 10,926 of record CAZBAI010000006.1, on the reverse strand, counting down.
TAGTGTTCGGCATACACGCAGCGCCCGAAAACCCACCAGCAATTGCCGCTGCCGTGCCTGTGAAAATGTCCTCCTTATAGGTATAGCCCGGATCACGAAAATGCACGTGCATATCAAACAGCGCAGGCATTGCAACAAGCGATTCGCCGTTGATATACCTGTCGGCGCTTTTTCTGACATTGTCGGATATTGCGCAAATACGCCCGTTTTCGATATATATATCAGAGCGCTTTTCTTCACCGTCGGGCAATATGCAATACGCACCCGAAATCAAAATAGAGCCCATAAAAAACCTCCGATTTAATTTATTTTATGTTATTAAGCCGATTTGCACGGAGCAAATTTGTAATTTGCGTATGTGCAAGGCAATAAAGATAAATGTAAATAAACGCTTTGCGTTTATTATACCACATTTTAAGCACAATGTCCAGTACTAAATTTAATTGATATGGATATAGCAAATATTCGCCTTTTTAATGCATCTGCGGCTTGACTAATCGGGTTTTATGATGTATAATCATTGTAGTTTTTTGATTAAGGAGTATTTTTATGGGTCTGCTTGAAAAAATGAATGCGTCGTCGGGTTATTGTGCGGAAAATATGGTAAGAACTTTCAATGCCGTTTTGTCCCCGTTAAATCAAAAACCGATATGCTCGATTGCGGTTGCGTTTAAGCAAAAAGTTTCGCTGTTAGGTTCTTCCGTGATATACGGCTCGGGATTTGTCGCTATAACCGAAAGCGGCGCACTAATTACGCACACGCTCCCTTACAATCAAACCGCAGCCTACAATTTCACCATGCCGAAGCATTTGACATTGAAAAACACACTTGCAAAGCAAAAAATCATGGAAGGCACTTTTTTAAATTTAAGCACACAACAATATGAAAAATTAGTTATTCAATTTGCTCCCAAAGTTGCGTCCTTTCCCGACCAAAATGACAATTTTGAAAGATTTTGCGCCTTTTGTGAGCAATACAAAACCAAATAAATTTCAATCAAGGTGAATCTTTATGAAAAAACTCATTTCAACAATTCTTGCAGGTATGATGCTTTTGACGTTTGTCGGTTGCGGTGATTCAAACAATTCTCAAAGCAACGATAAAAATCAAAGCTCGGCTTTAAGCGAAAACACTTCACAAACAGCTCTTGATTCAGAGCCGACAAATTTTGATGTTTACGTTTCAAACTCTTATCTTGCAACGGGCAATAATCAAATGATTACCGATGTAAATAATGTTACTTTCAGAGCATATATTCCCGTTGAAGAATACGGCAAGCTTGAATATTGCTTTTATTTCAGCAATATGGTCGATTCTACATATTCAATGGGTGAAATCGCATATGCCGGCAGACCCGGTGCAGAGTTTACTATCCACAGTGCTTATATTTCCGACGGCGGCACATCAAACGCCGAGCCTTTGACCAACACAACCGCCGTAACCTTTGATAACGGCAGCACAACGAAAAACGTCGGATATATGGAAAGTTTTTGGAGCGACCCTGTTGATTTTAACGTGCAAGAAGGACATTTTCTCGTTTGGGAATGGACGATAACCGGCAGCTATGTGCCTTGTACAAATATGAGCAGCCTTACGCACACGTCAAAAAGCACCGACGGCGGCAGTTTCGGCTGGTGCGATGAAATTCCGCTTCCCAATATCATCGGCGCAAAGCGTGAGGTGAACAAAACAATCGCCTGCATTGGTGATTCGATTACGCAAGGTTGCCAAACAACAAGCTGTGAATATGATTTTTGGGTTGCCGATATTGCAAAAAATCTCGGCAGTGATTACAGCGTTGCAAATCTCGGGTTAGGCTGGTCACGCTCAAGCGACTGCGCCTTAAACGGCGATTGGCTTTGCAGAGCAAAACACGCCGACATTGTCACCGTTGCATTCGGCACAAACGATGTCATCAGCGGAAAATATGCAAACAACCGCCCCGACACTTGCGAGGAAATGTTGGGATATATCACAACAATTGTTACAGAGCTGAAAAACGCCGGCTGTGAAGTCATTATTTTCACCCAGCCCCCGTTTGATTTTCCCATTGGCGGCACGCAGGAAACGACCCGTATTGAATTTAATGAGAGTTTAAAAACCTTGGCTGAAGAAAACGACTGTGAGCTGTTTGATTTTGCCGCAGTTCTTGCCGACCCCGATGACTGCGCAAAAACGCTTTACGGCGGTCACCCCAACGGCGAAGGATGCCTTTTGGTCGCAAATGAATTTCTTTTGCAATTTGAATCGAAGTTTTAAATCAAGCTCTGAAAATTTGCTTGACATTTGCTGCTTGATATGGTAGTATTGTATACGTAATAACGGCTATGACGGGAAGAAGTAACGTCCGAATTTTATGTGAAGAGAGCTTTTGTTCGGTGCAAAAAAGCCTTAAAATCGGAATGTGAATACATCCTATCAGCCCACACAGTGAAGCCGCAGGCATTTGCGGTGCGTAGCTTTGTGCGTAGCTGCGGCGTTAACGCAAGGATGAGTCTTTACCGAGGTGGTACCGCATATTATTTGCCCTCGGCGCATAAAAATGCGTCGCAGGGCTTTTTTATTTACTGTAAAGGGGTGATATCAGTGAAACCGACTCGGGGTTTCATCGCATATGCTGTCCGTTTTCTGTAAAATATATTTTGAAAGGAATCGGATAATTATGATAAGAAAAGCAGAATTTAAAGATTTGCCCGATATTGCGAAAATATTGTGCCAATCACATTCAGAACATATGCAATTTAGCGGAAATTACTTTTTGCAAGCCGATATAAACGCTTTGCTTGAAAACTTAACGGCTGAATTTAAAAAATGCGATAATTGCGAATATTTTGTTTATGAATCAAACGGAACAGTTGTTGCATTTGCACAGTGCAAAATAAAATTTAGCGAAAAAGACGCATTAAAAAAACATTGCAGAAAATGCATGATAGTTAATTTTGCGGTTTTGGAAGAATATCGCAGAAAGCATATCGGCAAAATGCTTTTAGAGCATATCAAACAATTTGCAAAAAACAGCCTATGCGACTGTATTGAAATTGATGCGTGGTATGAAAACTACAATGCAGTTGATTTTTGCGCATCAATCGGCTTTATTCCGCAAATGTACAAAATGACAATGAAAATTTAATATAACGGAGGAATTTTGAAAATGACACTTTATGAAGAACTTGTCCGCAGAGGACTGATTGCGCAAACAACCAATGAAAAAGAGATTTCCGAACTTATCAACAACGGAAAAGCAACCTTTTATATCGGCTTTGACCCTACTGCCGATTCGCTTCACGTCGGGCATTTTATGGCACTTTGCCTTATGAAGCGTTTGCAGGAAAAAGGCAACCGCCCTATCGCTTTAATCGGCGGCGCAACAGCTTTAATCGGCGACCCTTCCGGCAAAACGGATATGAGAAAAATGCTGACCGTCGATGATATCAACCGCAATGTCGAATGCTTTAAAAAACAAATGGCGAGGTTTATCGAATTTGGCGAAGACAAAGCATTGCTTGTCAACAATGCGGATTGGCTTTGCGGCAAAAATTATATAGATTTTCTGCGTGAGGTCGGCGCACATTTTTCCGTAAACCGAATGCTCACTGCCGAATGCTATAAGCAGCGTATGGAAAAGGGCTTGACTTTCCTTGAATTTAACTATATGATAATGCAGTCATATGACTTTTTAGAGCTGTATACAAGATACAACTGCAATCTTGAATTCGGCGGCGATGACCAGTGGAGTAATATGCTCGGCGGTACTGAGCTTATCAGACGAAAACTCGGTAAAGACGCACACGCAATGACAATTACTTTGCTGCTTAATTCCGAGGGCAAAAAAATGGGCAAAACCGAAAAAGGCGCAGTTTGGCTTGATGCGCAAAAAACATCGCCGTATGAATTTTTCCAATATTGGAGAAACGTCGGTGACGCAGATGTTATCAAGTGCCTGAAAATGCTCACATTTGTACCCATTGAAGAAATCGAAGAAATGGAAAAAACCATGGAGGGAGCGCAGTTTAACAAGGCTAAAGAGCTTCTTGCATTTGAGCTTACGAAACTTGTGCACGGCGAAGAAGAAGCTAACAAGGCACTTGCCGCAGCAAGAGCGGTATTTGCCGGAAGCGGCGCCGATGATAATATGCCGACAACCGCAATTTCATCGGATAAGTTTGATAACGGCAAAATCGGCATTCTCGATTTGCTTACAATATGCAAACTTGCGCCCACAAGGGGCGAGGGCAAACGTCTTATTCAGCAAGGCGGCATTTCGGTTGATGACGTAAAAATCACCGACCCGTTTGCACTTATCGAAATTTCCGAAAGCGTAATCATCAAAAAAGGCAAAAAGGTGTTCCACAAAGCGCAAAAAGCATAAATCAAAGCTTAATTTTAATATACACAAAAGCGGCATTCTTTTAAGGACTTACCCTTGAAAGAATGCCGTTTTTCAATCAGTCACGCCGCAATGCCTCAACCGGCTTTAAATATGCTGCCTTTAGTGCGGGAAATACCGAAAACAAAAGCCCGATCATCACCGATAAAGCAATTATCGTGATAACCGACCATATATCTATCGAAGCGGCAACGCCAAGCAAAATACAGCCGATTACGGCGATTGCACAGCCGACAAGCGCTCCGATAAGCGCTCCGACAAGCGAAATTATCAGTGATTCAAGAACAAATTCCAAAAGTATATCAGAATTTTTCGCTCCGATTGATTTTTTTATGCCGATTTCTTTTGTTCGTTCATTCACCGAAACCGTCATAATCGTCATTATAGACATACCTGAAACAATCAGCGAGATTGATGCGATTATTGACATTATTCGTGAAACCGCATCAAACACAGAGCTTAACATATCCTTTTGCGCACATAGGTTTTCAACGCTGATAGAGCCGTCGTCTGCCCTTAATGTTGCTATTGCATTTTCAATAGCCATTGCGCTTTTTTGCGAATTTCCGTTCACCTTTACGGCAATTTCGTTGAAATATTGTTGATTTGTTATTTCCTGCATTGATGTATACGGAATATAGATAAAATTCGGGATAATATTTCCCAGCATGGATTGCAGCATACTCACACCGTTTTCGACAACTCCCACGATTTCATATTCCGTATATCCGCTGCCGAGCTTAACCGCAATCGTCTTGCCGATAACATTGCTTCTGGAAAAACACATTAGGGCAAGCTCTTCGTCGATTATACACACTCTTGCCGATTGTGCAACATCTCCCTTATTAAGCAGCCTGCCGTATATCGCTTTAAGCTCAATTACCTCGTTTGCGTCTTCATTTACTCCCCACAGCATACATTCATGCGTGTCATTCTGGCTTTCGCATGATGTAACCTTATACATCAGCGGCATTGCGTTTATAACTTCGCTTTGCGATTTTATAACATCAAGGTCGTTTGCTTTAAGCCCGTTTTCGTTTGTTCGGCTGCCCGAAATAACAAGATTATCCATGCCCATTTCGGTTAAAGTCGCTTCAACCGAGTTAATTCCCATATCGCCGATAATCGATATAATCACCACGCTGAATACGCCGATTGCCACCGAGAGCGAAGTCAGCGCCGCCCTGATTTTGCATTTTTTCAGCGATTTTACGGCATTAGTTATATATCCGAGCATTGCATATCACCCCAATTATTATTCAACTGTTTTAATCGCAACATAGCCGCCGTTTATAAGTTCATCATCGGAATATATGATTATATCGTCCGAAGCGATTCCGCTTATAACCTCAATTCCTTCGGTCGTTTCGATTCCCGTTGTAATTTGCTTGCGCTTTGCCGTTCCGTCGTTAAATACATAAACAAAAGTGTTATTATCTTTCTGAGTTACCGCTTCATAGGGTATAACATTTATCTGCCTTTTGTCGGAAACCGAAATTTTTACCTCTGCCGTATATCCGCTTTTTACATATTCATCTGCATTTTCGATAACAATATCAGCTTCGACAACGGTTTGCGATAATGTTGCACTGTATTCTTTTGTGGCGCTGTCGGCTATGCTTGCCACATATCCGTCATAGGTTTTATCACCGAAAGCACCTGCGCTGACTTTTGCTTTTTGTCCGAGATTTACTTTTGAAATTTTATTTTCGCTGATTTTTACTTTAACGCTTAAAGGTTCGGTTCCGCTGATTGTCATCACAGTGCCGCCTGCGCCGATATACCCACCGTTCAAAACGCCGACCGATGAAACAACCCCATCGCACTCGCTGTAAATCGCCTGCGGAATCATTTCGATTATATTCATATAATCCGGTGATGATGAAATTGCCGAAATATTCGCAATTGACGCATATTCGCCAAGCTCGATAATACTTTTAGCGCTTTTTTCTCTGTCAATCTCTGCAAGCATTTCGCCTTTTAAAACCTCATCACCCGATTGCTTGCAAATGTTCTTTATAACAATCGGCAATTCGGTTGTCACCTCAACACTGTCTGCGCTGACAATTTCGCCGATTGCATTTACATATTCGGCGTATTCAATCTCCTTAATTTGAGCCGTATATGCGCTTGGCAGCGTTGAAATATACAGCCTTGGAGCAAAAAGCCCCGCACAGGCGCAAAATACAGCCAAAGAAATTAGGTAAAACTTTTTGTTCATTGCACAATCTTCCTTTTACACTTTTAATATCAATATAAATTATTTGACGCAGATTCTGATTTTATAACTTGATATATTTACCTTTGTATATTTTCTTTTTCGGCGAATACAATACCCTTAAATTAAAGGAGGAAAAATCTATGAGTTTGATAAAATGCTGTGAAAAATGTATACACCAATTTGACGGTTGGTGCACGCTTGAGGGCGCTAAAAAAGTTCTTTCGCCTTTAAACGATTGCTGCTTTTTCGATTCAAACAAAAAAATCAGCCCGAATGCTGAAAACGATTCGGACTGAAGCTTTAAATCGGCGCTTTTAGGCGCCTTTGCCTTTTGCCGAGCACGGCTTGACAACCGCCTTTTTCGGGTGATATATCTTTGCCTTTTGAACGCTTACCTTTGCCATGTGCACTCGCCTCTCTTTCTATCTGCGCTTAAAGATACGGTTTAAGCTGCTCGATGTATTTTTTTTCGTGGTTGATTACGCTTTTTGCATGGGTTGATACATCATGCGGCATATTTTCGTTTGCGTTGCACGCTTTTTCAATCTCGATAATTCCCATGTTTGTGCCCTGCGTCATAAGCTCGGCAATTTTGCTTGAATCGCATTCAATCGCCGTTTGCATTTCAAGGTCAATTCGTGCCCACGCCTTTACAATCGGATTAAGCTTGTCAGGCTCATCATTTTTCATTTCAAAGTCTTTTTCAATGCTTTTCAGCGATTCTTCATAATACTCAAGCTGTTTTTCAAGTTCGCATCGCAAATGCGGGTTGCCCACTTTTTTGAGAATATTTTTGATTGATGAACGCCCCATATCGGCATTACGATAAATTGCGTCCATAACACTAAGGTTTTCCTTTTTCATATATCTCACCTTTCTTTTTTTGTTGATTTTATTATGTGCGAAAATTTTTACTTTATTGCTTGTAAATAAATATAATTTATGATACAATAAAGACTATTCGAGATATGTCTTGGTATTTTTTGCAAAAAAAGGAGATTTAAATTTAATGAATACCGTTGTAAAAAAAACGTGCACGCAAAAACTTTTCAGAAGTTGGATTGATTGGTTTGCCGCTTCGTTTCTCGGTTTCTTTTTCTCGATAATGACCCTCGGGTTTTATTCAAAAAGACCGATTCTTATCCTGATTATAATAGCTCAGCTTTTGTTTTTTTTCGGCATGATGTATAATTGCGGACAGCGCAGCGCCAAATATGACAGGCTGAAAATATCGGGCGTTGACTCGTTTTCCGCAAAATGGGCGCTTTCACTTGCAATTTTTGCCAATCTCATCCCGATTGTTACCACGCTTTTACAGCTGATATTACAGCTTTGCAATGTAAAAAAATTCTTGCCGTTTTATAAAATAATCAACATAAACTTTGTGCCGTTGCTTTATTTAACCTGCCCTGATTCCGACAGCGGAAAACTGAATCTTTTAAGCTATGTTGCGGTTTTTGCAATTTGCATAATATCAATCGCCGTTATATATATAACATATTTTTTGGTATATAAAGATATTGACATCAAGGCAATTTTGATGTATGACAACAAAAAGCATGACTGATTTTTCAATCACCGATTTAAACAAAATGCTGTGCAAGCGGACAAAAAACCGTTTGCACAGCATTTTTTAAAGTACATAAAGCCGATTACCAGCTCTTTTTCTCTTTTTCACAATCATGCTGATTTTTGCGCTCATCAACCATTTTCACAAACCACTCGACCATGTTCGGGTCAGTATGAGAGAAGAATACACTTTTTGAAGCGTCCAGCCTTGCGATAGCGCCCATATCCTCATCGGTGAGAGAAAAATCGAACACATCAAAGTTTTCTGCCATTCTTTCACGGTGAGTAGATTTCGGTATTACAACAATACCACGCTGAAGATGCCAACGCAGCATTACCTGAGCTGCGGTTTTTGAGTACTTATCGCCGATTGCTTTGATAAGCTCATTGTCGAAAAGTCCTCCTCTCCCCTCGCCGAACGGTGCCCATGCTTCAAGCTGAATGCCGTATTTTTCAGCCCATGCTTTAGCCTCGTTTTGTTGATTGAGCACATGAAGCTCAATTTGATTCACCATAGGCTTTATGCGTGAAAAAGAGGCAAGGTCTATCATTCTGTCCGGATAAAAATTTGAAATACCTATAGCCCTTAGTTTACCTTGCTCATACAGCTCCTCCAAGGCTCGCCACGCCCCGTAATAATCATTAAACGGCTGGTGCAAAAGCATAAGGTCGATATAGTCGGTTTGGAGCTTTTCCATCGAATCTGCCACGGAACGCTTGCACTCCTCATATCCGTAATGTTCAATCCAAACTTTGCTTGTTATAAAGATTTCTTCTCTGGGCACACGGCTTTTGGCAATCGCCGAGCCGACTTGTGCCTCGTTAAAATAAGACTGTGCCGTGTCAATTGCACGATATCCGACCGAAAGTGCGTCAAGAACGCAGCGCTCACACTCACTTTGGGTAACTTGATAAACTCCGTAACCGAGCTGCGGCATTTTTACGCCGTTTGAAAGCGTTATAAACTGCATAAAAATCCTCCTCACATCATTTTATTTGATTGCTTTCAAACGCCTTTTCCCGCAAGATATGCTTCTTTCATTGCCGATTTATTTAAAATTTCACCCTTTTCGTAAACACCTGTGCCGTAAATTACACCCATTTCCTTTGCGCCCTCAACACAATCGGCATAGCCTCGAAAACAGGCAAGAGTTGTATCCATAGAGTGCCTGTCACTATCTGCCGCAGTCATAATATAGTAAAATTCCTTATCCTTAACTTCGGTCCAGCGGCAAACAGTGCGGTCAATCAGCGCTTTAAGCTGAGCGCTGATAGAATAAAAATAAACAGGGCTTGCCATCACAACAACATCTGCGTTGATAAGCTTTTGCATAATCTCTGCCATATCGTCCTTTATTGCGCAAACACCGTTTTTGCGGCACGCATAGCACGCAAGACATGGGGCAATTTTCTTTTCGGCAATAAAGACTTTTTCAACCTCATTACCGCTTTCAAGCGCACCTTTCATAAATTCATTGCAAAGAATGTCGGAATTTCCGTCCTTTCGAGGACTTCCCGATAAAATCAATACTTTTTTCGCCATAAAAACATCTCCTATTGACAATATTTAAATATTACTGTAAGATTATTATAAAGCTTAAACCATACTTTAAGTCAAGAGTTTTTTTGAAAAAAATCGAGGTGTTTTTTATGGCATATACAGTCGGAGAAATGGCAAAGCGTATCGGTGTTGCACCCTCAACCCTGCGCTATTATGACAATCAGGGGCTTCTTCCGTTTGCAAAACGTTCAAAAAGCGGTGCACGGATTTTTGAAGAATCGGACTATGAATGGCTGATGGTAATTGAGTGCCTGAAAAAAACCGGAATGCGCCTTAAAGATATACGCAAATTCATGCTCATGGCAACGCAAGGCGACGAAACAATCGAGCAGCGCCTGAATCTGATTATTCGTCAAAGAGAATCCGTAATATATCAAATCGATGAATTGCACGAAACTCTTGCAATGCTTGATTTCAAAAAGTGGTATTATGAAACCGCAAAAGCGCAAGGCACTACTGCCGAGTTGCAAAAAATGCCGATTGAAAAACTACCCGAGCAATACCGTTCGGTGCGAAAAAAACTGATAGGTCGCTGACAATATGCAATATATAGAAAATGTCGGCAATAAAAAATGCCGCACCAACATGGCACGGCATAAATTATTTTAAGCAACCATTTTTTGCATATTTTACTTAACAAGCTCTTTTGCTTTGCAAACAATATTTTCGGCGCAAAGACCGAATTGCTTAAGCAATAAAGCGGCAGGACCGGAATGCCCGAAACAATCCTCAACGCCGATTCTTACAACGGGCACAGGGCAGCACTCGCAAACGGTTTCCGCAACAGCAGAGCCAAGACCGCCGATTATGCTATGCTCTTCAACGGTAAGTATTCTGCCGGTTTCCCTTGCGGCGTTGCAGATAATCTCCTTATCAATAGGCTTAATCGTGTGGATATTGATAACCCTCGCACTGATTCCGTCAGCTTCAAGAACTTTAGCGGCTTCAAGGGCTTCGCAAACCATAAGACCTGTCGCAACAATGGTAATATCTTTGCCGTCTTTTAAAGTAACGCCATTGCCAAGCTCGAATTTATAGGTTGAAGCATCGTTAAAAACAGGTGTGGCAAGTCTGCCAAAGCGCATATATACGGGACCGTTGTGCTCAATGGCGGCTTGCACAGCCATTTTTGCTTCAACATCATCGGCAGGATTTATAATAGTCATTCCGGGAATAGTTCTCATAAG
>CAZBAI010000005.1:0-81320 GCA_964490175.1 uncultured Oscillospiraceae bacterium | reverse complement strand
ACTTTGACGCACTTTTTGAGATAGTATCCGATGCAGAAACTATGCAACATTATCCGGCACCTTTTGATGAAGAAAAAACAAGGAATTGGATTGCTTGGAACTTGGATAATTACAAGAAGTATGGTTTTGGACTTTGGGCAGTTGTGTTGAAAGAAACGGGAGAGTTTATAGGAGATTGTGGTATTACGATACAGAATATTGACGGAGAAATGCTTCCGGAGATAGGTTATCATATTCATAAAAAGCATTGGAGAAAAGGATTTGCGAAAGAGGCGGCAAAGGCAGTACGGGATTGGGTATTCCTTAATACGCAATACGACACAATCTATTCGTACATGAAATACACGAACATAGGCTCTTATTCTACTGCTTTAGCGAATGGAATGAAAAAAGTAAAAGAATACCCCGATCCGAAAAACACCATTTCTTATGCCTATGCAATTACAAGAGAAGAATGGAAAAAATAAAAGAAAACTGAGTTAATCATACGAAAATGTCAGTTTTATAGACATATTCCCACAAACAGTAAAAGTGTGAAAAAGGCTGTGGATATGTCCCTCCGCCGCCTAAGAGGCGTATGGACATCAGCGTTAGGTTATATCACATCTAACGCAAAAAAGCATAGCTGTCATCAAGTGTGATGATAACTATGCTTTAATTTTTCATTTATGATACTTTGAGCCGGAATTTATTTGAAAGCAACGATAAATCTGTTCGAGCAGCATTACCCTGAAAAGCTGGTGCGGAAAGGTCATTGCCGACAGAGAAAGCGACAGATCGCAAGATTTTTTCAGCATATCGTCAAGACCGAACGAGCTGCCGATGAGAAAATTTATGCAGCTTTTGCCCTCAACGACAATGGTTTGCATTTTTTGAGCCAGTTGTGTGCTTGAAAGCATTTTGCCCTCAATGCAAAGGGCGATATTGTAGCCCTTGTGAGAAAGCAAAAATTTCTCAAAACAGATAGCTTCTGCCGAAAGTGCGGCCGAAATTTGCTTTTGCGAAGGCTTTTCACCAAGGCGTGCTTCATCAAGTTCAATAACATTGATGTTAGCGAAAGCGCCAAGCCGTTTGATATATTCGGCGCAGGCGCTTTTTAAGTAATCTTCTTTCAATTTGCCGACACAGATAATGTTAATATTCATATAGCTAATCCGAATTTATGACAAATGATTGCCCGATGGTTTGCACCGGTGCAACATCAAGCAGATAGTCTTTATTGCGCTGAAAACCGCCCAGTGCCCTAACAACGGCCAGTTGAGCCAATTCCGGTGTGTTGTTATCACGACTGAGATGCCCGAGAATGATTTGCGTAGTTCCTGTTTCGACAAGCCTTTTTGCCATATCACCGCTTGCCGTGTTGGAAAGGTGACCGTTTTGCGAGGCAATTCGTGATTTTATGTATGACGGATACGGTCCGTTTTTCAACATATTTTCATCATAATTTGCTTCCAAAAGTACTGTTGAGCATCCGCAAATCGCATCGTCAACCGATTTTGTGATATGCCCCAAATCCGTGCAGACAGCGCATTTTCCGCCGTTTTCGGTTTCGATTTTGTATCCGCAGCTTTGAGATGTATCATGCGGCGTATCAAATGCCGTAATTCTCATATTGCCGATATCAATACTTTGCGATATTTCGCAAACACGTGCTTTGGGTGCAATCAATTCAGTATCGATGAGGTTGCGCAGTGTAATGTTTTGCCCGTAAACCGTTATATTGTTGTGCTTTGTCAGCATATTAAGACCGCAAACGTGGTCGGAATGGTCGTGGGTGATGAACACGCCGCATAGCGCCGAAATATCAATATCAAATAGGTTCAGCGCTGTGACAAGCCGCTTGTAGCTGACGCCTGCGTCAATAAGGATTCCATGTTCCTTTGTGCCGATATATACGGCGTTTCCTTTGCTTGAACTGAAAAGCGGATATATTTTTGCCATTTTTATATTGCCTTGCGTGACAAGCCGCCGGGTATTGTCTTTTTGACGATATCGGCGCCGAGCGCACGCAATTTTACCTCCATGCTGTCGTATCCTCGTTCCACATGGTAAATATCCTCGATTTCGGTTGTTCCGGTTGCGGCAAGCCCTGCAATGATAAGTGCGGCGCCCGCTCTCAAATCGCAAGCCCTCACGGGAGCACCCATGAGCTTGCCTGTGCCCTCGATTACGGCAACTTTGCCGTCAACTGAAATATCCGCACCCATTCGGCGCAATTCATCGACATAGCGGAAACGGTCTTCCCAAATACCCTCGGTTACCATGCTGGTGCCCTCGGCAAAAGTCAGCAAAGTTGCAATTTGAGGCTGCATATCAGTCGGAAAACCGGGGTGAGGCTGGGTTTTTACATTTGTTTTAACAAGAGGACCGTCCACCCACACTCTGACGCTTTCATCAAATTCCATCACGTTTACGCCGATTTTTTCAAGCTTTGCGGTGATTGCCTCAAGGTGCTTGGGAATAACGTTTGTGACGGTAACATCGCCTTTTGTGGCGGCGGCGGCAATCATAAAAGTGCCGGCTTCGATTTGGTCGGGAATAATTGAATATGTTGTTCCTCTCAGGTAATTTACGCCCCTGATTTTGATTACATCAGTGCCTGCGCCCATGATATCGGCGCCCATTGAGTTCAAAAAGTTTGCGACATCAACAACGTGCGGCTCTCTTGCGGCGTTTTCGATAATTGTAAGACCTTTAGCCTTTACTGCGGCAAGAATAGCGTTAATTGTCGTTCCGACCGAAACAACATCAAGATATATCTGACTGCCCGAAAGATTTTGCGCTTCAACATCGACCATGCCGTGGTCGAGAGTACATTCTGCGCCGAGCGAAGCAAAAGCTTTAAGGTGCTGGTCAATAGGGCGTGAGCCTAAGGGACATCCGCCCGGCATTGAAACCCTTGCGTGACCGAATTTGCCGAGCAAGCTGCCCAGAAAATAGTATGACGCACGCATTTTTCTCGCCATTTCATAAGGTACAACATAGTTATTCAGCGTAGTGGCGTCAATGCGATAGGTCGTTCTGTTAATGGTTTCGACCCGAGCACCCATTTCATAAAGCATTCGCAAAGCTATCGAAACGTCGCTTATGGCGGGAACGTTTTCGAGTATGCACGCTTCATCAGACAAAATTACTGCGGGAATTATTGCTGCTGCGGCGTTTTTCGCTCCGCTGATTTCGACTGTTCCTCTCAGCGGTATTCCGCCCTTTATTACAAATTTATCCAAGTCGCTCTCTCCTTGACGCTGTTATTTATAGTCATATTATTGTCATTGCCCTGTTTTTTATCCGAATTATTCGCCGCTGTATTCAATGATTTCGGCGCAGGTAATTATAACCGCTTTTTCCGGGCGATTGTCCTGCGTCAGCTTGACCGAACAAAGTTTTTCGAGAACATCCATATCCTGCTCGAAAATTTGACCGAAAACCATATTGGCGTCATTATCAAGTCCGGGCTGTCCGCCAACGTCCATATATACGGATTTAACATTTTGGGGAAAATATTTTTGAGAATCCTGCATAGCGTAGCTTACAAAATCCTGAGCTGTAACAGTGGTGCCCGTTACGATATAAAACCTGCTGTCGCAGTAGTTGTTTTGCGATGTAAAGCCGACTGCGCCCGTGAAATTATAAAGCTGTTTTGAAGGTGCGCACGGCGTTTCGACCGCCGCTGTGCCGCCTGTTCCGAGGCCGCTTGCATCGCCGCTCATAACATAGCTTTGCGGAGAAACATAGAAAAATGTGCAGCCGTCGTAATAATCGGCTTCGACCAATTTTTTGAAATTTTCAACAGCCTGCGGCACTTCGTTTTCAAAAAGCTTAATTCTGATTTCACCGAGCGGTTCATTCATATGTTCAAGCTTGAAAACAGCAATTTCTTCACCGACTGACGACTCTTGAAAATTCAAAAGCTCAACATCATCAAGCTGAACGTATTTTTTTGCGCAGGCACTTGTTGAAAATATAAGCAAAGAAGCGCAGCTTATGCATAATATGCGTTTAAAAACCATTGAGTTCAGCATCATCATTCTCCCCGATGTGTGTGTTTGAGTTATGCCTAACTGTTTTATTATACACCGTTTTATTTGATTTGTAAATACAATTTATGTCAGAAAAGGCGCAGACTTTATCATATAAAATTCAGCACAAATACCAAAGCGATGAACGCAAAGGTCAAAATCAAGGCGATATAATCCTTTGCGCCGGATTTAAGCTGCTTCATTCTGGTTCGCCCGATATCGCCTCGATAGCAGCGGCACTCCATTGCGAGCGCAAGTTCACCCGCACGTTTCACAGCGGAAACAAAAAGCGGAATCAGAATCGTCACCATTGCCTTGGCACGCTGTGCAAGGTTGCCTGTTTCGATATTTGCGCCCCTCGCTTTTTGCGCATTCACGATTTTATCGGTTTCTTCGATAATTGTCGGTATAAAACGCAACGCAATCGTCATCATCATTGCAAGGTCATGCACGGGAAAATTAACCTTTTTCAAAGGGGATAAGAGGTTTTCTATCGCATCTGTAAGCATTATCGGCGAGGTGGTATAGGTAAGAAGCGACGTGCCCGCAATAAGGAAAATCACCCTGATTGCCGTCATTACCGATATTTCGATTGCTTCGGCGGCTATTTCGATAAAGCCTAATTTTATTACGGTATCACCGTCATAAAGAAAAAGATTTAAAAGAGTTGTTATGATAATAAGGGGGATTATCGGCTTTAAGGATTTGGCGATGAGAGAAAACGGAATTTGCGAAAGTATAAGTGCCAAAAGCGCAAAAACCACTCCCGGAATCAGCGAAAGCATTTTTGAAGCGGAAAACAGCATTATAATATACGCAAGAGTAATTATGATTTTAAACCTCGGGTCAAGTCGGTGAACAACGCTTTGCCCGGGGAAATACTGACCTATTGTGATATCTTTCAGCAAGACGGTTCACCTTTCTTTTCAAGATATTCCAAGATAAGCTTTTTGGCATAGCCTACCGTATATATTTCCTCGCCGATATCGATTCCTCGGCGTTTAAGCTCATTGAAAACACGGGTGATTTGCGGAACGTCAAGACCCATATTTTGTATTTCCTCTGATTTTTTGAAAACCGAAACGGTTTGGTCATAACAAAAAACCTCACTGTTGTTCATGACAAGCAGTTTGTCGGCATATTTTGCAATATCCTCCATACTGTGTGAAACAAGCAGCACGGTGCATTGAGTTTTTTTGTGATAATCTTTTATAAGCGAAAAGACCATGTCCCTGCCTTTGGGGTCAAGCCCTGCTGTCGGTTCATCGAGAATGAGGACTTCGGGCTGCATTGCCATAACGCCGGCAATCGCAACTCTGCGCTTTTCGCCACCGGAAAGCTCAAACGGCGACCTTTCGAGGTAGGAAAGCGGCAAACCGACATTTTCAAGCGCCTGTGTAACACGTTTTTCGACCTGCTCATTATCAAGTCCCATATTTTTCGGGCCGAAAGCGATATCCTTGCCTACCGTATCTTCAAAAATCTGATATTCGGGATATTGAAAAACAAGACCGACCTTAAATCTTACATCTCCGATTTTTTTCTTAGATTCCCATATATCTTCGCCGTCAATATATATTTTGCCCGATGTCGGCTTTAAAAGCCCGTTAAAATGCTGGATAAGCGTGGATTTTCCCGAGCCGGTGTGCCCTATGATTCCGACAAGGCTGCCGGGCTGTATTTCAATATTAACATTGTTTATCGCCGTTTTTTCAAACGGTGTTCCTATGCCGTAGGTATAGGTCAAATTTTCTGTTTTGATAGTTGCCATAAATTCTAAATATATTCCCTCTTTTGTTCAAAAATCACTTCAATAGTTTTTCGAGTGCGTCAACGCATTCTTCCTGTGTGATAATATCGCTTTTTATATTAAATCCGGATTCTTTCAGTTCATAGCACAGCTGAGTTACCTGCGGAACATCAAGCCCGGCATTGCGCATGGCCTGCACGTGTGAAAATATTTTTTTCGGGGTATTGTCCGCCAAAATCCTTCCGTTGTCGATAACGACAACACGGTCGCAATCGGCAGCTTCGTCCATAAAGTGAGTAATCATAACGATTGTGATTCCGTATTCACGGTTGAGTTTGCGCACGGTTTTCATCACCTGTTTTCTTCCGACAGGGTCAAGCATCGCCGTAGGTTCATCGAGAACTATGCATTTCGGTCGCATGGCGATAATTCCGGCGATGGCAACACGCTGTTTCTGCCCGCCCGAGAGCTGGTGCGGCGAATGCAGCCTGTAATCATACATATTTACGGATTTAAGCGCTTCATCGACACGTTGGCGCATTTCCTCCGGCTCAACACCGAGATTTTCAAGGGCAAATGCAACGTCATCTTCAACAATGGTTGCCACAAGCTGGTTATCGGGGTTTTGAAAAACCATGCCGACCCTTTGCCTAAGCTCAAAGAGTTTTTCCTCATCCTTTGTGTTTATTCCGTCGATTATAACATCGCCGTCCGTCGGCAGCAAAATGCCGTTAAAATGCTTTGCCAGCGTGGATTTTCCCGAGCCGTTGTGTCCTAAAATCGCAACAAATTCACCTTTTTCTATTTCAAGTGAAATATTGTGCAAAATGCATGTCGGCTTTTCGTTAGGTTCAAGCGCTTCATATTCAAACGAAAGGTTTTTTATACTGATAAATTTTTCCATAAAACAAAATCCTTTCAAAAATCAAAGCGGCTGTGTGGAGTTGCAAGTCCAAACGGCAGTTGCACCGCAGGGCAGAACGCCGCCTGTTTCAACAGGCAAACCGATTTCATCTGCGCTGACGCTTCCGCCGTATTCGGGAATCAAGACCCTTTGCAGAATAAATGCCATAACCGACGGCGAAAGTCCGGTTGTATAACTGTTTATAAGGAAGAAAAGGGGATTGTCGCTCAAAACGTTTTTGCAAAGTTTGATAAGGTCGTAAATTGAATTTTCCAATTTCCAAACCTCGCCGTTCGGACCTCTGCCGTATGACGGCGGATCCATAATAATGGCGTCGTATTTTCTGCCTCGTTTTATTTCTCTTGAAACAAATTTCTCGCAGTCGTCAACAATCCAGCGAATCGGCTTATCGTCAAGGCCGGAAAGAGATGCGTTTTCACGTGCCCATTGCACCATGCCTTTTGCGGCATCGCAATGGCAAACACTTGCGCCTGCTTTTGCACAGGCAAGCGTTGCGCCGCCGGTGTAAGCAAACATATTGAGCACGTTGATAGGTCGGTTTGCGTTTTCTATCAGTTTTTGCATAAAGTCCCAATTTGTCGCCTGTTCGGGGAAAAGTCCGGTGTGCTTAAAACCCGTGGGCTTTATTAAAAATCGCAGACCGTTATATGATATTTGCCATTTTTCCGGCAAGCTGCTACGCACCGACCAGCTTCCGCCGCCGGATTTTGAGCGCCTGTAATGCCCGTCGGCATTGTCCCACATATCCGAAAGCTTTTCGCTTTTCCAAATAATTTGCGGGTCGGGTCGCACAAGGGTAATGTTGCCCCAGCGCTCAAGCTTTTCGCCGCTTGTCGCATCAAGTAATTTATAATCAAGCCATTTGTCCGAAATTCTCAAAATAATTCTCCGATAATATTTATTTTGGTCTTACACGCTGTTTGATTTTGTCCGAAATCAGCATTGCATATTTGTTTATCATATCAAAATCACGCCCTTCGACAAGCACACGAATTACAGCTTCATCGGGACTTTCACGCACGATTACACGGTAAAAATCCCCGAGATCGTGTGCGCACTGCCCGATATAATCCGCAAGCTCTGTGTCGTTTTTCCAGACTTCTTTACAGCGTGGATTGATTTTGATTTTAGTTATCACCTGTGAACAGCGCTCCATTTCGCAAGACAGCTCGGAAAGCTTTTTTGATGTATTTACAAGCAATTCAACAAGCTTTACACCGCACAGCTGCGCATCGCTTACGGGCACGTCGGATTCAAAGAAAATATGTCCGCAATGGTCTGCTCCGAGTGAGTATTTGCTTTGCAGCATTTTTTCGGCAACGCAATATTCATCGGATTTTGCGGATATTACCTCAATTCCGTTTTTTGTGCAAAAATTTGAAACCCCGAGATTTGCCGCCGCTGTGCATACTATCGCATTGTTTTTTAACAATTGCTTTGCGGAAAGATATTTTGCAAACACGGTGAGAAGCCTGTCGGTATCGACAAGAGCGCCGTTTTCGTCAACAACGGCGATTTTTCCGCCGTCGCCGTCAAAGGCTATGCCGAGCGCACAGTGATTATCGACTACGAAATTTTTTAAATAAGTTGTGTCGGCAGTTCCGCAGCCGTTGTTAATGTTGGCGCCGTTTGGGGAATCGTTAAGCATAATGCAGTATGAGCCCAAGCCCTCGAAAATATTCTTGGCGGTAAGGCAAGCGCTTCCGTTTGCACAGTCAACAGCGACCTTAACACCTTTGAGATTGGTTTCGATTTGTGAAATAATGTGCCTGTTGTAATCCCACAGCGCTTTTGAATCGACAAAGCATTTGCCTGTGAGATTGGCGGGAATATCGGCGCAAAGTTTCGGTGCGCTTTTTGAAATTTCGGTTATTTCGTCAAGTTCTTTTTCGGAAAAGTAAAATCCGGAGGACGAAAAAAAGCGAATGCCGTTATATTCCGAGCCGTTGCTGCCGGCGCAAAGCATCATTGCGGCGTCTGCTTTATGCTTTGGAATGAGATATGAAGTTGCCGGCGAGGGCACTGTGCCGAGGTTTACGCAGTCGCCGCCTGCCGAACATATGCCGGCGCAAAGTGATAAAGACAGTGCCTGTGATGACGGTCTTGTATCCGAGCCGACAAGAATAACGGGCTTTCTGTCTGTTTTTCTTGCGATGAAAAGACACAAAGCCCTTGCATAATTCATTGCCGTTTCACATCCGAGCTGTGCAGGATAAAGACCGCTGAGTCCGCTTGGTGTAGATTTGTTCATTGATTGTTTATCTCCGAATAATGGTTAATGCAAATTTAAATATCGAATGTTGTTTGACCTGCAAGAGAATCGGGCAATTTAATGCCTAAGTGTGAATATGCCTGCGCCGTGACGCACCTGCCTTTAGGCGTGCGCTTTAAAAAACCCAGCTGCATAAGATACGGTTCGCAAACATCTTCAATGGTGACAGCTTCTTCGCCGATTGCCGCCGCCAAGGTATCAAGCCCGACAGGGCCGCCGCCGTAGGCGTTTATCATCATTTTTAAAAGCTTTCTGTCGAGAGAATCAAGCCCGAGTTTGTCGATTTCGAGCTTCGTCAGCGCCAAATCGGCAATTTCCGATGTTATGATACCGTCGCCGATGATTTCGGCAAAATCACGCACACGCTTTAAAAGGCGGTTTGCTATACGAGGTGTACCTCGTGCACGTCTTGCCAGTTCAAAAGCGCCGTTCGGGTCACAGCCGATTCCGAGTGTGATTGCGTTGCGTGAAATGATTTGAGCAAGCTGCTCATGCGAATAAGGCTCCATATGGAGCAAAACGCCGAACCTGTCACGCAGAGGCGGCGAAAGCTGACCTGCCCTTGTGGTTGCGCCGACAAGAGTAAAGGGCTGGATATCAAGCCTTACAGAACGTGCCCCCAACCCTTTTTCAAGTATTATATCGATAGCCAAATCTTCCATGGCAGGGTAGAGGATTTCTTCAACCTGCTTTGAAAGGCGGTGTATTTCATCAATAAAGAGAACATCATTTTTTTCAAGCGTCGTAAGAATTGCGGCGAGGTCGCCCGGCTTTTCGATTGCAGGGCCTGATGTTGTGTGAATATTGACGCCTAATTCCGATGCGATTATATTGGCAAGTGTTGTTTTGCCAAGCCCCGGCGGTCCGTAAAGCAGCGTGTGGTCGAGGTGTTCGCCACGGCGCTTTGCCGCCATAATGTAGATGTTTAAAATTTCTTTGACTTTGTCCTGACCGATGTAGTCGGCAAAGGTTTTCGGGCGCAGTGAAAAATCGGTTTCGTTGTCGCTTTCAATACACTCCGGCGCCACGATTCGAGGTTCAAAATCCATCTGTCCGGATTCAATCAAATGCTACAGCTCCTTTCGGTCGGATAAGTTAAATCAAAAATCCATTTTATCCGCTTTGGATTTAGCCGCACGTGAATAGAAAGCGGAGTGACTGTCGGCTATTTTTCTTACATCTTCGTTTTCATAGCTTATAAACAGCAAATCGCTGCAATCAAATTGCTTTGAAACCAGTTTGAGCATTTCGGAAAAGAGGTTGTAATGACTTCCGTCAAAATCGACAACAACGATAACTTTTTCGTTTTCGCCCTTGCGCTTCATTCCGATAAAGAATGCCTTGCGCACATTATCTTTTTTCTGGAAGAAAGGAACAAGGACTTTTTTGAGCGTTTCCGGCGTTCTCGTGGGTCTGCCGTATTCAACGTCCTTTGAGGTATCAAAAGGAATTTCCCACGGTTTTAGCGCTTGATTTGATTCGAGAATCAACTTGGCGATGGTTTTTGAGCTGAACTTTTTGTCCGACGTTCCCGGATTCATAACTGCGCTTGCACCGTTTATCATGCGGAATAAATCAAGGCAATTGACTTTTTCAAAGTTTACCTTGGTTTTTGCATATTCGTGAAGCAGTTTTTCCTTTGTGAAGAAAGGAACGACCGGCAGATTCTTTTCGGAGCGCTGGGCAAAAATTTCAAGTATTCCATCATGGAAAAGACCTTTTTCTTTTCCTGTGGGCGTGCAAATAACGTACACGGTTTCCGACATAACGGCGTTGAGAAATTTGTCCTCCGGACAACGGCCTGTGCTTGCCGCAGTGAGAATTTCAATAAGGCTGGTGTAACCCTCGTTTACCATAAAAACACCCCATTCGCCGCTCAAAAAGCGACACCGTACTTTACGGCAGACGGCTTGCCGAATTTATGAACGTAAAATTATAGATTTGATAAAAAGTGCATTTCACTTAGATGAAAGAGCTTTAAGAACGGCTTTTATCATATCCTGTGAGGAAAGTGAAGGGGACAGAGTTGAAATTACGGGCATAATTTCACTTTGCGTATAGCCCAAAACCATAAGTGCGGAAATTGCATCGGAAATATTTGAAGCGCCGTTTGATTTGACGCTTTCCGACAAAAGAGCCGACGGAACTTTTTCTTTGGTGATTTTGTCGGCAAGTTCAAGCACAATGCGCTGTGCGGTTTTTGTGCCGATGCCTTTTACTTTGGTAAAAGCTTTGTTATCGCCTGAAGCTATCAGCAGTGCCACTTGCTGTGCGGGAATTGCCGAAAGGATTGAAATTGCCGCTTTCGGACCCACGCCGCTTACGGAAATGAGTTGAATAAAGCAGTTTTTTTCAAGCAAGTCGGCAAAGCCGAAAAGCTCCGCACCGCCTTCGTAAAAATGCAAATATGTATATAGCTGTGCCGAATCACCGATTTTGCCGAGTGATGAAAGCGTGTATTGCGATGCCTTTACGGCATATCCGACGCCGGCGCATTCGATTACGGCAAGCGAATCGTCTTTATGCGATATTGTTCCGTTTAAGCTGTATATCAATGAATAAGCCCCTTTTTTTCGTCAAAATCTTATTTTTGCGTAATTTGCACGCTTTGCGTTATATGCGTGACAAATCGCAATGGCAAGTGCGTCTGCCGCATCATCGGGTTTGGGTATCTCCGAAAGGCGAAGAAGCCGCTTTGTCATCTCCATGACCTGATGCTTTTGCGCAGTGCCGTGACCTGTTACCGCTTGTTTTACCTGAAGCGGCGTATATTCGAAAATTTCAATCTGTCGCTTTTTTGCGGCGAGAAGCAGCACCCCTCTTGCCTGTGCGACGTTGATTGCGGTTTTTTGGTTTGTGTTAAAATAAAGCCTTTCGATTGCAAGACAATCCGGCTTGTATTTATCCAGCAGAAAGGAAATATCGTCATATATGCAGACAAGCCTTTCATTGAAATCGGTGTGAGCTTGCGTCAGCGACACGCCGAATTCAAGCGGGGTAAATGTGTTGCGTTCGTATTCGACAACGCCGAACCCGACAATCGCATAGCCGGGGTCGATTCCGACAATGCGCAAAGCCGACACTCCTTTTACTGAGAAAAAAATCGCTATACTAATCAGTATATCACTTAATGTGTTATATTTCAAGCGCTTTGAAATATTTTTTACAAGCTGTTTACGCATTTCGGTGAAACTTACAAAAACAGCCGCCTTGATTTGTTGAGTAAGTCAAAATACGCAAATGTTATTTTGCAACAAAGCTTTCTAATATAGTGGGGCAATATCCTACGCACACCTTTTTTTGACAGCGTACAATCGGAGTTTTGAGAAACATAGGGTTTTCGAGCAGTTTTTCAAACTTTGCATCATCGCAAAGATATTTTATCATGCAATAATCTTTTGAATTTTCGTCGATAACCTTGTCGATGCTGCCCAAAGCGGCAATTACGCTTTTAAGCTCACCGGCGCTCATTCCTTTGACTTTAAAGTCGATAAATTGAAATTGAATGCCGCGTTCTTTAAAAAACCTTTGAGCTTTTTTGGTTTCAAAGCATTTGGTTTTGCCGAAAATTTGTATAGTTGAAGCCATTTGAATCACCCTAAAAGAATTATAACACAAAATTATTCAAACGTCAAGAAATATGCGCTTGACTTTTTGTGCGAAAAGTTTTAGAATATACACTTGATAAAAGCGGAAAAGAGGCATTTAGGATTTGAAAAAGTATCAATTTGCGGAATTTGAGATTATTGACGCACACGCACATATATATCCGGAAAAAATAGCGCAAAAGGCAACGGGGGCAGTCAGCGAATTTTACGATATTCCGATGTATTCGACAGGCTCTGTGCAAAAGCTTATCGAGAGCGGAAAACGCATAAACGTGAAAAAATATCTTGTTTGTTCGGCGGCGACAACCGCAAATCAAGTAGTCGGAATAAACAATTACATCAAGGCTCAGTGTGATGAACATGATGAGTTTTTCGGCTTCGGAACGCTTCACCCCGATTTTGAGGATATTCAGGGCGAGGTTGACAGAATGATTCAAATCGGGCTTTGCGGAATAAAGCTGCACCCCGATTTTCAAAAATTCGATATCGACGGCAAAAACGCATATAAAATATATGAAGCAGCGCAGGGCAGACTGCCGATTTTATTTCACACAGGCGATGACAGATATGATTATTCGCTGCCTTCCAAGCTGGCAAAGGTGCAAAAGGATTTTCCGAAATTGCGCTCGATAGCGGCGCACCTCGGCGGATATAAACGTTGGGAAGAGGCGTTGGAGTCGCTGTGCGGCTTGGATAACGTGATGTTTGACTGCTCAAGTTCAATGTCTATGCTGGATTCCGATTATGCCGTGAAAATAATGCGCCGACTTGGAATCGATAACATCATGTTCGGAACGGATTTTCCCATGTGGAGCCATGTTTCGGAGGCAAATTTTCTTCTTTCACTCGGATTTGAAAAATCGGAGCTTGAAAAGATATTTTCCGGCAATTTTAAGAGATTTTTCGGCATATAGCCGTTTGCGTGTGGAAAAATGCCGCACAACAACTTTTTTGTGTGGATGTTTGCACAAAAAAACATTTTAAATATCTTTGATATTTTACATTTTGTACATATCAAAAGCCTTTAATATTTAAGAGAAAATGTGGATACTTAGCATTAGCAAGATGTAATATGTGCTGTTTTTATTGCATATTGCTCAAATTTATCAATATTTATATGTGTGTTATATTGAAAATGCGTGCAAATATTTCCATTTCGCTTGACTTGATTGGCAAAAAGGTATATAATATCACTATATCTTTGTTGAAATGTCCGTTAATGTTGCCTGTGGCAAAAATTGAATCGCAGCGGATAAACTATTTTACGATTAGATTAAGAGGAATTTAATATGACGGACAAGGAACTGAGAAGATTAAAAAAGCCCGAGCTTTTGGAGATTTTGTTTTATCTTCAAAAGGAAGTCGAAGAACTTAAAGCTGAGAATAACAGGCTTAGTCAAAGGCTTGACAATGCCGCAAAAATCGGGCTGACCGATGACGATATCGAAAGAATCACGGCGGCGTTTAAAGCAACTGTGGGCGATACGCAAAAGGTTAAGGTTATCAAAAACGCCGAAAGACCCGATAAAAAGGAGTAGGGCGAAATGGAAAGGATTACAGAGCGGGATTTGCCCAATGCCGAACAACTTGACGCTTTGCTCGGGCGCATAAGATACAGGAAAAAATTCACCAAAACAATGCTTGATACCGTAGGTTCGCTGCTTGTTGTTGCGGCGATTGCGGTGCTGGTTTCAATGCTGTTTTTGCCGGTATTGAGAGTTGCGGGAACGAGTATGACGCCGACCATGCAAAACGATGAGCTTGTGATTTGCAGCAAGCGAAGTGATTTTGAATGCGGCGATATAATCGCTTTTTATTACAATAATAAAATTCTTTTAAAGCGTGTGATTGGCGTTGCGGGCGATTGGGTCGATATTAAAGACGACGGTACGGTTTACATCAACGGAGAAGAGCTTGACGAACCTTATGTTGAAGCGAAATCGCTCGGCGAGTGTGATCTTGAATTCCCCTATCAAGTGCCCGACAACAGGATTTTCGTTATGGGCGACCATAGAGAAACCTCGATCGACAGCCGTTCGACCGCTGTCGGATGCATTGCCGACGAATACATAATCGGCAAGGTTATTTTCAGGCTTTGGCCTTGGGAAAGAATCGGAATTATCAATAATTAAAACTATTTATAACAGGATATGGGTACATTTAATTATGTGTAATTTTGTTGTTTATATCAAATGTGTTTGTAAATCTGCAAAGGGGGCGGTAGTGTGAAAGAAATGCGAGGCATAATCGAAACATATGTATTAAATCACGACAGGAACAAAAGGCTCTTGGCGTTGTTTTTGGCGCTTGCTATTTTGGTTTCGTTTGCCGTGCCCGCAAGCTTGATTCAGCCTGCAAACAGCTTGACCGCAAATGACGGAAGCGTTGCAACTCCGCTGAGCAATACAGAGCAGATTGAAACATCGACAGAGGTCAGCAAGCCGGCTGCAGGTAATTACAGGGGCGAAAAATTTTTTGAAGAAGCTTGCACTTATATACCTAAAGGCGCAGATGATTTGGAATCGTTTATCAACAGTGTTTCCGTAACCTATGGCGGTAACACTTACACAGCCGATAGTAACAACAGCATTAAAATCGATGCGGGAAGTAATGACCCTGCTGAATTTAAGCTGTCGTTTTCATATGTTCTTAACAGTAGTTTTATTCAAAACAATTTAAGTGTCGATGAGCCTTGTGTATATTACGTTCTTCCCGAGGGCTTTGAAGCTAACAGCGATATGTACGGTTATACAATGACAATTATCGATACAGATTATAGCCCGACAAATCCTGCGGCTTATTATTCAATTGATAAAGAAACAGGTCTTATTGTAATTCAATTTACAGATAAATATATTGAATACATTGAAAGTAAAAACGGTGCTACGGGTACGTTGCAACTTAACGGCAAAATGAACCGTGCCGACACAGCCGACGGCGACAGCACGATTAACGTCGGCAAGTTTGAAATTGAAGCCGAGTTTGATGACAAGCCCAACGGTGTTACAAAATCGCAGGGCGTTGTTAAGGCAAATGCAAACGGCGGTGCAGACATCACTTGGGTCGTAACCGTGCAAAATGCAGGCTACGGTTTTAAAGGTTGGTCTGTAAAGGACGAAAACTTTAAGGGTACAAATGTCACCGTTGAGCCTAATGGGAATTTCGGAAGCTTTAACGGCGATACGTTTACATTTACAGATGAGCCGGGTGACAATGTAAGCGAAGTTAAATTTACATACACAAAGCATTTGACTGTTGACGAGGTTAATGCGCTTTATGCTGAAAATAACACGGCTGTAAAAAACCGTGTTGATATAACCAATGAAGACGGTTTGACAAACAGCGCCGAAAACACAGCTTGGATTGAAAAACCTTCCCTTGAAAAAACAGGTACGCCCGACTATGCGAATGGCGGCAGCTACGGCAATGCAATCAATTGGGAAATTAAGGTTGTGCACCCCTACGGCGGCTCACTTAACGGATATGTTGTGAGTGATACTTTTATGGCGGGTAGCACTGTAACCGTGACAGACGTTGACGGTAATGTTCTTACAAAGGGTACTGACTACATTCATAACGGCGACACGAATTTGACTTTGCAAACCGACAAGTCGCAGGTTGTGATTTCCTATACAACAACAAATGCAAGCGTACAGTCCTATACAAACAATGCCGTTTTGAAAAAGAATGATATTACGTTTGACAGCGACAGCGAAACCGTTAATTACGAAAATGCGACCAATTTGAGCAAAAAAGGTGTCTATGACCCTGAAAACAACCGTATTGTGTGGATTGTTACGGCGACTTCTCATATTGGATTTTTGAATGATTATAAAGTTCACGATTATTCCGCTTTCGGAAGCAGTCTTTATATTGATTCTTTGGATGATATAGATATCATTTCGGTTTCGGGCAAGGAAAAAGACGGTACAAGCTCTGTTGATCTGACTTTAAGCGGTGGCAACTATGTTGACGCAAGCGGCAATATATACGGTACCGTTACGTATGAGTCGGACGGTAGCAACGGCTATATCTATATAGATAGCGGCGAGAATAATTACGGAATTACAAATGTTGAATTTTCGTTCTCTCAGGATTTGGGCGACACAATCGCTCAAAGCTATTCCAATAACGTACAAGATGATGACGGCAACAATGACACCGCACAAGTCACCCCCTCATGCCAATATGAAATTGACAAATCGGGTGAATACAACGCTCAAAGCGGTACTATTGATTGGAAAATATCCGTTAAAAACAACACAAATCTTGATACGGCCTCGCTTAACGACGTTGTGCTTAAAGACAGTGCGCTTGTCGGCATGAGTGCAAGTGATTTATCGCTTTACAGCGCTTTGAGCACCGGCGGCGAATATAACTATAATATACAGTCAAGCGGCAATACCGCTACTGTTAAGGATTCAAACGGCAATTCGGTTGCGACTTTGACAATCGACAGCGAAAACGGCACAATTACATTTAGTGATGTTGCGCCGGGCTTTAATTACTGTTGCCTTAAATACACAAAAGCCGTTGATGAAACAATAATCAAGCAGGCGGCAAGTGATAATAACACAAATGTTAAAAACACACTTAACGCCGATGTTCCCGGAGATGACCCTAACCCTAAGGAAACAAGCGTAAAAATTACAAATACTTACAAGGTCAAAAAGTCGGGTTCTTATGTTGCTTCAACGGGAAATATCGTTTGGACGGTAGAGGTTGAAAACACAAGCGGCACGCTCGGCGGCGTTGAGCTTACCGATGATGCCTTTGGTAATCTTGCAAGCGGCACTTCAATCGAAATTGAAAGCGTAAACGGATATAACGATTGGGGCACGATTACGTCTACATCTGACGGCAACAACTTTACCTTTGCAAATTCAAGCAACACAAGCTTTGGTTCAATGACTTTAAGTGGCGGCAAAATCACTTTTGCCGACAGTGAAGACGGCAAAGGCGTTAGGTATGTAAAATTTACGTATCAGACCAAGGCGACCGCAGCAGACGGTCAAAACGAAACCAACACAATCAGCTCGAATAAGGTTGACGATGTGACAAGCGAGGTCACCGTTTCAAACCCTTATACCATGTCAAAGAGCGCATACGGTCAGTATGACCCCGAAACAGGCTTGCTGACGTGGCAGGTGACCATTTCAAACGGAACAAACAGCAAAGATACTTTGGACGGCGTTGTTCTGTATGACGAAGCTTTTAAGAACCTTGTCGGTGATATAACATTTGTTTCCGCAAAATATGATTATTTAGGCAGTAATCTTTACGGCAAATCCGAAGACGGTGTATTACACGTATATTGCAGTGATTGGTATGACGGCGCTCAGAATAATGAGTTTGGCACGTTGACTGTAAATGCTAACGATGGAACGCTTACTTTTAAAGATAATTCCGGTAGCCGTGGTTTGCATGAAGTAACCTTCACTTACCAAACCAAAGCCACAGCCGCAGAAATTGCAAACGGCTCTGCTACCAACACAATCGGTACGCATGGAACAGGCGTAGGTCCGTCACAACCCTCAAGCGCAACACAGCCTGTTACAAACCGTGATGTTTTGTTCTCCAAAGTTTGCAAAACCGAGAGCGAAACCTTTTACGGCGATAAAGATACAAATTACACGCCGCAGTGGGAAATTAACATACGCAAGGACGACGGTTATTCAACCCAAACGCCGATTCTTGTTGATGTTCTCTCAGCTGATAACGGCGGAAAGCATTATATAACACAAAGTCAAATCGGTCAGATTCAGATTTTGGCTAAAGAGTATGAATCGGGCGATTATGTCACGCTTGACAGCCAATATTATCAGGTAACAGGTGAAAATGCCGTAACAGATGATAATGGAAATACGCTCGGTTACAGTCAATTTTCGGTAACATTTACAAATGATGTTGATGTTGCACACTATCGCTATTTGCAAATTGTTTATAACACAACTGCCGATATTTCGGGCGTTGTGGGTGAAAACAGCGGCACTACCGCACACTTTGGAAATAGCGCAACGTTTAACGGCGATAAACACGGCGACGATAGCTTTGAGTACACCGAAATCCCCGAAAACTATGTTGAAACAATCGGTCTGACTGTTAAAAAGACATGGTCTGACAGCAATAATATTGCCGACAAGCGACAGGATATTACATTTATCTTGCAGCAAAAAATCGGCGATAACGGCGAATGGACTGATTACGACGGCAACGGCGATGGAAATGCTGATGAATTTACCATTTCAATGGTTGACGGTCAAGATTCTTGGAGTCTTGTAATCAATGATTTGCCGAAAACCACATCAAACGCCGACGGACTTGAAAATATATATTACAGAGTTCGTGAAATCAGCTCGATTGAGGGCTATAAAACAACTTATAACAATAACAACGGCGTAAACACAAACGGCGCTGCTATTGAAATCATCAACACGCTTGTAAGCGTTGAAGTTGAAAAATCTTGGGTAAACTATGACCCTGCAAAAGAACTTTCGTCTGTTGAAGTTAAGTTGCAATACAGTGCCGATAACGGCGCTACTTGGGCTGATTATGAAAACGGCAGTGCAACGCTTTCAACCGAAAACAGCTGGAAATATAAATGGACTGCACTTAACCCCGATTATGTTTACAGAGTTGTTGAAGAAAGTGAAATTGACGGCTTTGCAACAACATACAGCGCCGATCATATTGACGGTGTTAATAATCAGTATTTCAAGATTACGAACACTTCAAACAACATCGAGGTTAAAAAGCATTGGGTTGGTCAAAGTACACAAGGCGCTACCGTTACTTTGTATAAGCTTGAAAGTGACGGCACAAAAACAGCGGTCGGCGAGCCGAAAACGCTTGACGGCAGCGATTGGCAAACCCTTACATGGTATGAGCTTGACCCGAGCGCTACGTATTATGTTGAAGAATCGACCCTTGACGGTTATGCCACAGTATACAGCAAAGTTGACCAAACCGTTACAGTCGGTCAAACGCTTACCATAACAAACACGCTTGTAAGCGTTGAGGTTGAAAAGGTATGGTCGGGATATCAAAACGGAACTACATTGCCCGATGTTACCGTTAAACTGCAATACAGAGATAAGAATGATGAAAACGCCGAGTGGGCAGATTATCAAGACGAGAGCGGTAATGCCTATACAGCAACTCTTACCTCCGGTTCGTTAAAATATACATGGACTGCACTTAACCCTGATTATGTATACAGAGTTGTTGAAGTAAGTAAAATTGACGGCTTTACAACAACATACAGTGACAATTATATTGACGGTGTTAATAATCAGTATTTCAAGATTACGAACACTTCAAATAACATCACCGTTGAAAAGCAGTGGGACGATGGCTCTGCAAGCGACCGACCGACAGATGTTAAGGTTTCGCTGTATAAAATTGTTGACGGTGCAGAAGTGCTTGTTTCTGCGCAGACGCTTACCGGCAGCAACTGGCAGACCCTTACATGGTACGGACTTAGCGATGAGTTTGAATATATCGTAAAAGAAGACAGCATTGACGGCTATGTTACGGTTTATAAGATAAACAATGTTGAATCGCAAAATCCGAAAATCGGCGACAAGGTCAATATTACAAACACCAAGAATAATATTGTAATCAAGAAAAATTGGCAGGATTATTCCGGAAACAACACTACAACGGATATTGAAAGTATTAAGCTCGATGTTTACCGAACGACAAAAGGTGTTGCCGCAATCAGCCAAACAGTTGCCGATGATGACAGACATCAGTATTATGATGATGAAAACAAACCGTCACATTGTGAGTATAAGCTTTGTGATTTAAAAGCAGGGGATACCATTACGCTGAGAATCAACTCCAGCTATGGTTATATTGGATATTTCAACGGATGCTTTGGCGGTTCAAACTCTGCCGGTGAATGGATTCAAGAAGGATGGAACGGAACTGTCAGCGATTATTACATTGAATTGACGTTTGACATAACGCAGGATCTTTCAAATGTAGTTTTGCAGACATGGTATAACAATCATGATCAGAACAATTCTTCCGAGCACGTTACATCAGTTGAATACTCCATTCAGCGTTGGGAAAAGGTTGACACAATTACCGTTACCCCCGATGATAACGGAAATTGGACATATAACCTTTCAAACCTTGCAACGGCTACTTCGCCGGGCGAGTATATTTATAAGGTTATCGAGCAGGATATTGACGGTTATTATGCATTTTATAATAATAACGACGGCGTAACGCCGACAAGTAATACGACGATTACCGTCACCAACAAGCCTGCGGACACAGTAAAGAAAACCGCTTATGACAGTGACGGAAACGCAATTGCAAGCAATTCGGTCATTTCTCCCAAAGATTTGACCACTGCCACAATTGACGGCAAGGAATGCTACGTTATTAAGTATTCGCTTGAGCCTAAAGGCAGTGCGACAGAGCTGACCGACGCTTTGCCCCAAGGTTGGACGCTTTGCGAAAGCGACCCTTATAAGCCGACTGCTACTTGGAGCAATAACTGGACAGGCACGTTAAACAAGGGTAGCGGTAATGAGTATTACACTTACAGCGATGACAGTTTGTATATTAAATACAACTCTGCTGTAAAAATTGAATACTACATTTGCATTGAAAAAGCAACCTTGGATGAAAAGATTGAGAGCACTAACAGCGTTTTGATTGAAAACACCGTTGTTTCCAAAAGCGACAGCGCTCAATCTACAACAAACAAAATCATTGTTACAAACCAAACATCGGGCGGCACTGATGACAGCCTTATTGAAAAGAAGGCAATATATTTAGGCGGAAGTATTTTTACATATCAAGTTGTGTTCAATCCCGAGGGCAAAAACCTTGCCAATGGTGACTTTGTCGATATTTATGATGATTTTGATATAGTTGACTATATTACAAACAACAGTTCGATTTCGGCAGATGAGCTTGCAAAAATGGATGTCAACCTGACTTCGATTAAGTTTGAAAAGCTTCTCGGTTACGAATATAAGGATGATGGCATAGGCGGCATTTATCTTGATTATACAGCGGACGAAACCGTTAATTTAAATACAAGCTACCATGTTGACTACAAGCCTTACGAAACTGTTGAAACCGACTTGGAGTTTTCAAAATCGGTTGATAACGAATACAATGTATGGACGGCGACAAGCGGATATAAGGTCGGCGATGTAATTACATTTGTGATTGATGCAAGTGAAAAATCAAGTAGTAACAGGGATAATAATCTAGGACCTTGGTTGCGTAAATACACTACGGATCAGTGGGGAAATATTAGTTATTCTGAGCTTTCGCTATACAACATTGCAACATACGATGAAAATACCAAGCAGTGGACATATACATTTACTGTTGATCAAGAGTATTCGTCTTTAGAAATTCGTAGTCACGATATTGATTATAATTGGGGTCAATACTACCACGATTACGTCACCGATGTTTCGGCTAAGGCTGTTAGAACTACACAGCTTTCAACGGCAACTCTTTCGATGACAGTGCCTGATGAAACGCCGATTGTAATCACTTATGCTTACAGCGTAAGCGGAACAAAAACGGGCGATACAATCAAGCTTAATAACAATATTTCGTTTGATACAGGCAACTACAACGCTTCCGATTCGGCTGACGAAAAAGAGTTTACCATAATCGAATCAACCGGAACAATTACGGCAAACACCGTGCCCTCAATCAAAAAGGTCAGCATAAGCGACTACAGCGTTACCGTTGCGGCAACGTTTAAAATGGCTTATTATGACGAAACCTACAAATGTTGGGTATTTGCGGTAGACCAAACGGTAGGTGACAACGGCAACACCGTCACTCCGGTCTGGGAAAAAGACGATGGAACAGTCGCACATATAACCGATAACACTATTCCGAGCAATGCGTTCACTTTTGAGCTTGGAAAGATTGATATTAACCTTGAAAGCGGTAAGCTTTATAAGCTGATTGAAACGTCAATGCCATTCGGATATCAAGGATATGACCTGGCAGTTGATTTCAATGAGAATTATTTAAATGCTGAAAATTCTCAATATCAAGATTATATCAATAAGGTTAGAGAATCTATGAATGCGGCAGGCAGAAAATCTGCTGTGTTTGAAGATTTGCTGCAAGGCTATCTTGCAGGGTGCGACAGTCCGTATTCGGCATTTTTCAGCGAGTTTCAAGCTGTATATTACTTTGCCTATCAAGATTCAAACTATGCAGCCCCCAATGGCTTTAGCGAAAATGTAACAACGGTTTCAACCACGGGTGAGCTTATTCTCAACAACAGCAAGATGATTGAAATTTCGATTGCAAAAACGTGGGATGAAACCGCACTTGAGCAAATCGGAGAAGATGCTGAGGTAAAATCTATTGTTGAACTTTATTGGTCTTATGTAAAGAAGTCTACGGGCTTCCCCGAGCAGCTTAATAAAGTCGAAAAAGATTCTTTCAGCAGTCTTTTGGATACCGACTTTGTAAATCCGCAGGAAGTCGGAACGGAAGATACAGCCGCATGGGGATTGTTGCCAAGCGGATATCAGGGAAAACCGATTTACTATTACGTTAAGGAAATCGGCTATAGGATTGGCGATAATACGTATTATTATCTGGAAGATGCGGAAGATTATGTACTCGGCACACGTGATGAAAACGGTAAAGTAACGCCGACACTTGATGAAAACGGCGGTTATCAAACCGTCGGAATCAAGCCGATTTACACGGGTAACGGTACAAATAATAATCCGAATTGGACAGACGGCAACGAAAACGAACAGGTCACAATCAATATTCAAAACACTGCCGGCATTAAGATAAACAAGGTTTGGACGACATCGGACAATAAGCCTTTGGAGAATCCGCCGCTTGATAGTGTTCCGATTTCGCTCTACGGAATACGTTCCGACACGGGCGTAAAAGAACTTATCGGTGAGTTTACCGTCAGTGCAGCCAACAATTGGACGTGCATTGTTGACCGAGATAAATACGATTTAGATGATTATACATCATTTACAGCCGTTGAGAATGTTCCCGCCGAACAGCGGCACTTGATTTACGGATTTACAATCAGCGTCGGCTATAACATAAACGGCTCGTCGGGTACGATTACCGTCACCAATAAGGACAACACCCCGACAAGCGTTGACGTTACCGTAAACAAAAAATGGTCTGATTCGGCAGACCACAGCGGACATAGCGTTAATGTTTCGCTTTATAAAACCACAACGCCGCAGCCGACCGAGGGCGTTGACGAAACAGGCGGAACACTTGTTGAAGAAGTTACGCTTAATGCTGAAAACAGCTGGTCGCATAAGTGGGAAAAACTTGATTATAAAGATTCCGAAAGCGGCTTGCGCTATTACTATTATGTGATTGAAACCGCAGTTTCGGGCAGCACGCAGACATACAAGGCAAGCTACAGCAGAAGCGACCTTGCATCTCAACAGACAATTACTGTCACAAACTATGTGCCCGGAAGTATCACCATCGAAAAGAGTTGGATTGATACAAACAAAGTCACAATACCAAACGACAGCAAGCTTTTGCCCGACAGCATTGAGGTTGATGTTTATCGCCGACCCGATGTTGATATGATAGGCAGCGGCGGCAAAACGTTGCCGAGTGGGTTGAAGATAATGGCAAACGGCGATTCAATCACTCAGGGTACTTTCCAAGGATATGTATCGGAAGATAAAACATACCCTGCTGTTTTGCAGACATTATTGGGTGACGGTGTGTCTGTATATAAAGTCGCTCAAGACGGCAGAAAAATCAATGAGATAAAACAGGCTTATAGTTCTTCGGAATATGCAACTTCGGCAGATGTTGTAATTCTTTTAGCAGGCACGAATGACTTGCTTAATTCTAATGATTCCATGGAAACTATGCAGTCTAATATGAAATCATTGATTGACGCTGTATACGAAAAGAGCGGAACCGACACAGTTATTTTTGTATGCTCTGTGCCGAGGATTAAGGCGCTTGATTGGTGGCAACGACAGGGATACAATATCAGTAATTTCAATAATGATACGGATGCTTGTCAGGCAAAGTCGGACGAATTGGTAAATGACTACAACTTGATGTTGCAGAATTTGGTTGCCACATATACAGGCGAAAACAAACCTGTTTATGTTGATATCAAGACATCTGTCGGCGATAACTTGGCTGATGGTTGCCATCCGAATGCAAAAGGATATGAAGCAATTGCCGAAACGCTTGCAAGCGCCATCAACACATACTACGGCGTCGGAACAACGGAAACACCGAAGAATATTGACGATATTCCCGAGAACATAACCGATGAAACAAAGTATGAGCACGTTGGCACGTATGAGCTTTTAAAATCCGCCGATTGGCAGCTTAGCATTGAGTTGCCAACGATGAACGAAGAAAACGACAATTACGTTTACTACGTTGTCGAAAAGACCACAGGTTATACGGTTAAATACAGTGCAAACGGTCAGATTATCGACAATGACGGCGACAAAATTTCGCTTGAAAACACTGTCGATACAGAAAAAACGTCAATTACGGTAAATAAAACTTGGGTTGACGATGACAGCACAGACCGACCGACAAGCATACAGCTAAAGCTTATGCAAAAGCTTGAAAGTGCGACCGAGTGGACACAAATCGGCGAAAAAATCACAATTACAGCAGATGAAAACTGGCAAACCACGATTACAGACCTTGAAGTGAGCGACCTTAACGGCGAAAAATACTGTTATCAGGTTGTTGAAGATGTGCCGAGCGGATACATTGTCACATATGGCAACACCAACGGCAACGCCGCACAAACGAGCGCAATAACAATTGAAGTTGTCAACACAAAGTCGTTTGACCTAACCGTTAAAAAGCTTTGGGCAGATGAAAATCACGTTCTTAACGAGGGCGTTACGATTGAGATTTATCGTGACATTGTTGAAAACACAGGCGGAAACGGACTTGAAATTATGCCGCTTCAGCTTGCGCTTGTCAGCCCCGAAAACGGCGAAATTACCGTAACAAACGGCAAAACGGCACAAGTTACGGTCAACAAGGACATTCAAAGCGTAACATTCAGTAAAGACCTTGCCACAGCTGAATTTGACGGCAAGACGATTACGATTACTGCGGGTCAAGCTCCCGGTGACACGGTAATGACAGTCACCGACAATGACGGACAAAAGGTGACTGTCAACATAACAATTACCGACAAGCCGACATTGTCGCTGACATTGACGCCAAGCGAAATTGAAACAGGCAAAACCTCAACAATTTCGGCGCAGCTTTCCGACGGAACATCAACCGCAGGCATTACCTACGAAATAACCGAGGGCACAGCCGCAACCCTTAGCGGCAACATCTTAACAGGCGTTGACAAGGGCGAAGTTACGGTAAAGGGCACGCTTACAATTGACGGTGATATCTATGAAGCCGAAGCAACTCTAAAGGTAACGTTGCCGAGTGAGTTTACGATTTCAGCCACAGCTACCGAGGTTTCCGTTGGCAGCACGGTTCAAGTTACGCCAAGCCCGGGTTACGGCACGTTTACCTACACATCAAGCGATGATTCAATCGCAACGGTTGATGAAAACGGCACGGTCACGGGCGTTGGGGCAGGTGATGTAACAATCACCGCAACACGTAGCGATGGCAAAACGGCAGAGGTTGATATAAAAGTTATCAACGCTGACATTTTTGAAAACGAAAATGTTGTTGTGAGAGTGGCTGTTGGCGAAAGTGTAACAATAACATCAGCGACAACTATAAATGCTTATGATGGATGGAACAATGAGCAAATTGTGAAGATTGCCGTTAGTGATGGTAAAATGATGCTTACAGGCGTAGCGGTAGGTGAAAAGCGAATAACAGCTAAAGGTGACAATTGGTCAAAAACGGCAACATTCACCGTAATTGTTTATGAAAAGTTCAGCGTTTCGCCGGATGAAGCAACGCTTGAATACGGCGGTTCTGTAACGCTTACACCTAATATGACGGGTGATATTGTATATACTGTTACACAGGGAAGTGACCTTGTTGAAATCAGTGGAAATACAGTAACTGCCAAAAACACTTCGGGCACGGCGGTTATCACAGCGACAAATACATCTACCAATGAAACAGCAACTGTTGCGATTACCGTTGTAGAGGAGATACTTCAAGATGTTGTATCATTTGATAGCAACACCACTGATGTATCTTACGATTCCGAAAAAACGATAGAAAGCGTTAGCTTACAGTTGAATCACACAGCTGGTCAATGGGAATTTATTGTTATCAGTTTTGACGGTGATAATTGCGCAAAAGTCGGCTACAACTCTAATGTATTTACCATTGAAGAAGGAAACTCCAAACTGACGGATTTTGCGTATGATTTGAATGCATCTGATGGTATAATTACCTTTACATTTAATGAGGGATATCAACCGTCAAAGATTACATTAAGTAATCACCAAAATAATCCAAGCGGTAAATTAACCATCACCTACGCCTCCTCCACCCCCGCCGCCGCATCATATTCATTGCGCACGTTAGCGGCGTATGCAGGCGGCTTGACAGAGCAAGGCGGCGGCACACAATACCCCGAGCTTGTCAAAACAATCAAGCTTACATCAAGCGATAATTGGGCGCAGGTGTTAAACCTCCCCGTATACGATTCAAACGGCAATCCTTACTACTACTGGATTAAGGAAGTCGGGGCAAACGGCTTTACGCCGAGCTACAGCTTTTCGGACGGCGACGACACACCGATTGAGAGCGATTACTGCATAAATGCGGCAAATCCCTCAAAGGCAGTCGCAACCGTTAAGAATACACCAAACGATACAGCAACCTCCCTGCCCTCAACCGGCGGAAAGGGAACACAAAGGTATTACACTGTCGGCATTGGACTTATGCTGATAGCATTTGCCGGAATTTACGGATTTAAGCGGAGGCAAGATTGCCAAAGCTAAATTATAAATCAAAACACAAACACATTGCAAAGGGGAAGAAGCGGCGAGTGGCTTTACGCCGCACCCCTTGCGCCAAAATTTAAATTTAAAGGAGAAAAATTATGAAAAACTCAACAATGAAAAAACTTGCGGGCATAGCTGCAATAGTCACGCTTGCTTCGTGCATGTTCGTGCCGATGGGCATGACAACGTTTGCCGCCGATGATGCAGGCTCAATCACAATCACCACAACGGAAACAGGTCATACATACGAAGCTTGGCAGATTTTTGACGGCGATTATGATGAAGCAACCGGCATTCTTTCCAATATTACATGGGGCAAAGGCGTTGCTTATTTGTCGCATGAAGATGCTATTGTTGCCGAACTTCAGGCAATTGCAATTAACATGGATACTCCTTTTAAAGACTGCACTACCGCTGCTGATTTTGCAAAAGTATTGTCTGAATTTGATAATTCGTTCGACGCCGAACTTACGAAGAAGTTTGCAGCTGTTATCGGTAAATATCTTGCCGGATCAACCACACAACTTACCGTAGCACCGGGCGGCTATAAAGTAGAGAATGTTGAATACGGTTATTGGCTTGTAATGGATACCGATGCTGGTGTTCCCGCAATGACCAGATATATCCTTAGAGTTGTCGGCGATGCAGAAGCTAATCCTAAATCTTCTTACCCTGAGGTAATCAAAAAGGTTAAGGAAAATTCAACCAATACAGTTAACCCAAATGGCGAAGAGTTTGCAGGTGATGATAATTATCAAGTAGGCAACCAGTACAACGACGTTGCCGATTATGACATCGGTGATATAATACCTTTCCAGCTTTACGGCACATTGCCCTCTAATCTTGATGATTATTCGGCTTATTACTATAAGTTTACCGATACACTCGGCAAAGAGTTTGATGATTTCAATGATATCGAAGTTTTCATTGATGGCACTCAGGTTGGCTATAAATACGGAAACGGTAACAATAATCTGAAAATCAGTACTGTTGATGATGAAGAAGGCAACCATATACTCACAGTTACCTTTGAGGATATTAAACAAGCTGTTGATATGAATGATAAAACAATTGCCGTTACAAAGGATTCTATCGTTACGGTTACATACACAGCTTCTCTTACCCAATTTGCCGTAATCGGACTTAACGGCCAGACAAACGAGGTTAAACTCACATACTCAAACAACCCCAATGATGAGTATGCTCCCGATACAACCGATGAAAATGACGATACACCTGATAGCACACACGACACACCTGTAGATAAGGTCATTGTATTTACATATGAGCTTGATGTAAATAAGGTTAACGGCGCTACTCAAGAAAAGCTTGAAGGTGCAGAATTTATTCTTTACTGTTTAAACGGTGACACTAAGTATTATGCTACTGTTAGTGATAAGGGATATTTTGAAGGATGGGTTTCTGACGAAACCGATGCAACTACATTGACATCGAATGAAGACGGCTTGTTCAAGGTTATCGGTATTGACGAGGGCACTTATTACTTGCAGGAAACAAAAGCACCCGCAGGTTATAACCTTGCCGCTAATCCTTTTGAAGTTAAACTTGACGCTACAACCGTAAATGACCAAGTTTGGGATGATTTTGACCCAACAAAAGCACTTACCGCAATTAGTGTTTCCGTTGGCGACGGTACTCCTAAAGAAGGTGATGTGAATACCGGTGCTGCAAGCATTACAATTCAAAACAGCATGGGTTCATCTCTCCCCTCAACCGGTGGTATCGGTACAACGCTCTTCTACGTAATCGGCGGAACAATGGCTGCCGGCGCAGGCGTTTACCTCATCTCCAAGAAGAGAATGAACAACAAGGAAGACTGATTAAATCTTAAAAAGAGATTTACAGCTGATTAAAACTTAAAGCAAACCGCCGATGGCAGAAAATGTCATCGGCGGTTTGATGTAAAGTATTTTAGGAGGGTCGAAATGAAGAAAAAATCAGGCGCTGTTTCAACAATAATATTCACAATTATTCTTCTTCTCGGTCTTGCTATAATGCTTTACCCAATTGTCAGCGATTGGTGGAATTCAAAGGTGCAAACCCGAGCTGTGGCAGATTATGATAAGGTCGTTGCCGAAATGGATGATTCCGAATACGAAATAATGCTCAATCAGGCACGTGATTATAATAAGCGCATTGCGGCGCTTTCCGCACCGTTTGCCGAAGAAAACGCCCTTGAAGATTATTATGATATTCTTGATGTTTCCGGCTCGGGCGTTATGGGCTATATCACCATTCCGATAATTCAGGTTGAATTGCCGATATATCACGGCACCGATGTGGCTGTGCTCAACGTTGCCGCAGGACATTTGCAGGGTTCAACGTTCCCAATCGGCGGCGAAAATACCCACGCCGTAATTTCCGCACACCGAGGTTTGCCGACTTCAAGGCTTTTCACCGACCTTGATAAGCTTGTCGTGGGCGATACCTTTACAATAACGATTCTTAATGAGGTTTATACCTACGAGGTTGAAGAAATTTTGATTATCGAGCCGCAGCAGGTTGAAAAACTTGCCATAATCCCAAACGGCGATTACGTCACCTTGATGACCTGCACGCCCTACGGCGTTAATACTCACAGGTTGCTTTTGCGCTCAAAACGAATCGACACCGTTTATCAAAGCACCGTCAGGGTCGTTTCCGATGCGGTTCAGGTCGATCCACTGCTTGTTGTTCCGCTTTTGTCAACGCCGCTGTTGATAGCGCTTATTATTTTCTGGATATTAACCGGCAGAAAGAAAAAAGCTTTGCCGCACCGCAATCCGCTGTATAATCTGCCAAGTAAAAAGCAATGATGAATAATTTGTGTATATTTGATTGTGCTAACAAAAAGCACGGCACTTTTATTTGAGATTTGTGCGCTTTGTATGTCTGCGTTGACCTTGACAATGTTTCGCTTTTATGGTATATTTATATTGATGATTAAAATTTGACTGTGTTTAGTCATTTTTGAAAGGCTTTATTGACATTATGAAAAAAGATTTAAAAATTGCAGTTGCCGGAACAGGCTATGTGGGACTTTCCATGGCGGTGCTTTTGTCACAGCATAATGATGTTTGTGCGGTTGATATTATCCCCGAAAAAGTTGAGATGATAAACAACAAAAAATCGCCGATTCAGGATAACGAAATCGAAGAATATCTTGCAACAAAACAGCTTAGGCTCAAAGCCACGCTTGATGCGCAAAGCGCCTATAAAGACGCTGATTTTGTCATCATCGCCGCACCGACTAATTACGATTCGGTAAAAAATTATTTTGATACATCTGCCGTTGAAAATGTTATCAAACTGGTGATGGAATGTAATCCCAATGCGATAATGGTTATAAAATCGACCGTTCCCGTTGGGTATACAGAATCTGTGCGGAAGAAAACGGGCAGTAAAAATATCATATTCAGCCCCGAATTTTTGCGTGAATCAAAGGCTTTGTATGATAATCTTTATCCTTCGAGAATTATCGTGGGAACGGATTTGCAGGACGAAAAGCTTGTTGAAGCGGCACATACTTTCGCTTCGCTTTTGCAACATGGCGCTATTAAAGAAAATGTTGATACGCTGTTTATGGGCTTTACCGAAGCCGAAGCCGTAAAGCTGTTTGCCAATACATATCTTGCGCTTCGTGTCAGCTATTTTAACGAGGTTGATACTTATGCGGAAATGAAAGGGCTTAATACCGAGCAGATTATAAACGGCGTTTGCCTTGATCCGAGAATCGGCACGCACTATAACAATCCGTCGTTCGGCTACGGCGGCTATTGCCTGCCGAAAGATACAAAACAGCTTTTGGCAAATTATAAAGACGTTCCCGAAAATTTGATTGAAGCAATTGTTGAAAGCAACCGCACCAGAAAGGGCTTTATTGCAGACAGGGTTCTTGCAAAGGCGGGCTATTACAGCTATTGCGATAATAACGATTATACGGCTGCGTGCGAAAAAGAATGTGTTATCGGCGTTTATCGACTGACTATGAAAAGCAATAGCGATAATTTCCGCCAAAGCTCAATTCAGGGCGTTATGAAACGCATTAAAGCAAAGGGAGCTTCGGTCATCATCTATGAGCCTACGCTTGAAAACGGCACTACATTTTTCGGAAGCCGTGTTGTAAACGACCTTGATGAATTTAAAAAGTCCAGCGATGCGATTATCGCCAACCGTTATGATAATTGCCTTGCAGATGTTGAAGAAAAGGTCTATACAAGAGATATTTTCAGAAGAGATTAGTTTTTGCCGCCGCTTTTGCTTTTTGATGCAGCCATAGCGAAAGCAATGCGCAAAATAAGGGGGATTTCGGATGGAGGTTATGGATAAGGTTGCCGACTTGTCAACGTCGGACAATGTGCGCTTTAGAAGAATCGACAAAGCGCCCGTTATCACGCAGCAAGAGGTCAATGCCGAATCAATGCGTGCCTATCTTGTCATAAAGCGTGCGCAGGATGTGTTTTTTTCTGCGTTGGCGTTGCTTGTTTTGGGCATTCCCATGCTTATCGTTGCGCTTGTTGTTTA
The DNA here is from genome assembly GCA_964490175.1 of uncultured Oscillospiraceae bacterium. Lineage (GTDB taxonomy): Bacteria > Bacillota > Clostridia > Oscillospirales > Ruminococcaceae > RGIG3077. The sequence continues at coordinate 49,289 of CAZBAI010000005.1, read as the reverse complement.
TATCGACAGCCCCGGCGCTTCACCGTTTTTCGCCCAAGATAGGGTCGGCAAAGATGGGAAAATTTTCCGCTTTTGGAAATTTCGCTCAATGGTGCCCAATGCCGAAAGCAAGCTTGATGACCTTATGCATAAAAACGAGATGGACGGTCCTGTTTTTAAAATCAAAGACGACCCACGTATTACACGTGTCGGCAAATTCATCCGCAAAACCAGCATAGACGAATTGCCGCAGCTTTGGAATATTTTAAAGGGCGATATGAGTATTGTAGGCCCTCGCCCCGCACTGCCGAGAGAGGTTGAACAATACGGCGATTATGAACGCCAAAGGCTTTACATAACTCCCGGGCTTACCTGCTATTGGCAAACACAAAATAACAGGAACGATATCACCTTTGAGCAATGGCTTGAGCTTGATATTAAATACATAAAAGAGCGCAGCTTTGCGGTTGATTGGAAAATTATTTTTTCAACTTTCGGTATTGTTTTGCGTGCAAACGGTGAATAAACTGAATAAAGGCAATATCGCACACAGGGCGCATTTTACTTCTTAAATCTGTTTTTTGTAGATTTTGTGTGTCGGCTTTTTGCGATATTGCTTTAAAATCGGCAAGGGCGTTTTTGGAAAAAGCATTTTCAAAGCGGCTTGCTTTTTTATGATATTAAGGAGCGTTTTTTATGCATGATAGTTACGAAAGTCCTTTTTGCACACGTTATGCAAGTAAGGAAATGCAGTATATTTTCTCCGCAGACAAAAAATTTACAACATGGCGTCGATTGTGGGTAGCACTGGCAAGGGCAGAGCATGAGCTTGGGCTTCCCATAAGTGCCGAGCAGGTTGCCGAGCTTGAGGCAAATGTCGATAATATCGACTATGAAATCGCAAAAGAACGTGAAAAGCTTGTTCGACATGATGTAATGGCGCATGTTTATACATATGGGCTTTGCTGCCCTAAAGCAAAGGGAATTATTCATTTGGGCGCAACTTCGTGCTATGTCGGCGACAATACGGATATAATCGTAATGCGTGACGCTTTAAAGCTTGTTCGCAAAAAGCTTTTGTGCGTGCTTGCAAATCTTGCCGATTTTGCCGCTAAATATAAAAATATGCCTGCGCTTGCGTATACCCATCTTCAGCCGGCACAGCTGACGACCGTCGGCAAGCGTGCAACCCTTTGGATGAATGAACTTTTGATGGATTTAAACGAGGTGGAATACCGCATTTCAAACCTTGCGCTTCTCGGTCAAAAGGGCACAACGGGCACGCAGGCTTCGTTTGTTGAGCTTTTTGACGGCGATGATGAAAAAGTTAAAGCGCTTGAGCGCAAAATTGCCGAGGAAATGGGCTTTGATAAGGTCGTTCCCGTTTCAGGTCAAACCTATTCACGAAAGGTCGATGCGCAAATCCTTGCGGCTTTAAGCGGAATTGCCCAGTCGGCAAGCAAATTTTCATATGATATGCGTCTTTTGCAAAGTTTTAAGGAAATGGAAGAACCTTTTGAGGCAAAGCAAATCGGATCTTCGGCAATGCCTTATAAACGCAACCCCATGCGCAGTGAGCGTATAACGGCGCTTTCACGATATGTTATGTGTGATGTGACAAATGCCGCATTCACTGCCGGCACACAGTGGTTTGAGCGCACTCTTGATGATTCGGCAAACAAGCGCATTTCCGTTGCCGAAGGATTTTTGGCTGTTGATGCGATTTTGAATCTTATGATGAACATTACAAGCGCAATTGTTGTTTATCCGAAGATGATAAATCGCCGAATTATGAACGAGCTTCCGTTTATGGCAAGTGAAAATATTATGATGAACGCCGTTAAAAAAGGCGGCGACCGTCAGGTGCTTCATGAGAAGATTCGTGAATATTCCGTAATTGCCGGCAAGCGTGTTAAGGAAGAGGGGCTTGACAATAATCTTTGTGAGCTGATTTTGGCTGATGATGCCTTTAAAATCAACAAAGCAGAGCTTGAAGCGATTCTTCGTCCCGAGGCTTTCACGGGCAGAAGCGCTGCGCAGGTAGATGAATTTTTATCTGAATTTATAACGCCTGTTCTTGAAGAAAATAAAGATATTTTAGGTCAAAGTGCCGAAATCAGCGTTTGATATTCGGCTTGGATATTTTTGAAATCGTGCGCCGATAATATTTGCATTGTCGGCGCATTTTTGTGACTATTTAAGACAAAAAATGCAAATCTGTACTTGAAATTCGTTATTGTATGGTATATAATATCATAAGGTGTACGGTCAAGAAAATTGACGACAGATTGAACAAAAGAGGTGTATTGCAACGAAACGTGCATATTATATAATCAATCCGACATCGGGCAAAGGCGCTATTAAGGGCAAGTTGATTTCGATTTTAGAGCCGCTTCAATCGGCAGGATATGAAATAACAACGCACATAACACAAGGCCGCCTTGATGCGACAAATGCCGCAAAATCGGCTTGCGATGAGGGTAAATATGATCTTTTGATTTGCTCCGGCGGTGACGGAACCTTAAACGAGGTCGTCAACGGAGTTATGAGTGCGCAAAACCGCTTGCCGCTCGGATACATTCCCTGCGGCACCATGAACGACTTTGCCAAGTGCCTGAAAATTCCACGCAACTGCGAAAAGGCGGCAATGTCAATCGCTTTCGGCAAAAGGTTTTCATGCGATATCGGCAGAATCGACGAGAAATATTTTACATATGTTGCCTGCTTCGGCGCATTTACCGATGTTTCGTATTCAACCCCACAGCAAACTAAAAACATTTTGGGAAATGCGGCTTATTTTCTTGAATGCTTTAAAAGCACGCTTGGCATAAAGGCCTATCATATGCAGATTGAGTATGACGGAGTTTTGGTCGAAAATGACTATATTCTCGGCATGGTCGCAAATTCAACGTCTGTTGCGGGAATGAAAATGCCGGGTGAAATTTCATTAGAGGACGGCGCATTTGAAGTTATTCTCATTAAAAAGCCAAAGGATATTATCGAATTGCAGAGGATTATAACTCACCTGATTGCTCAGGATACAAGCACGGAATATCTGCAATATTTTAAAGCAAGCGATATAAAGGTCACCAGCCTTACACCGGTGGCTTGGTGCATTGACGGCGAATACGGCGGCGAGGCTGAAAGCGTTCACATAGAAAACATAAATAAGGCGATAGATATTATCATACCCGAAAACGGCGAGTATTGCGATGACCTTGCCGAATTGAATTGAACGGTGGCTTGATTGTGAAAAAGCTTGTGATTTTTGATTTGGACGGCACGCTTGTCAATTCTCTTGAAGATTTGGCGGATTGCGTAAATTTCGCATTGAGCACAATGCATTTTAATGTTCACGATGTTGAAGAGTATCGATATTTTGTCGGCAACGGCGTAATGAAGCTTTGCGAAAGAGCTTTGATGGAGGAAAACCGCTCCGAAGAGAATTTTGCCGCCATTTATTCGATTTTTAATGAACGCTATGCTGATTGCTGCTGCAACAAAACCCGAGCCTATGACGGTATTTCGGAGTTGCTTTGTAGGCTGAAAGAAAGCGGCGTGCTTCTTGCCGTGGCTTCAAACAAAACGCATACGTACTGTCTTGAAATTGTTTCAAGGCTGTTTGGCGACAATGTATTTGACGCAATTTGCGGTTCGGATAACGGATTTGCGAAAAAACCGTCACCCGATGCAATTTTCGATATAATGAAACGCTTTGGTATATCAAAAGCGGATACATTACTTGTCGGCGACAGCAATGTGGACATTGAAACCGCAAAAAACGCTTCGGTTGAATCTGTCGGTTGCCTTTGGGGCTTTCGCACAGAGCGTGAGCTTTTGTCGGCAGGTGCAAATTACATTGCAAAGCAGCCTTTGGATATTTTAAAATATATTTAAAAAAGCATTAACCGTTTTGATTTGCGGTTAATGCTTTTGCTTTTTGTACATATCGGCAGATTATGAAAGCTTCAAGCTTTCCCAAAGCGCTTCGTAATAGCTCCTTGTTTCCTTGTCGATATCGGTGAAAACCTGCGTGTTTGCCTTGACATCGTCATCAGGGTAAAGATATTCGTTATCTTTCAGCGAATATTCATCATTTTCGAGAACAGCCGAATGCGGTGAAGAATAACGGATATATTCGGCATTGGCAAGCGCAATTTCGGGTTCGAGCATAAAGTTGATATACATAAGTGCGGCTTCATAATTTTGAGCGCTTGAGGGAATGCAAATGGCATCGACAAACAAATTTGTGCCCTCGGAGGGGTAAACCAGCGCAAGGTCGGGGTTGGTTGTCTGCATGGTAAGAAAATCGCCTGCATAATACGGGGCGATAGCGGCGTTAGCACCCTCCATCTTGTTGAAAACTTCGTCCATTACATATTTTTGAATCAAGGGTTTTTGATTTTTAAGCAGCTCGGCTGCCGCATCCCAATCGGCTGTATCGGTGGTGTTAATATCCTGACCGAGAATGAATTGTGCAATTGCAAATGCATCACGTGAGTTGTTAAACATCAATATGTTATCCTTATAGCGTTCGTCCCACATAACGCTCCAGCTGGTCGGCGCTTCGTCTACAAGCTTTGTGTTGTAAATAAGTCCGACCATGCCGCCTGTATAGGCTACGGAATATTTATCCGTCGGGTCATAGGGCAAACCTTTGTATTCATCTGTGATGTATTTGTAATTATCGATTTTTGTTAAGTCGATTTCCCGCAGCATATTTTCGTTTATAAGTCGGTCGATCATATAATCCGAGGGGATGATGATATCGTATGAAACCGAGCCGCTTTTGAGCTTAACATACATATCCTCATTGCTTTCAAATGTGGTGTAGTTGACCTTAATACCCGTGAGCTTTTCAAACGCACGGTTCACATCAAGCGAATCTTCACTGCCGTCGGAAATATACTCACCCCAGTTAAATACGTCGATTGTTGTTCCTGCAAGGTCTTTTGAATATTCGGCAACGTATTCGATATCGTCAAATTCATCATCGTTTCCGCAGGAAGAAAGCGAAAATGCGCACGAAGACGCAAGTGCGGCGGCAATTAAAACTGAAATACATTTTTTCATTTATCAAACTCCGTTTATCAAATTATTTTGTTGAATTTACAGTGCTTTTTTTTGCGTTTTTCTTATCTGATTTTGCCTGCATAACATTCATCAGCACGAGCAAAAACAGAATCACAAAGAAAATTATGCTGAAAAGCGCATATATATACGGCTTCACCGGCTTTTTTGTTATGGAATAAATCATTGTGGGAAGCGTTTGAAAATCAGAGCCGGTTGTGTAATAGCTGATTACAAAATCGTCAAGCGACAAGGTAAACGCCATTATCAGCCCGGAAACAATGCCCGAGGATATCGCCGGCAAAACCACTTTGATGAAAGCCTTTACGGGCGTGCAGCCCAAATCTTCAGCCGCTTCGAGAAGGTGCGGGTCTGTTTGGCGCAATTTCGGCAAAACGTTGAGTATAACATACGGTATATTGAATGTGATGTGCGCAATGAGCAATGTGCCGAATCCGAGCGAATCACGTGTGCCGAGGGCTTTTCCGACAAACACAAAAAGCATCATCAGCGAAACTCCCGTGATGATATCCGGATTCATCATGGGGATATTGGTCACCGTCATATATGCTTTAACAGCGCTTTTTTTCTTCATATGGTATATTCCGAGCGCTGCGAGCGTGCCGAGAAAAGTTGCGATTAAAGATGACAACAAAGCGAGAATAAGCGTGTTTTGCAGCGCTTGCCCGATTTGGCGTTTGTTGAACAACTCGGCATACCAGTGGGTTGAAAAGCCCGTAAATACCGAGGTGCTTGCCGCTTTGTTGAATGAAAATATAACCATTACAAGCAAAGGCGCATACAAAAACAGATAAATCAAAAACGTAAAAATTCTTCCGAAGGTTTTCATACTATCATACCTCCGTCATTTGAATCTGTAAATTTGTTCATAATCGCCATGCTTGCGAGAATTATTATCATAAGAACAAGCGAAAGTGCGGCGGCAACATTCATTCCGTCGGTTGTGGATTTTATCAAATATTCGATATTGTCGCCGATAAGCCATTCGGATTCACTGCCTAATTTCTGCGAAATGTAAAAAGTGCTTACCGAGGGCACAAACACCATAATTACGCCGGAAACAACACCGCTTATGCTAAGCGGAAGAACAACTCTGCGGAACGTGTTAAAGCTGTTGCAACCCAAATCCTCGGCGGCTTCGAGAATCGATGTATCGATTTTTGAAAGCACCGTGTAAATCGGCAAAATCATATACGGAAGATAGTTATAAATCATACCCAATATAACAGCTCCCGGCGTTCCGATAAGTCTTAAAGGTTCAATCCCGAATATTGAGAGAAAATTGTTGATAATGCCGTTGCGCTCTAAAATAAGCGTCCAAGAATAGGTTCTTATAAGCAGATTCATCCACATCGGAAGCATTACGAGCATCATTTGAACACGCTGCACATTTGCGCTTTTTTTGCTCATAAAATAAGCAAACGGATAGGCGATAAGCAGTGTGATCACCGTTGCGATTACCGAATACAGCAGCGATTTTTTGAAAACGTTTGCGTACTTGCTTAGGTTTGACAAATTTTCAAGCGTGAAATTGCCGTAAGGGTCGGTAAAGGCATAATACGCCACAAACAAAAGCGGAACCACGACAAACACGGCAGCCCACAGCGTATAGGGCGCATTCAGCAAAAGCTGTTTTATGTTGAGCCTTTTGTTCATTCGTCATATTCCTCCGTAGCGTCGCTTAATGCGTCCATTTCGTCGCTGTACGTGCTGTAATCGCCGAACTGTCCGGAGTATTTGGATTTTTTCATTATATGTATTGCCTCCGGGTCGATTTTCAAATCAACCTCCTGACCCTCTTGATATTCGTCGGTTGTTTGAATCATCCACATAAAGTTTTGCACGTCAATAAGTATTTCAAAGTGCACGCCCCTGAATGTAACCGATTTTATAACGCCTCGCAGCATACCGCTGCCTGCGGGCACGATATCGACATCTTCGGGTCTTATCACAACATCGACAGGTTCGCCCTTGGCAAAGCCTTTGTCAAGACATTCAAAGCTTCTGCCGTCAAGCCTTACCTTAAAGTCGTCTTCCATAACGCCGTCAATGATATTACTTTCGCCGATAAAATCAGCCACAAAAGCATTTTTCGGCTCATTGTAAATATCAACAGGTTTGCCGATTTGCTGTATTTTTCCCTCGTGCATAACAACGACCGTATCGGACATCGAAAGCGCTTCTTCCTGATCGTGCGTTACATAAATAAACGTTATTCCCAACTGGCGCTGAATATTTTTAAGCTCCTTTTGCATATCCTTGCGCAGCTTCAAATCAAGCGCCGCCAAAGGCTCGTCAAGCAGCAAAACCTTAGGTCGGTTGATTACGGCTCTCGCTATTGCGACACGCTGCTGCTGACCGCCGGAAAGCTTGGTTATGCTTCGCTTTTCAAAGCCCTGCAAATTCACAAGCTTGAGCATTTCGGCAACTCTTTGTTCGATTTCCTTTTCGGGCACTTTGTTTACACGCAAACCGAAAGCGATGTTGTCATAAACATTATAATTCGGAAAAAGTGCGTAACGTTGAAAAATGGTGTTGACCGACCTTTTATAAGGCGGAACACCATTGATGTTTTTTGAATCAAAAAACACCTCTCCGCTTTGTGGAGTAATAAAGCCCGCAATCACTCGCAGTGTGGTTGTTTTGCCACAGCCGGAGCACCCGAGCAGTGTGATAAATTCACCGTCACCGATATAAAGGCTCATGTCATCGATGACCCGTTCACCGTCAAACTCAACGACGATGTTTTTCAATTCAATCAATTTATTATTTTTTTCCATATTTTTGCATCCCCCTTTGCGGCTTGAAAAGACCGCGTATTGCCGTCATAGCAGCTCTGCGCGAACCCAACAATCGGACTAACCGCAGCCTCCGCAAAGAGTTGTTACATATCGGAAAAGCCAAAGCTTTACCGACTGCAGCATACGGTTTCTCAAGTGCCTTTAAAAAGCACAACGGTTCCTGCTATATTGAAAATGACAATATATGAGAACTGTCCGTTTGTTTACATCTTTAATATTAAATTTTTTGATGATGTTGGCACAGATGCAAAAAGCATAAGTTATATCAACCGCAAGCCATGCCTATACTCACGGTCGTGACTGTGCTATATTTCGACACAGTATAAACTTAATTATATCCAAATCAAAGTCCATAGTCAATAGCTATTTGAAAAAAAATAAATTTTCTGTTATTTTGCACTGTAATAGGGTCTGAATTTGCTTTAATTTATGCAAACAAATGCGCAAAAAAACGCCCGCAGGCGGCATTAAAGCTTACCTGTGGGCGAATTTTGAAAGCTCAACCGTGCAAATCCTCGCTTTGACGTGCCATATTTTCAACAACGATATCGTGTATATCGCCGAGCGAAGCGCAATATTCAAGCACTTTCCACGGTTCGTTTGTGTGATAGTGAATTTTTATCAAATCCTCATCGCCCACAGCCAAAAGGCAGTCACCGTTGAAATTTTTTTCAAAATAATCGTTTATTGTGTCCTCGTCAAGGTCGTGACCCTCAATCAAAAGCTGAGTATCAAATTTAAATTCAATCATTGCAAATTCTCCTTAAAAATTAAATTCAGTACCTTTATTATACGCTTTTGCAGTGAAGTTGTCAAGTCAATTTGACATAATGTATGCTCAATACTCCAAAAAAGTCGGCTCTGCCTTTTTGAAAAAAAGCAAAGCCGACTTGTGCGTTTTGAAAAATAAATGCCAAAATTTAGGCAATGAGGAAGAATTTTACGAGGAACAGTGCGGAGATAACATAAGTCAGCACCGAAACCTCTTTGAATTTTCCGTTAAATACTTTGATGAATGTATAGGAAATCAATCCAAGACCGATAGCGTGACCGATTGAGCCGGAAATAGGCATACCGATGAGCATGATTGCTACGGGAACGATTTGTTCAAGGTCATCAAAGTCTACGTTTTTCAGACCCATAAGCATAAGCACGCCGACGTAAATCAATGCGGAAGATGTTGCGGCTGCCGGAATGATTGCGGCAATAGGTGCGATGAAAATGCAAGCAAGGAAGAGCAAACCTGTTGTCAGCGAGGTAAGACCTGTTCTGCCGCCTGCCTCAACGCCTGCTGCGGATTCAACAAATGTTGTTACGGTAGATGTACCTGTGCACGCACCTGCAATCGTGCCGATAGCGTCGGAAATGAGCGCTTCCTTCATGTTGGGCATATTTCCTTTTTCATCGAGCATATTCGCACGTGAAGCGGTGCCGACGAGAGTGCCTATCGTATCGAACATATCAATCATGCAGAATGTGATTATAAGGGTGATTGCGGTGAACCAGCCGATTTCAAACAGACCTTTGAAATCAAAGGTGAAGAATGTTGTGTCCATCATATCCTTAAAGGGCGGCACAAACGATGCGCTTTTGAGCGAGCTGAAGGGGTTGGTGTCAAGGAATATAGCCTGTCCTGCCCAGTTTGCAACAGAAGCGGCGAGCATTCCGATAAGCACGGAAGCCTTGATCTTGCGCTGTGCCAGTGCAATGATTACAAAAAGACCGATAAATGTTGTTACAACGTTTAAGAGCATTTGGTTATAACCCGAGCCCATTGCTTCTTTTGCAACACTCGGAGTGAGTGCGCCGAAGAAATCTCTCATAAGATAGAAAGGACCGCCGTTTTCGGAATATACGCCTGCATTTGAGCCGAAGCCGATGTTCATAAGCATAAGTCCGATTGCGGGAGAAATGCCCAAACGCACGCCCAAGGGAATCGCATCAACGATTTTTTCACGCACGTTCAAGAATGAGAGAATAAGGAAAACTATACCCTCAATGAGAATGATTACAAGTCCTGCGTGGAATGATTCAACATAGCTCATGCCTGTTATGGAAACGATGTTTCCGACAACAACCGCAAAGAAGCTGTTAAGACCCATTCCCGGGGCAAGACAGAACGGTTTGTTTGCCAAAAATGCCATGCAGAACATAGCAATAGCCGATGCAATGCAGGTTGACATGAATACGCCGTTCCAAAGCTCGGTGCCTTCCGCACCGAAATTAGTGAGCAGATTCGGGTTCAAAGCGATGATGTACGCCATTGTCATAAAGGTCGTCAGACCGGCGAGAATTTCGGTACGAACGCTTGTCCCGTTCTGCTTTAGCTTAAAAAGCTTTTCCATAAATTTCCTCCTAAAATTTATAATGTGTTTTGAGTATATCACATATCGGGTCGAATTTCAACAAAAAACGGCAATTACATGTTGTATTTTGTCAGATTCAACAAATATCCCGCTCTTGATTTGTGCTTATGTCATTGCTTTGCCCTTTAAATTTATCTTTAATGTATGCGCACAAAAAAACGACGGGCGAGTTCCAATATATTGTAATTTCGTTGAGCGAATAGCACCCGACATCGTCAACATAGCATTTTGCCGGCGCAGTTTCGGGCTTTAGCAAAAGCTTTGCGTCGCTGTCTGCGGGAAAACGGTTCGGACCGCCGCAGACCATTCCGGGAATGCACTGCTCGATTCCGTCGGCGTATGCCGGGCGCAAGTGGGGGTAATTTGCCGAAAATTCGCCGTTTTGAGTTATAAAACTAAATCCGGTGGCGTTTATGCCGAGAAGATAATCAAACTGGGCGCAGGCGTATTTCTCAAAGCGGTCTTTTTCCTCTATTTTATCGGCGATAATAAATATCATTGCCCTTTTTGCGATATTCATATTGCTGCCCCAGCACCAGTCACGGGTTTCCATTGCGGCGCCGTAGCCGCATTTGTCGGAAAGTGCGGCAGATTTTTCGCAATTGCCGATAAATTCGTTTTTAAAGTGAGAAAGCAAAGATAAATCGGGATTTTTTGCGTCGAAGATATATGAAAATGCGCCAAGTCCGCCCGTTGCGCCATAGCCTAAGGCAGTGTGGGAAAAGTTGTTTTTCTTCAGCATAATTTTCATATCATCATGATATTTTTTAGTGTTCGTTGTGCAAAAAAGCTCGGTTGCCGCCCAAAATCGGTTGTCGGTATCGTCGCTTTCACCGTAAACGCCGGTATCACACCCGGGCGGATTTTCAAATCCTATAAATTGCGGATTTTTTTCGAGAAATGCATATGCTTTGAGCGAAGCGCACAAAAGCTTTTGCGAATATTCTTTGTCAAATTGCGAATAAATGCGTGATGAAAGGGCGCAGATTGCGGCAAAATCAGCCGTTGCCATTGAAGATATATCAAACAAATACATTTGCTGCAAGTCGCATTGCGGCATTATAAAAGGCGCATGGCGCATTGTGGTTGCCTTGTGATAAACGCTTCCGTTGCTTTTTTGCATTTTCAAAAGCCAGTCAAGCTCATAGCGGCATTCGCAGAGCATATCCGGCATATTTTCGCCGCTTTCGGGAATGTTGAGATTTTGTTTGTCAAACACTTGCGGAAACAGCCTGTATGCAAAAAGAATATGCGCCAAAGCGCAAGCGCCTGCCGTGACATATCGACCGTAATCGCCCGCATCATGCCAGCCGCCGCTCACATCAAGCGATACATTGCGGTTTGACCATTCGATTGCCGCATTTTTATGACAGCATGGGTGCGAGAATTTGCCGGCATGGATTTTGTCAAGGCTTGTTCCGCAACGCAGAAAATAAAACGCTTTGCAAACATCGTCAAAGGTTTTGTCACAGCAGTTGTTTGATATTTTAAATGCAACAGAGCGCTTTTTTGTGTCGGTTTCGATAAAATAGCGCCCGATTTGGCAAAATTCGGAAAAATCCGCAATATATATATCATCTTGCGAATCTTTGTCAATTCCGAAATGCACTGTATCGGAGCGATATTTTATACAGCCGTTTTCGTCTTTTACGAAAAATTCATCGCATTTTGATTTGATTATTGCGACTTTTCGGCGCTTTTCGTGATATCCTGCCTGATTTACGAAAATATCCTTATCAAATTCCCTGATTTTGGGTATATTTCGTGAAAAATACTTTTTATCCATATTATAAATCACCTTAAAAATTCAAAAGTTTTGCACATTATATCATCGCTAAAACCCATATGTCAATACGGTTTTCAAAAAAAGTTGACATATTTTATTTCGGTGTGTAAAATACGAATGTAGCTTTATTATTGAAAGGCAGGATGTATTAAATGGAAATAAGACGTGCCGTTTTGGACGATTGTGAAAGAATAAACGAGCTTTTGTATCAGGTTCAGCAGCTGCACAGCGTGGGGCGACCCGATTTGTTTAAAGCAAATGCGAAAAAATATACGGATTTGCAGCTCAAAGAAATTATAAATGATGATATGCGCCCGATTTTTGTCTGCGTTGACGAAGAAAACACCGTGCTCGGCTATGTATTTTGCGTAAAATTATACAGACCGGAAACCGAGAGCCTTACTGCGCTTAAAACGCTGTATATTGACGATTTGTGCGTTGACGAACAATACAGAGGCAGGCATATCGGCACGCTTTTGTGTGAATATGCCGTAAATTTTGCAAGAAAAAACGGCTTTGATAATATCACCCTTAATGTTTGGGAAAAGAATATAAGCGCTTTGAAGTTTTATGAAAAATTCGGATTCGGCGTTCAAAAAAGATGCATGGAAATAGTGCTTTAGCTCAAAAAAACAAAAATCGCCCGATTGCATTTTTGCATTGCAAATCAGGCGTTTGTTTTAATGTTCGGGTTTTATGCAATCATGCAAATTGTGTGAGATAAAATTGCGCATATGCACAGACCGAACAGTGTGGGCAAAAGCATTGCGCCTAAGGTTTGTTTAATACTGCGTGTTTCTTTAAAAACGGTTATGCACGAGGTTGCGCACGGAAAATGCAGCAGCGAAAAGATTATTGTGCACATTGCGGTCAAGGTGTTCCAGCCGTTTTCGCAAAGAAGCGACCTGAGTGCGCCAAGGTCGGAAAATTCGGTCAGCGTGCCGTTGCAGGTATATGCCATTATGATTATCGGCAAAACGATTTCGTTTGCGGGAAATCCCAATATAAAGCCTAAAAGTATTACTCCGTCAAGCCCGAAAAACGATGCGAAAGGGTCGAGAAATTGCGAAACCGCCGTGAGCAAGCTCGCATCGCCGATATTTACATTGGCAAAAATCCAAATGATTGCTCCTGCGGGTGCGGCGGCGCACAGCGCCCTTAGCAGTACAAATACGGTGCGGTCGAGTATTGAGCGGACTATTACCGTTATTGCCTGCGGCGTGCGGTAGGGCGGCAGTTCAAGGGCAAAGCTTTCGCTTTTTCCTTTATATACGGTTTTTGAAAGCAGTTTTGAGCATAAAAGAGTGCAAAGCACGCCTAATATCAGCACACCGGTCAGCGCCAGCGCCTGAATAATACTTGAAGTGAATTTGCCTGCGCCTGCGCTTGTGAAAAACATTGTTACAATTGCGATTATGGTCGGAAACTTGCCGTTGCACGGTATAAAAGCGTTTGTCATTACGGCGATTGAGCGTTCACGCCGAGAATCTATAATGCGGCAGTTGGTTATTCCGCAGGCATTGCACCCAAGCCCCATGCACATTGTCAGGCTTTGCTTGCCGCTGACGCCGGCTTTTTGAAAAGCTCTGTCAAGATTGAAAGCAACTCTCGGCAGATAGCCGAAGTCCTCCCAAATAGTGAAAAGCGGAAAGAAAATCGCCATGGGCGGCAGCATTACCGAAACGATACGTCCGATTACGGACAGTATTCCGTCGCATATAAACGAAGAAAAATAAGGATTTATATTTGCGTTTTCAAATGACTTTTGCACGGCGGATATAATATGGGTGAATAAATCGGACAAAAGTTTTGAGGGGTAGTTTGCCCCGAATACGGTCAGCCAAAATATAAAAAGCAGCATTATCAGCATTATCGGGATTCCCGTTTGTTTTGATGTGAAAATATAATCGAGCTTTCTGTCGATTGAGTGCGCTTTCGGCGGCACTTTGCTGCAAATTTTTGCGATTTCCTCGGCTCTTTCTATCACGGCGTTGTTGATTATATGGCCTATCTCAGCAAATTTAAGTCCGATATCATTGCGCACAAGCTCGGCTTTTTGCAAAAGCTCATGTGCTTGCGGACAATATTCTTTGCAAAGCTTTTGCAAAAAGCCCTCATCGTTTTCCAAAAGGCGAAGCGCAAGAAATCGCGAGGGCATATTCGGGCACAAAAGCTTGCATGAATCTTCAAGCATATCCACGCCTTTTTCGATTTTTTCGCCGTAGTCGATTTTTTTTGAATATTTTATGATATCGCCGAAGATGGCTTCTTTAAGTGAATCAAGACCGTTTTTGCGTTTCTTTTTCGCACTTGTCGGCACAATGGGGCAGCACAGCTGAAGACTTAATTCGTCAATATCGGTAACAATGCCCTTTTTTGCCGCTTCATCGCACAAATTCAAACATATAACGGCGTTTGGGGTAAATTCAAGCACCTGCAAAATCAGTATCAAACTACGCCTGAGATTGGTTGAATCCGCAACGAGAACGGCCTTTGAATATTTGCCGAAAATGATGTAATCACGAGTTACTTCTTCTTCAAATGATTGCGGTTTCAACGAATATGCTCCCGGCAAATCCGTAATCCGATATCTGCTGTTATTGTGTAAAAAAGTGCCCACAGCTTTTCCGACGGTTTTTCCCGTCCAATTCCCCGTGTGCTGATTAAGACCCGTTAATGCGTTGAAAACTGTGGATTTTCCGACATTCGGGTTGCCGACAAGAGCTATCGTTTCGTTCATATTTGTTCTCCGTTTGTATGTAAGCGCACAAAAATTTTTTGCGCATCGTTTTTTCTTATGGCGATAAGGCTTCCGTGCACAAAATATGCACACGGGTCGCCGAGCGGACTGCACAGTACCTTGCTTATTGTACTGCCCTCGATAACGCCGAGCTGCGTTAGGCGTCTGCATTTTTCGTTTTCAATGCAAACTGCGGTGATTTCGCCGCATTCTCCGATATCAAGCCGGCAAAGCGGAATCTGATTTGAATGCTTCATATTTTTCGGGCTTCTCCTTTTTTGCGTGATTTAAAATGCGTTTGCGCAAAGCTTAAAAATGTTTTCTCAAAGCTAATATATGACAAAATCCGCCATGCGGTTACTGATATAATGTGAATGCGCACCTAAGGTGATTGGTTAAAGTTAAAATCTTACACAAAGCGCTTTTTGCAAATGCAGTGCAAATGCAAAATGCCGCAGAGGATTTCAGTCAGTTATATTGCGAAGGGACGGAGATTGCATGGCAGAGGATTTATTTGCCGAAAACTGCTGTATACAGCGAGATAGGAATATCAAAAAGGAAAACGTTTTTCGTGAAAAATGCCTTGAGATGATATACAAAATGTATATTGAGGAAAACGAAAGGATCAAGGTCGCAGAGCTTGTGAAAAAGCTTAAAGTATCGGAAACGGCGCTTAAAAACGCATTGCAGGAGCTGGTTGAAGCGGGACTTGTATTGCGTGAGGGGCGCAATACGGTATATTTGACGGAAAAAGGGCGGTGCAAGGCGGCTTATTTGCTGAAAAGACACAGTGTTTTGAATGAATTTTTCGATATTCTTCACGGCAGCGGAGAACTTTCGCACAGCGAAGCCGAAATTGCCGAATGCTTTTTGTCGCCGCAGACGGTTTTTAAGCTTGAATATTTGAACAAAATGCTCAAAAAACTTGAAAACGAAGTGGGCATTTTACCGCAGACAGTGAAAATTTGATTTTTTTAAAAAAAGTGCTTGACAAAAAAGAAAAACAGGTTTATACTATACAGAGTAAAACAAAGCAGAACAGTTCCGTTCTCACCGTCGCAGCTATTTTGTCCGGCAACGGTTAATACCTTTATGCAAAATGATTTATATATTATTTTGATTTTGTACGGGTGCGGAATTTGCGTTCTGCACCCGTTTTGGCATTTGCGGCAGATTTTTGCCGAAAATTTATCAACCGGAGGTGCTTTAACATAAGCAGCGTAAAAGACAGCAACAAGGAGCTTCAAATCAACGAAGAAATCCGTGACAGGGAATTGCGTGTTGTCGGTCCCGACGGCGAACAGCTCGGGATAATGTCCGCAAGCCGTGCTTTGGCACTTGCAGAAGAAAAGGATCTTGACCTTGTCAAGATTGCTCCGATGGCAACCCCGCCGGTCTGCAAGATTATGGATTACGGAAAATTTTGCTTTGAAAAAGCAAAGCGTGAAAAGGAAGCCAGAAAAAATCAAAAGGTTGTCGAAATAAAGGAAATCAGAATGTTTTCCACTATCGATACCAACGATTTTAACACAAAGGTCAATCAGGCAATCAAGTTTTTGAAGTCGGGTGATAAGATCAAGGTTTCCGTGAGGTTCCGCAAGCGTGCGATTGCTCATCCCCATTTGGGAGAAGAATTGCTTGAACGCTTTAAAGAAGCCTGCGCAGAAGCGGGCACGGTCGATAAGCCTGCCAAAATGGAGGGACGCAGCATTGTAATGTTTGTTGTTCCCAAAAAACAATAAATTACCAAGGAGGAATAATAATGGCTAAGGTTAAAGTAAAGTCACATTCCGGTGCTAAGAAGCGCTTTATCGTTACAAAGAACGGAAAAGTTAAGTACCAGCACACAAACAAAAGGCACAGACTTACGCAGAAGGATACCAAGCGTAAAAGAATCGCAAGAGTTGCAGGCTTTGCAGGCGACGCAAATGCGCCCACAGTAAAGAAGCTTATTCCTTACAAATAATCGACTAAACATAAAGGAGGTAATACATTATGGCTCGTATTAAGGGCGCAATGATGACCAAAAAGAGAAGAAATAAAATCTTAAAACAAGCTAAGGGCTATTGGGGCTCAAAGAGCAAGCACTTCAAGATGGCCAAGCAGGCTGTTATGAAGAGCGGCAATTATGCATATATCGGACGTAAGCACAAGAAGAGAGATTTCAGAAGACTTTGGATTACCAGAATCTCCGCTGCGGCTAAAATCAACGGTATGAATTATTCGACATTTATGAACGGCGTTAAAAAGGCAGGCATTACGCTTAACAGAAAAATGCTTTCCGAAATTGCCATTAACGACGCTGCCGGTTTTGCGGCAATCGCCGAGCAGGCTAAGGCGGCTCTTAAATAATTATGCTTTAAAATGCCTTTTCGATATATGTCGGGAAGGCATAAACGCTTTTTTCACTGTTTTTATTGATGAAAGGAAATCGGCGTTTGCAATAATTTGCAAAAACGGTTTTTGTTAAAAAGAATGAGCAACGGCTTTAAGTGCGCAGGCACAATTCAATCAAAGGATAATCCCCGAATCAAGCAGTTTTGCGCCTTGGCAAAGGCGAAAAAACAGCGAATGTGTGAGGGGCTTTTTGTGTTGGAAGGAATAAGGCTTGTTTCCGACGCCGCCCGAAACGGCGCACCCATTAAGTATGTTCTTGCAACGCAAAAGGCTCTTTCCGAAATGACAGCGCATGATTTTGACGGCGTTCCCGTTTTTGAAATTCCGCAAAATATTTGCGAAAAAATATCGCAAACGCAAACTCCGCAGGGCGCTTTTGCGGTTTGCGAAATGCTTGATAATCATATAGATTTTTCGGCAAAAAACGGAAAATATCTGATGCTGTGCGATATACAGGATAACGGCAATCTCGGCATGATAATGCGCAGTGCCGATGCACTCGGCGCCGATGGGGTGATTCTTTCAAACTGCTGCGATGTTTATTCGCCGAAAAGCGTGCGAGCCACAATGGGCTCGATTTTCAGGGTGAATTTTATTTTGGACAAAGACCCTAAGGCAATGCTTAAAACCCTTGGTGATAACGGTGTTTGCACATATGCCGCAGTGCCCGATAATTCGGCAGCCGATGTTTCGAAATTTAAATTTCCTCAAAAAGCCTGCGTGCTTATCGGAAACGAGGGAAACGGGCTTGAAAGCTCTGTTATAGAAAAATGCGATGATGCGCTGACAATTCGTATGAACGGTACGATTGAATCGCTCAATGCCGCAATGGCTGCCGGAATTATGCTTTATGAGCTGTGCGGAAAGGACGGGCAAGATGCTTGATAACGAAAAAATTGTTTATGACGTTTGGTTGTCCATGGCGCTTCGCTCATGCAAGCCGAAGCTTTGGCAGATTATCGATGAATACGGCGGTTGTGAGAATATTTATAAAGCGCATTGCAACGGCACTCTCAAAGGATTTGACGCCAGGGAAGAAAAACGTCTTGCCGAAACCGAGCTTTCATCGGCACACGCCGTGATAGAGCATTGCCGCAATAAAGGATATGAAATTATAGCCTATTATGATGATCTTTATCCGCAATCGCTTTGCCAGATTTATAATCCGCCGCTTGTGCTTTACTGCTACGGCAGAACCGAGCTTTTGTCAAAGGAAAGGAAAATTGCGGTTGTCGGAACGAGAAAACCCTCAAAATACAGCGTTGAAGTTGCAAAGAGCTTTTGCAGCTCACTTGCATTAAACAAATATGTTATTGTCAGCGGATTTGCTTTGGGAATTGATTCGGTATCGCACACTTCGGCGCTTAAAGCAGGTGGGTTTTCAATTGCCGTAATCGGCTGCGGATTGGATTACCCTTATCCGAAAGAGAATTTTAATTTCAGAGAAAAATTTATAAAGCGTGGGCTTATTGTAAGTGAATTTATACCGCAGTCACCGCCGGAAGCATGGTGCTTTCCACATAGAAACCGTATTATTTCCGGTATGTGCGCTTCAAGCCTTGTTATTCAGGCGGGCGAAAACAGCGGTTCGCTTGTTACGGCAAATCTTGCCGCCGAGCAGGGACGTGATGTTTTCTGCGTTCCGCCGCATGATATTTTCGACAAGGATTACGGCGGAAATATAAAGCTTTTGAAAAGCGGTGCAATTGCCGCATTTTCGTATGCGGATATTTTAGAGGAATATTCGGTGCCGGATTTGAGTAAGATACCGTTGAATACAGCAAAGTCTTTAAACATCGACAAAAATATAAATACGGAAAATATAAATACCGCAAAAAGCGATAATGCCGAAAAAGACGCCCAAAGGCACAAAGAAGCGCCGGATTTTCCCGATATTGACGGGCTTGACGAAGATTCAAGCGCTATTGTGAAATTGCTTAAACAGCGTGATATGATTGTTGATGAAATTAGCTTTGAAACCGGAATCGAAACTGCAAGGCTGTTTCTGATTTTAACCGAGCTTGAAATTGCGGGCATTGTCGAAAGCAAAGCCGGCAATGTTTACGGCATAAGCCAAACACTTTAATGATAGAAAATACGGAGGACAAAATGTCTGATTTGATTATAGTAGAGTCGCCTACCAAGGTAAAGACGATAAAAAAATATCTTGGCAGCGGCTATGAGGTGGTATCCTCAAAGGGTCACGTTCGTGACCTTCAAAAATCAAAAATGAGTATTGATTTTGATAAAAATTTTGAGCCGAAATATGTTGATATGCCCGGCAAAGAGGACGTTATAAAGGAGCTTAAATCCTGTGCGAAAAAGTGTGACAGGGTTTATCTCGCAACCGACCCTGACCGTGAGGGCGAGGCGATTTCATGGCACATTGCACAGATTTTAAATCTGGATCTTGATGAGGATAACCGTGTTACTTTTAACGAAATTACGCAAAGCGGAATCAAAAACGGCATGGCAAATCCCAGAAAGCTTGACCTTGACCTTGTAAACGCACAGCAGGCACGGCGGCTTCTTGACAGAATTGTCGGATATAAGCTGAGTCCGTTTTTGTGGAAAAAGGTAAGGCGAGGTCTTTCGGCGGGAAGAGTGCAGTCGGTTGCCGTAAGGCTTGTTGTAGATAGGGAAATTGAGCGAAATAATTTTGTTTCGCAGGAATATTGGACGATTGAAGCCAAGCTTACCGCACCTTCTTCGAGAAAACAGTTTGACGCAAAATTTTACGGCAAAAACAACGAAAAACTTGAAATAAACTCAAAAGAAGAAGCCGATGCCGTTTTGAGCGCACTTGAAAACGAAAAGTTTATTGTCGGCAACGTTAAGAAAGGCACTGCGAGAAAATCACCGGCGCCGCCGTTTATCACTTCGACCTTGCAGCAGGAAGCGTCGATTCGCCTCGGGTTTCAGGTTAAGCGCACAATGCGCATTGCGCAGGAGCTTTACGAGGGCGTTGAAGTTGAAGGAATGGGTGCTGTCGGTCTTATAACATATATGAGAACCGACAGTTTGCGAATCTCGGACGAAGCCGCTTTAGCTGCGGAAAAATATATTCTTGAAAATTATTCAAAGCAGTATCTGCCGCCCTCAAGACGTGTTTACAAAACCAAGAAAAACGTTCAGGACGCTCACGAGGCTATCAGACCGTCGCTTCCCGAGCTTACGCCGGAGCGTGTGAAATCAAGCCTTTCATCTGAGCAATATAAGCTTTATAAGCTCATTTGGGAAAGATTTATCGCAAGCCAAATGGCAAATGCGGTTCACAATACGACATCTGCCGATATCAATGCCGGCGAATATATGTTCAGAGCAAGCGGATATGCTGTTAAGTTTGACGGCTTTACAGTATTGTATGAGGCTGCCGTTGACGGTGAAACCAAAGAGAAAAACTTTTTGCCCGAGCTGGAAAGCGGCGATATCTGCAAAGTAAAGTCAATCGGCGGAAACCAACACTTTACACAGCCGCCGTCGAGATATACCGAGCATTCGCTTGTAAAGGCGATGGAGGAAAACGGAATCGGCAGACCTTCGACCTATGCGCCTACGATAAGCACGATTATTTCGAGAATGTATGTCGAGCGTGACGGCAAAGCGCTGAAACCTACGGCATTGGGCGAAGTAACAACGCAGCTTATGAAAGACCATTTTAAGCATATTGTCGATGCTAAATTTACGGCGAAAATGGAAAAAGACCTTGACAGCGTTGAAAACGGCGATATGGAATGGGTTGACGCTTTGAAAGTGTTTTATGATGATTTTGAAAAAACGCTTAAAAAAGCGGAAACCGACCTTGACGGCGTAAGGGTTAAGGTTCCCGATGAGGAAACCGACGAGAAATGTGAGCTTTGCGGACGTAATCTTGTTATAAAAATCGGCAGGTTCGGCAAGTTTTTGGCGTGCCCGGGTTTCCCTGAATGTAAATTCACCAAAAAAATCGTTCATCAGGCAGAAGGGTCGTGCCCTGTGTGCGGCAAAAAGCTGCTTTTGAAAAAGAGCAAAAAGGGCAGAAGTTTCTACGGCTGCGAGGGGTATCCGGAGTGTAATTTTCTTTCGTGGTATACACCGACTGCCGAAAAATGCCCGAGATGCGGAAAAACTTTGTTCAAAAAGGGCGGAAAATCGGGCAAGCTGATTTGCGAAACTGCCGAATGCGGATTTGAAAGGCCGCTTAACGCCAATGATTAAGGTTATCGGCGCCGGACTTGCAGGATGCGAGGCGGCTTGGCAGCTTGCACAATATGGGCTTGAAGTCGAGCTTTATGACATGAAGCCGAAGAAATTTTCGCCTGCACATAAAAATGAAAATTTTGCCGAGCTGGTGTGTTCAAATTCGCTGAAAGCTTCAAGGCTTGATTCTGCCGCAGGGCTTTTGAAAGCCGAAATGGAAATGCTCGGTTCACTGACTGTGCCGTGCGCTAAGCGCTGTGCGGTTGCCGCAGGCGGAGCGCTGGCTGTTGACAGAGAAAAATTTTCTGCCCAAATTACGGAAAAAATCAAAAACAATCCGAAAATCACTTTTATATCCGAAGAGGTCAATTCAATACCCGACGGCGATGTGATTATAGCGACAGGTCCTTTAACTTCCGAAGCGTTGGCGCAGGATATAAAGTCGATATGTAACGGCAGCCTTAGCTTTTATGATGCCGCCGCACCGATAGTCAGCTATGAAAGTCTTGATACGGATAAGGTTTTCTTTGCTTCACGCTATGATAGGGGAGAGAGCGATTATATCAACTGCCCTATGAACAAGGAAGAATATCTGCGCTTTTACAACGAGCTGATAAACGCTCAAACGGCGCAATTAAAGGATTTTGAAAAAAGCGACGGCTATAAGGTTTATGAGGGATGTATGCCGATTGAAAGGCTTGCAAAGCGCGGTGAAGATACAATGCGCTTCGGGCCGCTAAAACCTGTGGGACTTATCGACAAGCGCACGGGCAAACGTCCGTATGCCGTTGTGCAGCTTCGGCGTGAGGATGAAAACGGCACAATGTTTAATCTTGTCGGATTTCAGACAAATTTGAAATTCGGCGAGCAAAAACGTGTGTTTTCGCTGATTCCCGGACTTGAAAACGCCGATTTTTTCAGATACGGCGTTATGCACCGCAATTCTTTTATAGATTCTCCGAGATTACTTAATTCCGATTTTTCGATGAAAAATAATCAAAATATCTATTTTGCCGGACAGATTACCGGCGTTGAGGGATATATGGAATCAGCCGCTTCGGGCATAATAGCCGGAATTGCAATGGCACGAAGAAAACTGCAACTTGCGCCGCTGCGCTGTCCAAAGGTCGGTATGATAGGCGCTTTGTGCGGATATATAAGCTGTGAAAGCGTTGCGGATTTTCAGCCAATGGGCGCAAATATGGGAATTTTGCCGCCTTTGGAAGAAAATATACGGGATAAAAAGAAAAAATATATGATGCTTGCACAGCGCTCAATCGAAGCTTTACAATTGGAAATTGAACGCTGTGGGCATTTGAAAAGGGACATTTAATGAGGATTATTGTTGATGCATTCGGCGGCGACCATGCACCGGATGAAGTTTTAAAAGGCGCTGTCATGGCGCATGATAAGCTTGGGGTAGATATCGTTCTTTGCGGCGATGAAACCGCAATAAAGCAAAGCGCCGAAAAAAACGGAATTTCGCTTGAAAAGCTTGAGATTATGCACGCTTCAAAGGCTTTTGATATGCATACCGAGCCGCAAAAGCTCTTGCGCGAAGGTAAGGACACGTCAATATATGTCGGAATCAACGCTTTGAAAAAAGGCGAGGGTGACGCATTTGTCAGTGCCGGAAGCACGGGCGCACTGCTTGTAGGAGCGACTTTTATCGCCAAAAGGCTTAAAGGTATAAAGCGCTGTGCCTTGATGCCGATATTGCCGGCAACAAACGGCCCGCTGGTTTTGCTTGACGCAGGCGCAAATACCGAGTGCAGGGCGCAAATGCTTGTGCAGTTTGCGATTATGGGCACTTGCTATGCAAAAAACGTGCTCAATATCGAAAACCCGAGGGTCGCATTGATAAACAACGGCTCGGAGGAAACAAAGGGCAGAGAGCTGGAAATCGAAGCCTATAAGCTGCTTTCGCAGGCAAACATAAATTTTGTGGGAAATATCGAGGCGAGATATCTTCCGCTGGGCAAATGCGATGTCGCCGTTACCGACGGCTTTACGGGCAATGTTGCACTAAAGCTTTATGAGGGCATGGGCAAGTTTATATCAAACGAGCTTAAAGATTTGTTTGGCGGCGGAGTTGTTTCAAAGCTGAGCGCACTTTTGATTTACGGTAAAATTAAGGCGCTTAAACGCAGAATGGATTATAAAGAATACGGCGGCGCTGTATTTGCGGGCGCTTCAAAGCCGATTATAAAGGCTCACGGCAGTTCGGATGCAAAGGCGATTTTTAATGCAATCAGGCAGGCGAGAGATTGTGTTGCCTCCGACGTTGTGGGGAATATCAAGGAATATATTGAGGAAATGACCGATAATGAATGATTTTGAAAAAGCAATAGGATATGAGTTTGCCGACAAAAGCTTGATGGAAACGGCACTTTCGCACTCATCATATGCAAACGAAAGCAAAACACTGCGCCAAAGCAACGAAAGGCTTGAATTTTTGGGCGACAGCGTGCTTTCAATCGTTGTTTCAAAGTATCTGTTTAAACATTTTTCGCATCTTCCCGAGGGTGAGCTGACCAAAATCAGGGCATCGCTTGTGTGTGAAAAATCACTTTACGGGTTTGCTTTGAAAATAAATTTGGGCGATTTTCTGTTTTTGGGTAAGGGTGAAGCCGCAAGCGGCGGCAGAACACGCCCGTCGATTCTTGCCGATGCGTTTGAGGCGGTTATTGCCGCTTTGTATCTTGACGGCGGAATGAGCGTTGCCGAAGATTTTATTATGGGATTTATTCCCGATGATTTGGACAATGCGAAAAAATCCTCATTTTCGGATTATAAAACGATTTTGCAGGAGATTATTCAGCAAAATCCGGAAGAGCGAATTGAATATACGCTTGTAGGTTCGCAAGGTCCCGACCATAACAAGGTATTTATTGTAGAAGTAAGGCTTAATTCAAACGTTATAGGCAAAGGTTCGGGAAAGAGCAAAAAGCAAGCCGAACAAAATGCCGCAAAGGAAGCGCTGGAGCTTATGGGCTATGAAGCATAGCAATATTTCGATATTTGTGCCGCATTTGGGCTGTAATCGGCTTTGCGCATTTTGCAACCAAAAAACAATAAGCTCGGTTGAAAACATTGTTACACCGGAGGATGTCGAAAAAATCTGCGCCGACGCTTTAGCACAGTGTAAAGCTCTGAAAAATACGGAAATTGCGTTTTTCGGCGGCTCGTTCACCGCAATTGAGCGTAATTATATGACAAGCCTTTTGGCGGCGGCTTCAAAATATGTCGGCAACGGTAAATTTTCGGGCATTCGCATTTCGACCAGACCCGACTGCATAAACGAAGAAATTTTAACTTTGCTCATGGCGTATAACGTTACCGCAATTGAGCTTGGCGCACAAAGCCTTGATGACAGGGTTTTGGCGGCAAATCTTCGCGGTCATAACGCAAAATGCATAAGCGATGCGTGCGATATGATAAAATGGTATGGCTTTGAGCTTGGATTGCAGCTGATGGTCGGTCTTTATAAAAGCACGATAGAAATCGAGCTTGAAAATATGAAAAAGGTCATTGCGCTTTTACCGGATACCGTGCGGATTTATCCGGTTGCGGTTTTAAAGGGAACGCACCTTGCGCAGCTTTACGAAAGCGGTGAATATAAGCTTTTTGATTTTCAAACGGCGGTCGATATCTGCGCTTTGATGCTTGTTGAATTTGAAAAGCACGGAATAAAGGTTATCAAATGCGGACTGCACGCAAGCGAAACCGTTGAAAGCGACCTTGTTGCGGGATTTTATCACCCTGCATTTCGTGAAATTTGCGAAAGCAGGATATTCAGAACGAAAATCGGTGCGATTGTCGGCGATTCAAACGAAAAAAAGGTCTGTATAGAGGTGAATCCGCATGATATTTCAAAAGCTTTGGGTCACCTTAAATCAAATGTTGAATATTTTGCAAATCACGGTATTGAGCTGTGCGTTAAGCAAAACGGTGATGTGAATTGCGGTGAATGCCGTAAAATTTAATGAGAAACGGATATTGAATGTACTTAAAATCACTTGAAATAAGGGGCTTTAAATCCTTTCCCGATAAAATCGTGTTGGATTTTGACAGCGGATTGACGGCGGTTGTAGGCCCTAACGGAAGCGGAAAAAGCAATATAGGCGATGCCGTAAGTTGGGTTCTCGGCGAACAGTCGATGAAAAATCTTCGGGGAACAAAAATGGAAGATGTTATTTTTTCCGGCACGCAGAGCAGGAAATCGGTCGGCTTTGCCGAGGTAACGCTGTGTATTGACAACTCTTCGAGCACTCTTGCCTATGATTCCGATGAGGTTAGAGTTACAAGAAAGCTTTATCGAAGCGGCGAAAGCGAATATCTTATAAACGCCAAATCGGTGCGCTTGAAAGACGTAAACGAGCTGTTTATGGATACCGGGCTTGGAAAAAACGGCTATTCCATTATAGGTCAGGGTAGAATCGCCGAGATTATCGGCGCAAAAAGCACCGACAGGCGTGAAATTTTTGAAGAAGCCGCAGGCATTTCAAAATTTCGTCACAGAAAGAAAGAAGCCGTGCACAAGTTAGAGCAGACGCAGGTGCATTTTCTGCGCCTTAAAGACAGCCTTAACGAGCTTTCCGAGCGGGTCGGCCCGCTGAAAATACAGGCGGAAAAGGCAGAGAAATATCTTGTTCTTCGTGACAGAAAAAAAGAGCTTGAGCTTTCGGTTTGGCTTGAAAAATTGCGTGAAATCGCCGATTTGATTCAAAAAACCAATGAAACACGTCTTGTGCTTGTTACAGAATATGACAATCTTTGCGCCGATATTGCAAGGACTGATGAAGCGGTATTGCAATATCGAGAAAAAAATGAAATGCTTTCCGCAAATATTGATTTGCAGCGCCGTGAAATAACGCAATTGCGCGAAAATAACGCAAAGCTTGCAACGCAGATTGCAATTTGCGAACATGATGTTGAGCTTATTGAGAAAAAAATTCAAGAGCTGATTGAAAAAAAACGCAGTGAGCTTGCTTCTAAGGACATTTTATTGCAGGCGGTTGAAAACAAAAAGACAGAACTTGCGCAGATGAAAAAACGAAATGATACCTGCGATTCCGAATATAACAAAGCGCTTGATGAGTTTGATTTGATTGGCGCTTTGGAAATGGAGGCAGGCACCAGTTTCGGTGAGAGTGATGCAAAGCTCAATTCGCTGTATATTATGCGCAGCGAGCTGACGGCAAGGGTCGATGCCGCCAAAGTTTCGCTTTTAAGCTTAGAAGATACAATATCCGACCTTAACGGCGATGTTGTTGCCCTTTCCGATGAATACGAAAGGTGTAAAGTTGTAAGGCTTGACAATGTGAAAGCGATTGAAAATATCGAAGAAGAAATCGCCGAGCATACAAACAAAGCAAACGGATATAAAAAGCTGTTTGAAATTAAGGATTCAAAGCGAAAAGCGAAGAAATCCGAGCTTGAAAAAATGCAGTCCGACATTACGGCAAAACAGCAAAAAGTAAAAATCCTTTCCGATTTGGAAAACAGCTTTGAGGGATTCGCAGGGAGCGTTCGTGCGGTGCTTAAAGCCGCCAAAACAGGGGAGCTGAGCGGAGTTAAAGGTTCTGTCGCACAGCTTATAAATGTTAAAAGCGAATATGCATTGGCTATTGAAACGGCACTCGGTGCGGCAATCGGCAACATTGTTGTAGCAAATGAAAATATTGCAAAGCGTTGTATTAAGTTTTTGCAAAGCAAAAATGCCGGCAGGGCAACGTTTCTTCCGGTCAACACAATAAAGGGACGGTCATTGTCGGAAAACGGACTTGATTTTGAAGACGGATATATTGACATTGCCTCAAATATTGCGCAGTGCGACGGCGAATTTTCGGAGATTATAAAAAATCTTCTCGGAAAAACCGTGATTTGCGAGGATTTGGAATCTGCTTCGCTTATTGCGAAAAAATATAATTATCGCTTTAAAATCGTTACGCTTGACGGTCAGGTGATAAATGCGGGCGGTTCATTTACAGGCGGTTCTTCAAAAAATTCAAGCGGGGTGCTTTCAAGGCGCAACGAAATCGATGACTTGACTGCAAAGCTGAATAGCTTGACAGCACAGAAAGATGTCCTTTTTGATGAAACCGCAAAGCTGCGTATGGAATGTGACAAACTCGGCTTTGATATTAGCGGCGAAACAGATCTTGCGCAGGCTTTGGCGCAGGATAAAGCGGCACTTGCCGCCGAGCTGGCACGAATCGATGCAAATCTTGAAATGCACACCCAAAAGCATGATGAGCTTAAACGGCAAATCGAGAAGAATATTGCGGCAAAATCCGAGTTTCAAATTACGGTTAAAGAAAAATCGGCAGAGCTTGAAAATTGCCGAAACGATATCGACCGATATGAGCTGTGCAAAGAGCAGGATGCAAAACGCCGTGACGAGCTGAAGTCAAAGCGTGAGGAACTGTCGGCTTCGCTTAACGATATAAGAGTTAAAAAAGCAGAGCTTTCAAAGGATATTGAAGCGATAGAGCGTGAGATTGAAAATTTAATCCGTCAAGGTGATGAGCTTGACATTGCAAAAACTTCGATTGACGGCGAAATCAGACAGTGCCGCAAGGATATTGACGAGAAAAAAGTACAGGCAGAGCAGTTTGCAAAAGGCTCTGAAGATACCGAAAGCAAGGTCGGATTGATTGAAAGTCAAATCGATGAAATGCGCAGGGAAAGGCTTAACGCCGAGGCATCAATGCGCACGAGCGAAAAGAAAATTCGTGAATTGCAAGATCAGCGTGAGCAGATTGCTTCAAATAAATCAGGGCTTGACGCAAAGCTTTCTTCGTATGAAAAAGAGCGTGATTCCATCATCACCGCCATGAACGAGAGCTATTCGGTTACATATTCCGAAGCGATGAGTATTGCAAGCGTGCCCGAGGATATTCAGGCGGCAAAGAGAGAACTTTCCGATGTAAGCTCAAAAATGAAAGCGCTCGGTCATGTGTATATCGACGCCATTGAGGAATATAAAGAAGTTTCGGAAAGATATGAGTTTTTGGGCGCTCAGCTTGATGATGTCGAACGGTCAAAAGCTCAGCTTGAGGATATTATCGAAGATTTGACCGAAAATATGAAAAAGCAGTTTTCCGAGAGCTTTGAGTGCATAAACGAAAACTTTAAAAAGATTTTTACCGAACTTTTCGGCGGCGGCAAGGCAGAGCTTGTTTTGCTTGATCCCGATGACGTTCTCGAATCGGGAATCGATATTATCGTTGCACCGCCGGGAAAAATTTTCAAAAATCTTATGCAATTTTCGGGCGGTGAGCAGGCGTTTGTCGCCATAGCGATATATTTTGCGATTTTGAAATTGCGCCCGTCGCCGTTTTGCATTCTCGATGAGATAGACGCCGCGCTTGATGAAGTGAACGTTGTTAAATATGCTCAGTATTTGCGCAATTTTACAGATACGACACAGTTTATTATAGTAACGCACAAGCGCGGCGCAATGGACTCTGCCGACACGCTGTACGGTGTGACGATGCAAAGCGACGGTGTTTCACGCCTTTTGAAAATGTCGCAGGAGGACGTTAAAAATTCAAAAGATTTTGACTGATAAGCGAAAGGGGATTTAATTTATGGGCTTGTTTTCAAGGCTGAAAAACGGACTTTTGAAAACTAAAAATGCAATGATTTCACGCATTGAAAGGCTGGTCAACAAATTCACCAAAATTGATGATGAGTTTTTTGAAGAGCTTGAGGAAACGCTGATTATGAGCGATGTCGGCGTTCAGACTTCATGTGAAATATGCGACAGACTGCGAAAAAAAATCAAAGAAACCGGCGTTACAGACCCGAAAGAAATTATTGAGCTTATTAAAGATATTATTGTGCAGATGCTCGGCGAGGACGAGGAGCTTAGCCTTAGCACAACGCCGTCGGTTATTCTTGTAATCGGCGTGAACGGAGCCGGCAAAACAACGACAATCGGCAAGCTTTCATCACAGCTTGTCGGGCAAAACAAAAAGGTTTTGGTGGCTGCCGCCGATACTTTCCGTGCGGCGGCAATCGACCAGCTTGAGGTTTGGACTCAGCGTGCGGGTGTTGATATTGTTAAGCACAGCGAAGGCTCGGATCCGGCAAGCGTTGTGTTTGACGCACTGACCGCCGCAAAGGCACGTGGGTGCGATGTTGTGATATGCGACACCGCAGGCAGACTTCATAATAAGAAAAATCTTATGGATGAGCTTGCAAAAATCAACAGAATAATTCAAAAGCAGGCGAGCGGCTGCGATATTGAAACATTGCTTGTGCTTGATGCAACAACAGGTCAAAATGCGGTGAATCAGGCAAAGCTTTTCAGCGAAACCGCCGATATCAGCGGAATTGTTTTAACCAAGCTTGACGGAACGGCAAAGGGCGGAATTGTAATTACCATACGAAACGAGCTGAATATTCCGGTAAAGCTTATCGGCGTGGGTGAAAAAATCGACGATTTGCAAAAATTTAATGCAAAAGATTTTGTCAATGCTTTATTTGACTGATATTAAAGGAGAAATTTATGCTTAGCAGTAAACAAAGAGCGAAGCTACGTGGCATGGCTTCGACATATGACACGATTTTTCAAATAGGAAAGGGCGGAATCGGCGATGCATTGGTGTTGCAGGTTGCCGACGCACTGAAAGCACGTGAGCTTATCAAATTGCGTGTTCTCGAAAGCGCCATGCTTACACCCCGTGAGGCGGCGCAGGAAATTGCACAAAGAACGGATTCCGAGGTCGTTCAGGTAATAGGCAGTAAATTTGTGCTTTATAAGCGCTGTGACGAAAAGCCGATTATTGAGCTGTAATGGCAAGAATAGGAATTTTCGGCGGCAGCTTTAATCCGATTCATAACGGGCATATTCATTTGATAAAGTGCGCTATGTCGGATTTTTCGCTTGACAGGCTCATGCTTGTGCCGACTGCGATAGCGCCGCACAAAAGCTCACACGAATATGTATCGGCAGAGCATAGGCTGAAAATGTGCAATCTTGCGTCTGAAAATTTAAAAAATGTTTTTGTGAGCGATTTTGAAATTAAAAAAGGCGGCAAAAGTTACAGCGTTGAAACCGTTGAGTATTTTCGCACACAATATCCGCAAGATGAGCTTTTTCTTCTTGTGGGAAGCGATATGCTTTCGACCTTTGACGAGTGGTATCAATATAAAAAAATTTTGGAAAACGCAACATTGTGCGCTGTTTCAAGGCATGGTGACGATATTGAAAATTTAGAGCAATGTGCCGAAAAACTGCGAAAATTCGGGAATATTATCATATCGCACTCTACTTGTGTGCCGATGTCGTCAAGCGAAATCAGGTATTTTATAAAATTAGGGAAAGATTTTTCTTGCTATTTGCCGAAAAAAGTAGTACAATATATAAAAGCACATTCACTGTACATTAAAGAGCAGGTGAATTATGATGTATGATTACGCTTTGATTAAGAGTGAGCTTTCTGAAATTCTTTCGCATAAGCGTTATGAGCACTGCTGCAATGTTGCGCAAAGCGCATATGAACTGGCGCTTAAATACGGCGAAAGCTGCGAAAAGGCATATGCCTGCGGCTTGCTGCATGACATTTGCAAGGAAATGCCGTTTAAACAGCAAAAGCAAATGGCGCTTTCAAGCGGTTATCATCTCAGTTTTGAAGAACTTTGCTCAAAGTCGCTTTGGCACGCTGTTGCAGGGGCTTATTACGTATCGAAGAAATACGGTATTGACGATGAAGATATGCTCAATGCCATAAGGTACCACACCGTTGCACGTGAAAAAATGTCACATCTTGAGGAAATAATATATCTTGCCGATTTGATTTCAGCCGATAGAAAATACAAAGATGTGGGCAGAATCAGAAAGCTTGCGTTTTCCGATTTGCAGCTTGCAATGCGTGAGGCTTTGAGGTTCACACTTACAAATGTTTCTGAAAACTGCGTTTATTTGCCGGTTTGCAGTGTGCAGGCTTATAACCAATATGTGTTTATGTGCTCGGACAGGAACAAAAGCGAACAACAAAAATAAGGAAGGAACAGCAAAATGTCATTTGGCAAAAAAAAGAATTTAGACGAAACTGCCTTGCAGGAAAATGCTTTGCAAGAAGAAAACACCGTTAAGAAAAAAAGACGTAAAATCAGCACAAAGCAATGGGTAATTCTCGGCGTTACGGCGCTTATTTGCGGTGTTATGGTATATAATATCGCCGCCGGATTTTATCTTATGACTTCAACCAAGCGTGAGCTGACATTCAAAGAGGCGATATCCCTTGTTTTGCCGTCATACCGTGATGAGTTTAAAATGTTTGAAGATACCGAAAAAGACGGGCTTTATTCCGACCCGTCCATACGTCCGACGGAAGAAATTAAAGATGATGACGGTAATGTTGTTTCCGAGGAGGACAGAGATATAAACTATCTTAAAGCGCACCAAATAAATATTTTGGTTATGGGTCTTGATGAAAACAAAACCAATACCGACGTTATTCTTGTTGCTTCGATTGACCTTTCCGACAGTGAGGATACACGCTCTATAAGCCTTTTGCAAATTCCTCGTGATACGTTTGTCGGTGAAGAATATGCCGGTTCGGTGACGGGTAAAATCAACGGCGTATACTCTGTCGGAAATAAGGAATTAACGCCCGTAAACCGTGTGATTGAGGTTATATCGAAGAATTTTGCGCTTCCGATTGACCACTACATCACCTGCGACCTTGAAGGCTTTAAAGATATCGTTGACGCACTCGGCGGAATCCCTATGAATGTTCCGCAGCAGATAACTTATGACCCAAGCAGGATTCTTTATCCCGGCGAGCAGACTCTTACGGGCGAACAGTCCGAATGGTTTGTAAGATACAGACACGGCTATTATGAGGGCGATATCGGACGTGAAAAATGGCAGCGTTTGTTTATGGCGGCGTTTTTGTCGAGAGTAAAGGATATCGGAATGACCGATATGTATGATTTGCTGCCCGAATTGACAACCTATTGCACTTCGGATATGACCGTTGAGGAATTTAAAGACCTTATCTATATCGGCACGAATATGGAGCTTGAGGACGTTTCGATTTATATGGTTCCCGGTGAGGCAACCACCAACAACGGATATTCCGTTTGGTCTGTTCACAAGGAAGAAACCGCAAAAATGCTTAACGAGCATTTCAGAAAATATCAGGGCGATGTTGAAACTTATGACCTTGAAATGATTGAACTTGTCAATACGATTAACGTGTATGAAAATACAGAAGATAATTTCCAAGAGCTTCTTGATGGTGAAACGCCCGGTCAGAAGAACGAAGATTAGCCGTATTACAGAAAAAATAAGGGGTGCTTTTTTATGACAATGGAAGAAAAACTTAAAAATATCGTAAGAGCGCTTGATTCCAAAAAAGCAGAGGATATCAGGGTAATTAAAATCACCGATTTGACGATTATTGCGGATTATTTTGTTATTGCGGGGGCAACAAGCTCAACGCATACAAAATCGCTTTCGCAAGAGGTAGACTATAAGCTCGGACTTTTGGGTGAAAATCCCACACGGAGCGAGGGCAGCGGTGCCGATGGCTGGGTCGTGCTTGATTATTCCGATATCGTCGTTCACATTTTCTGCAAAGATCAGCGTGAGTTTTATCAGCTTGAAAGGCTTTGGGCTGACGGTGAGGAAGTCGATATCTCACAGTTTCTTAATAAGGAGTAAATATTTTGAAAACAAATAACGAAAACGGAAGAAAGCTTGCGTGCATAATCGGCGTGTATCTGATATTGAAAGCGTTTGTCAATATTGCGGTTTCAGGGTCGTTTTCCATAGGCGATTTGGCTTTGGCAATCATCGAAGCCGCAGCGCTTTATACAGGGCTTATGTACATAAACTATGCCGTAGCGGCGATTTGCCTGCTTGTTGTCGCACAGCATCTGAAAACGAATCTTTCCGATATTTCCTCGCATATTCTCTATCTTGTCGAAGCGGCAATCGATGTTGCCTGCGCTGTTTTGCTTATTGTCAACAATGATATAAAGCAGCATTTTTCAAACAAATGGTCGGATATTTTCGGAAAATAAAAATTAAGATATATTTTTAAAAAGGAATGATAAAGAATGCAAAAGTATGATTTCGGCGCCATCGAAAAAAAATGGCAGAAATATTGGAAGGAAAACGAAACCTTTAAGGTTGGCACGGATTATTCAAAGCCTAAGTTTTATGCTTTGGTTGAATTTCCGTATCCGTCCGGTCAGGGTTTGCATATAGGTCACCCCAGACCGTATACCGCAATGGATATCGTTTCCAGAAAAAGACGGCTTCAGGGATACAACGTGCTTTTTCCGATGGGATGGGACGCTTTCGGTCTGCCCACTGAAAATTATGCGATAAAAAATAAAATCCATCCGGCAATCGTTACAAAAAATAATGTTGAGCGATTTAAGTCACAGCTGCAAATGCTCGGACTTTCGTTCGATTGGTCACGTGAAATCAACACGACCGACCCCGAATATTTTAAATGGACGCAGTGGATTTTTCTTCAGCTGTTTAAAAAGGGACTTGCCTATAAAAAAGAAATGGCTGTAAACTGGTGCACGAGCTGCAAGGTCGTTCTTGCAAACGAAGAGGTTGTCGGCGGCGTGTGCGAGCGTTGCGGCGGCGAGGTTGTAAGAAAGGTTAAATCGCAGTGGATGCTTAAAATCACAGAGTATGCTCAGCGCCTTATCGATGACCTTGATTCTGTCAATTATCTTGACAAAATCAAGGCGACTCAGCTTAACTGGATCGGTCGTTCGACCGGCGCAGAGGTTGAGTTTGAAACAACTCTCGGCGATAAGCTGACTGTTTATACCACACGTCCCGATACGCTTTTCGGCGCAACTTATATGGTTATTTCCCCCGAGCATCCGATTATCGAAAAATGGAGCGACAGGCTCACAAATATGGAAGAAATCAGGGCATATCAGGAAAAAAGCGCACGCAAATCGGATTTTGAGCGCACCGAAATCGCCAAGGATAAAACCGGCGTAAAGCTCGGCGGAGTTTATGCTAAAAATCCCACAAACGGCCGAGAAATTCCTATTTTTATCTCTGATTATGTTCTTATGACTTACGGCACGGGCGCTATTATGGCTGTGCCCGCACATGATACACGTGACTGGGAGTTTGCCAAGGTGTTCGGTCTGCCGATTATTGAAGTTGTAAAGGGCGGAAATGTCGAAAAAGAAGCCTTTACCGACTGCGCAACCGGCGTTATGGTAAACAGCGGATTCCTTGACGGTCTTTCCGTTGAAGAAGCCAAGGTCAAGATAATTCAGTGGCTTACCGATACCAAAAAAGGCACAACTAAGGTCAATTACAAATTGCGTGATTGGGTTTTCTCACGTCAGAGATATTGGGGCGAGCCTATTCCGATTGTTTGCTGTGAAAAATGCGGATATGTTCCGCTTGATGAAAGCGAACTTCCCTTAATGCTGCCCGAGGTTGAAAGCTATATCCCGACGGACAACGGCGAAAGTCCGCTTGCCGCAATTGATGAATTTGTCAACACAACTTGCCCTCGCTGCGGCGGCAAGGCGAAGAGAGAAACCGACACAATGCCGCAATGGGCAGGCTCTTCATGGTACTTTTTGCGATATTGCGACCCGCATAATCATGATGAGCTTGCTTCAAAAGAAGCGCTTGATTATTGGATGCCCGTTGATTGGTATAACGGCGGTATGGAGCATACAACACTGCATCTGCTTTATTCGAGATTTTGGCATAAGTTCTTGTATGATATCGGCGTTACCGCACAGTCCGAGCCTTATATGAGAAGGACAAGTCACGGCTTTATTTTGGGCGAAAACGGCGAAAAGATGTCAAAATCCAGAGGAAATGTAATCAACCCCGATGATGTCGTTGCCGAGTACGGTGCCGATACGCTTCGTCTTTATGAAATGTTCATCGGCGATTTTGAAAAAACCGCGCCGTGGTCTACCTCCAGCGTTAAGGGCTGCCGAAGATTTCTTGAAAGAGTTTGGGCTTTGCAGGATATGCTCTGCGATGGCGATGACTATTTCGATGAGCTTAAATCCAATATGCATAAGACAATTAAAAAAGTCAGCGAAGATGTCGAATCGCTTAAGTTCAACACGGCAATTGCCGCAATGATGAGCCTTGTTAATGATATTTATGCGTGCGGCAAAGTCAACAAAGCCGAATATAAAACGCTTTTGACGCTTCTCAATCCGTTTGCACCTCACATCACCGAAGAGCTTTATCAGCTTTGCGGATATGAGGGAGTGCTCAATCAACAAAGCTGGCCCGAATTTGACGAGGCGCTTTGCGTTGATGCAACAGTCGAAATTGCGGTTCAAGTTTGCGGAAAATTGCGCTCAAGGGTGTGCGTGCCTGCCGATTGCGCTCAGGAAGAAGCTGAAAAAATCGCTCTTTCCGATGAAAAGGTTGCTGCCGCTCTTGAGGGAAAAAATGTATTTAAGGTTATTTATGTACAGAATAAGCTTGTGAATTTTGTTGCAAAATAACAAAAATTTTGTTTATTGATTTTTTTACTTGACATAGACTTGCCAATATGTTAAAATAACTATGCCGAAAATAGGCAAGATAAAGACAGCAATACGGCGGTAGTTTTTTAACGGCGACTGTAAAAACCTCTGTCATGCTCAAAGGGAGGGAAACAAATGGCGGAAGTTCGTGTAGGAAAGAACGAATCTTTGGATACTGCTCTTAAGAGATTTAAGAGGTCATGTGCTAAAGATGGCGTTATTGCTGAGGTTCGTAAGAGAGAACATTACGAAAAGCCCTCGGTTAAGCGCAAGAAAAAATCCGAGGCTGCTCGTAAGCGCAAATATTGATTTTAACGAAGTGAATGCGGACAGAAATGTCCGCTTTCGTTATTTTTATGGGAAGTGGAATAAATGCTTTTTTTATATGATTATGCGTTTGAAAAAGTGACCGATATTCCCGTTGCCTTTTTGAAAAGAGAGCGGATAAAGGCGCTTGTGCTCGATATTGATAATACGCTTACAACTCATGATAATCCGCAGCCTGCCGAAGGTGTTTTGCACTGGCTTGATGAAGTGCGAAGCGCCGGAATCGGTATGCTTGTCGTTTCCAACAATAAGCCGCATAGGGTGAAGCCTTTTGCCGATATGCTGAATTTGGAATTTGTCGCAAACGGTGCAAAGCCACTGACAAAAGGCATAAAACACGCCGTGGAAAAAATGGGATTCGGGCGAGAATATACGGCGGCTATCGGCGACCAGATTTTTACAGATGTTCTCGGCGCAAACCTTGCGGGCATCAGAATGATATATGTAAAGCCGATAGAACCTGAAAATACGGCGTTTTTTAAGTTTAAACGCTTTTGCGAAAAACCGTTTTTGCCGAAAAAATTTTTAAAATAAAAGCGGCGATGTTTTCCGCCTCATTTGGAGCAGATTACACTTTACCTCCAACGAATGGCACATTGAATGCCGGGGGTAGCCGTTTATTGAAATTGCAGAGGTGAGAATTTTTGACAATACAGAGAATGAAAATGCTTGCAAATTTGCTTCCGAAAAACAGCGACGGAGCAATCATCACATCGGATATCAACAGAAGATATTTTACCGGAATAAAATCATCGGCAGGTGTTGTTTTGTGTTTTCGCAGCGCTCAATATCTGATAATCGATTTTCGCTATATCGAATATGCCCGAAAATGCGTGAAATCCTGCGAGGTTATTGAGCAAAAGGATTTGTTTGCACAGATAAACGAGCTGATAAAAAAACATAATGCGAAAATTATGTCGGTTGAATCGAAAAGCATGAGTCTTTTTGATATGAATGCGTATAAAACAAGGCTGAATTGCGTGCTTGATATCGGAAACGAGCTTTCCGACCTGATACTGAATATGCGTGCGGTGAAGGACAAAACCGAGCTTGCCGCAATATCACGTGCGCAGGGGATTGCCGAGCGTGCTCTTGACGACGTTATGGGCAGGCTTTGCGTGGGTATGAGTGAACGTGAGTTCGCAATGCTGCTTGACTTTACCATGCTGAAAATGGGCGCAGAGAGCATTTCGTTTGATACGATTGCGCTTTTCGGCGCAAATACATCAAAGCCGCACGGTGAGCCGAGCGATTACCGACTTAAAAAGGGCGATGCTGTTCTTGTTGATTTCGGCGCCGTATACGACGGCTATCACAGCGATATGACAAGAACGTTTTTTTACGGTGCCGTATGCTCGGCATTTAAGGAAATTTATGAGGTTGTGCTGAGTGCACAGTCAGCGGCACTCAAAACCGCAGCCGCAGGCGTTTGCAGTGCCGAGCTTGACAATATCGCACGAAAAATTATCGAAGATGCCGGTTTTGGCGATATGTTCGGTCATTCTCTCGGGCACGGTGTCGGGCTTGAAATTCACGAAATGCCCAATTGCGCACCGAAAAGTGAATATATATTGCGCGAAAACAATGTTGTAACGGTTGAGCCGGGCATATATATTCCCTCAAAAATCGGTGTGAGAATTGAAGATTTTGTTGCAATCACCCCGACAGGCTGTAATAATCTTACCGCATTTCCCAAAAAGTTGACGGTGATTTGAGCAAATTTGCTATATTTAAAATATTTATGAAAATTTCCGTTTAGGTCTTGCAATGTGACGGAAATTGTAGTAAAATAATCTTATGTAATAAAACTTGGAGGTATATCTTTATGATTTCAGCAGGCGATTTCAGAAACGGCGTAACATTTGAAATGGACGGCAACGTTGTTCAGGTTGTCGAGTTTCAGCACGTTAAGCCCGGCAAAGGCGCTGCATTCGTAAGAACAAAATATAAGAATGTTATCACAGGCGCTGTACTTGAGCGCTCATTCAACCCTACGGAAAAATTTCCCACAGCATTTATCGAGAGAAAGGATACCGAATACAGCTACTCTGACGGTGACCTTTACTATTTTATGGATACCGAAACCTATGACCAGATTCCGATAAATTCATCGGTTCTCGGCGACAATTTCAAGTTTGTCAAGGAAGGAATGAGCTGCAAGCTTCTTTCTTATAAGGGCAATGTTTTCGGCGTTGAGCCGCCCACATTTGTTGAACTTGAAATTACCGAAACAGATCCCGGCTTTAAGGGCGACACCGCAACCAATGCAACAAAGCCCGCTATTCTCGAAACAGGTGCCGAGGTTAAGGTTCCGCTGTTTATCGAAATCGGCGATAAAATCCGTATCGATACAAGAACGGGCGAATATATGGAACGTGCCTGATTTTTGAAATTTTGAAAATTATATTGTATTTGCAGGAAGGACATTTCTATGAAACTCAGTGAAAAGGCTTCATACCTTCAGGGGCTGATGGATGGCCTCGATATCGATAATACCACCAAAGAGGGCAAGGTTCTCAAGCAGATGGCGGACATTATGCGTGAGCTTATACTGTCTATGGAGGAAATCCGTGATGAGGTAAGCGAGCTTGGTGAGCTGTGCGACAACATCGATCAGGATCTCGGCGCTCTTGAAAATGATTTTTATGAGTGCGATGATGATGACGATATTGCACAGGAAGAATCGGAAGAGAATATTTCTTTTGATGTTGAAAATGATGCGGAAGCTGCCGCTGAGCTTGCTTCGTTTGACGGCGTGACCGATGATGACGCTTTGACGGATATTGCCGATATTTCCGATGTTGAAATTGAATCGGCTGATGACGGTGATGAATCTTCCGAGGACGAGCTTTATGAAGTTATCTGCCCTACCTGCAACGATACTATCTGCATCACCGAGAGTATTTTGCTTGACGGTTCGATGGAGTGCCCCAATTGCGGTGAATTTCTTGAATTTGACCTCGGCGGCGATGAGTTTTTGACCGAAGACGCCGAATAAAATTGCATAAAAACCGAATATAATGTTTCAGGGCGGGGTGAAAGTCCCCACCGGTGGTAAAGTCCACGAGCCGCAAGGCTGATTTGGTGCAATTCCAAAACCGACGGTATAGTCCGGAGGAGAGAAACGGTTAAGCTTTTGATTTTTAAGCTTTGTTTGCCTGTGCATTTTTGTGCAGGCATTTATTTTTTGCAAAGGAGCGCAATATGAATATTTATGATAAAACAACCAAGCTCTGCATAATGGGAATGCTTGCCGCACTGTCGATAGTGATGGTTTTTCTTGTGCGTATCCCGATTTTGCCCGAGGCACAATATCTTGAATATGACCCGGCGGATATTCCGATTTTGATTTCGGCGTATTTATACGGACCTACTTCGGCAATTCTTGTTACCGCTGTTGTTTGCATAGCGCAAGGTGTAACCTTTAGCGCCGCAAGCGGCATAATCGGCATTTTAATGCACTTTTTTTCAACGGGCGCAATGTGCGTTACCGTCGGTCTTATTGCCGAAAAATCAAAGTTCAATTTTCGCACTGTTGCAGCCGGCATTGCCGGTGGAATTATGATGATTTTGATTATGGTGCCGCTGAATATGATTCTTACGCCGCTGTATACGGGAATGACGACAAAGGCGGTTGCAAAGCTGATTTTGCCTGTATTTATACCGTTTAACGCCATTAAATCAGGCATAAATGTTGCCACTGCGCTCGTTGTCTATGCGGCGATTCTTCCTGTGTTGAATATACGCAAGCACAAGCGCCGCAAAGCATAGAAATTAGCTTTAAATTTCGGATAACATAATTTTAAACGCCATTCTTGATATTTGCCGTTCAAGAATGGCATTGTGTTGCAATGTTAATAAAATTTGTGCAATATATTAAATAAACGTTTTGAATATGTCGATATTGGGTGTGATTTGCGTGGCATAAATCACTGTAAAAGGAGCGTATGGACATCTGCGACATGGTTATAAATATGAACAAAATATCAATTAAGATTATGACGACAGCGGCTGTATTGATAGGTGTGCTTTTGCTCGGCGGCTGCGATCAAAGCCCTAAAAATCCCAACATTTCTTCAACTTCACAGTATTCAGAGCAGTCCGTTTTGTCAACATCAACAACAACGGTCACCACGGTTTCTACAACAACAGCAACTACTACTACGGCGATGACAACTACAACCGCTGTCACAACAACATCAGCTGTAACCGTAGTTACCGACCCTGATGAACAAGCACCCTATGAAGGGCTTTACTGTGCCGAAAACCTCACTGCAATTTATGAAAAATCAGCAAATGAACGGATTTATCCCGCAAGCCTTACCAAGCTGATTACCGCTTGCACGGCGCTCGAATATGTTTCGGCAGACGCTGTTTTCACTGTCGGTACGGAGCTGAACCTTGTCAACAGCGGTTCAAGCCTTTGCATGATAAGTCAGGGTCAGTCGCTCACGCTCGATAACCTTTTGACGGGAATGCTTATGAAATCGGGCAATGATGCGGCGTATACCGTTGCGGTAAATGTTGCACGCACGGTTTCCGGCGATCTTTCGCTTGATGATTCACAAGCTGTTGAAATGTTTGTTTCGCTGATGAATGAATATGCGAATAAACTTGGAATGAATAATAGCCATTTTGTGAATCCTGATGGATGGGACGATGAAAATCAGTATACAACTGTCAGCGACCTTGCAATTGTTGCGGCGAATGCGTTGAAAATCGACTTGATCTGCGAAATTGTTTCAAAATATAGCGAAAATGTCGTTTTTGAATCGGGTGAAAACATAACTTGGACAAATACCAATGCACTTTTAAATCCCGAAAGTCCGTATTTTTGCGAAAACTGCATTGGAATGAAAACAGGCTCAACGCTTTTGGCAGGCAAATGTCTTGTTGCTGTTTTTGATATCAATGGCAATAAATATATTGCCATAACATCTAATTCGCAGAGCGAAGAACAACGCTATAAAAGCACATTAAAGCTTTATAACATGCTTGTTCCGAATTTATCCGGCTGATTTAGAATTTTGCCGCAGCCGAATTTTTTGCCCTGTGTAGAGCAAACGTCTCGCCGAAACAGGGCAAAATGGCAACCTATAATGACGGGGCACGCCCCTTATTGAAGAAACTGTGAAACGGTATATGGCTTTTTGTTTAGTATAAACATTGCTGTCAACATCATATAAGCCGCAATGCCGCAATGTCCGCTGATTAGGTATCCACGGTCAGGAACGTGATTGTCCGCAACGTATTCAATAATGCGGTTTTCGGTAAACATCAGTAACAACTCATTAAGGCGTACGATGTCAATTTTAGTTTTTTCAATGATTTCTTGTTTCGGTGTAGGCAGATCGCAGTGTAGAGATAAGATCAGCGTTTGACCTTCTTCGCTGCAAAGCTCATTCATCACGTCTATAGTGCTTTGGTCAGATGCGGTTAGTTTTTTTATCAGTTCCGACTTGATAACGCACGCAACACCGTCATCATCCCAGATCTTTGTCCCGAATGATCCGATAATTCGAAGATTACCTTGTTGTTTGCTTTCTTCTTGCATTTGTCGGTTTCCTACTTCTGCAAAGTATATCCCTTTCCACATTTTCCACAGATTTTCACCGAGTTCTTGGCGAAGATCGGTGCTGTATCTATCGCAATTCGCAGCTGCCCAAACAAACTCCGTGCCGAGTTGCTCAATCTTACTTGCAACAGCGTCAACGTCCCCATCCGATTCTGTTTCAAGAAGAACATCAGCCGAGATATTATAAACATCACTAATCGCCTTAAGGTTGAAGCAGTCAGGTAAACAATCGCCGGCCTCCCACTTAGAAATGGCTTGAGGAGATACGCCCACTCTTTCCGCAACTTCTGCTTGTGTCATGCCGAGTCTTTTTCTATGATTTCGAAGTTTATCACCAAATACTTTTTGATCTAACATCTTTGCATCCTCCAATATCTTTTTCAAGATAACTATCCTTTGAGTATATTATATCAAATCAACTTTCAACCCGCAATAGTATGATTGTTGAGATTTTGAACTAAAATTCCACCTACAGTTGTTTTTCTCCTGCGCCGCAGAATTTTTCGCACTGTGAAAAAAGTTGTGAATTTACTTGCCAAATGGAATCTGCTTTTTCATATTATCTCCACCGTTAAGATTAAGACCTGCGGAACACATCTTTGAAAATCATCTGGACGGGGTTATCAAGATTTCAATTACAGAATAAAGGAACTTATTATGCAGAACGAATACAAAATACACGAAACAATTCTTCGTATATCACAGATGGAAGAGCTTTTTGACTTCGTAACAGACATATTGCGAAACACGCCTGGCGAGTTACAATCTTCGTCGGTTAAAAAAGCGATACAGGTACTTTCGGACTATTACGAGAACGGTGATTGGTTACACGACTACGAGCTGGACGAGCAGCGGTTGTTGCCGCCTGATTTCAAGCGAGGCGTTTTGTCACAGGATGGCTTGTACGATCTTTTAATGGAGATAAACGAAAAAATTCCCCGATAATCAATTTTCAAAGACGGAGATGGCTTGACTAAGCTGATAAAGTCGCAGTGTCGGTTTTCCATATCAGAGGATGATCGCACTGAAACTTTTCCTCTGACAATGAAACTATTACAGAGAGCAAAAGGACAGAAAAGCCTTGTGCCACGGGCGTTTTGGCAAAAAGAAAAAGCACGGTGGTTTGAGATGCTTTCGTATCAAAACTATCAAACTTATTTGCAACAAACGCAAATATTAATACAAGTTTCATAAGGTTGCGTTTTTGTTCTGTGACTGCAATTTTAAACTTTTTCAGAAAACATATTGTTAGTTTCACATTTTTATGATATAATAATATAAGCAGTCAGCGCCTTTTCACGACAGGTTCTGATTGTGTGATTATTTATGAAAAAAGGAGAAAAAAAATGAGAAGAGTAGTTGGACTTGCAGTTATGTCTGCGCTGATTTTGGCGAGTATGACAGGCTGTGGTAATGCTGAAGCTAATACGACAACCTCCAGCATAGCGGGTAACAATGCGGCTGTTAGCGCAGATTCGGAGCAGGATGCTCAGGTCGTGGAAGAAAGCGGCAATGAGAATAACAGCACTTCCGAAGCAGGTGATGTTATAAATGCAGACTTGTCATCGGGACTTGTTCAGATATGCGGCGATGTGTTCAAAAACGGCGGATATATGACCGTCAACGAATTTATTTCCGCGTATGGCGATAAGTATGATGTTTCATCTATTGACACGCAGAAGGAGGTTAAAGAAGGTTGGAGCTTCCGCTACTCTCTTACTAATAAGGCGAGCGGCGAAGAAATTGAATTATTCTGCTGCGAGCCTGTATCAGGAAGCGGTGTTGTGGGTGACGGCGTAATTGTAATGTTCTTTGAAAGTAACGCGAACTATCCCTCTGGTATCGGCAGAATAAACCAGATGGACGAGAGCAGCATTATCAGCTTATATGAAGCAAACGGCTGTGCATTTTCCGAGGTAAGCGATAAAAAAATTCCTTTGAATGAGCGGTTTCCTGCGGCGGAAAATGCGGGAAAGTATGCCCAGTACAAGACAGATGGTGCAAATATTATAATTGCGGCTGTTGAACTTGATTCCACAAATCTTTATGGTGAAACACCCAAGCTTTTATATTCATACGAGAATTACGACGAGGAAAACAATTATTTTAAGGTTTGGGAAGTAAATTATAAGGGCAGCGAAAGCGTAGACAAGGATTAAAGGCGTATTATGAAAACAGCTGTTGCTTACGAAAACGGACAGATTTTCCAACATTTCGGACATACAGAAGAGTTTAAGTTTTATGACATTGAGGACGG
Organism: uncultured Oscillospiraceae bacterium; assembly: GCA_964490175.1. Taxonomy (GTDB): domain Bacteria; phylum Bacillota; class Clostridia; order Oscillospirales; family Ruminococcaceae; genus RGIG3077. The sequence continues at coordinate 5,280 of CAZBAI010000005.1, read as the reverse complement.
TAAAATTACCGGTTCGACAGTCGTTCCCACCAACGGAAGCGGACACGGCGCATTAGCAGGATTTCTTAGCTCACATATGGTTGACGTTCTTATCTGTGGCGGGATCGGCGGCGGCGCACAGACAGCGCTCGCACAGGCAGGAATAAAGCTTTACGGCGGCGTAAATGGGAGTGCGGACGACGCAGTAAACGAGTTTCTTTTAGGAACACTTGATTTTAATCCCAATGTTATGTGCAGTCATCATCACGACCACGGCGAGGACGAACATTCCTGCGGGAATAACGGTTGCAGTGGAAACTGTCATAACTGATATACTATAAAATAGTAAAAGCTGAATCATCGTGGTTCAGCTTTTGTTGTATATTTAGGGTTTTGTTGTACAATTATTATCGTGTGACTACCGTTCGTGCGGACAGTTTGTTGTTAGATTTCATAATCGATAGAACCGCCCAAGACGAAAACATCAGCACGAACGATACCTGTTCCGTCATTGTTTACGAATACTATTAAGCGCAGCAATAACAAGATCCATAATTTAATAAAGCAAAAGGGGATTCCGAATTCAACTTTTGACCTCGAAAACCCTATTTTATGACTTTGTCATGGAGCTTTTGCTCACTCTGAAACTTTTCCTAACACGAATAGTTTCAGAGTGATTTTTTTCTCTCTAATCCACGATAACTACAGCCGAAAATCTATACCGAAACTCCACAATGAAACTATCCATAAAAAGCAAAAAAGCCTGAAAGTCCTTTATTAAATGCTTTCAGGCAAAAGAAAAAGCACGGTAGTTTCAGATACTCTCGTATCAAAATTATCGTGCTTATTTGTCAAGGTGAACCAATTTAGATCATTTTAGATAGTTGCCATTAACATATGAACTTATACTTATAACTTAGGCAAGATGTCCCCCACCTCTAAGGTGGTGGGTTCCATTTACCATTCAGTAGAGGGATACAATCCCCTACTGAATGGCAGGTTGGCAAAGCCAACCCTTGCCACGTTGAATGACGGGGCAAGCCCCTTATTGAAAGAATCTTTTTAATCAACAACGCATATTTACACTATTTCTAACTTTTCTTACAAAACATACAGTTCCAAAAATAATTACAATCATTGGAAACGCCCAATGCAGAAAACTTGGTTCATTGACAAGAACATTGACTGATAACAAGGGCGAAAAACCGATATTCACTATGAATTTAGCTCCCAGCAGATAAATGATAATCGGCAAAGCAAAAACCGCAAAATTAACCAATATAGCTGTTGTTGTATTCTTGCTTTTTGATGATACATAAAGCATCACAAGTGCTGAGAGCATAACAAATACAGTCCTGAGCAAGAATATAACAATCAAATATTCCATGACTGTAAAATTGAGCGGAATATTTTTGTAGTCAGCGATACTTTGAATCGGCGCATCCGGGCATCGATAGCCATAGTATTGTCCTATGGTAATGCAATAGGGAACGATCCAAAGAAGAGAGGAAAGAAAACCATACATCGCCGCCACTTTACTATTCCGCTTAATATAACTTTTCCTTCCGGATTTGGTTGCGTTGATGATTGAATACATACGGTATTGATTATCATTCGCAATCAACGGTGAAATGAGGAATATACAAAGAAGCATGGACACTAAGGCGTATTTCATATCATCATCATACCCCTGTTTTCCCAGCATTCTTTGATACCCTGTATCATAGAAGATATGAGCATTTTCTATACCTTTCACTTCATCGTATCGTTCTTTGACAAGATAGAAGCCTGTACTGGGTGCATACTCTTTTTGAAGTTCAATCAGCTCTGCGGAGAAACCCGTGGTTGATTGCGATAATTCATCTATACGAGAGTTTAACTCCTGAAAGCGTTTATCTTCATTGATTATATAATCTTCTGTTGCGTCGTCAATTTCGCCTTCAAGCAACTCAGCATAATATTTATAGTACACATCGGCTATGTTATATTCTTTTACAAAACCGGCATTTAAGAAAAGCATCAAAAAGACGCATGCTGCAATCACGATTGATCCTTTTTGCTGCGCCAATGATTTGAAAAAAGTATAATAGATTGCAGAGTGAATTTTAGAATTTTTGTTGTGTTTTAATTTTAAACCGATTTTTCTAAATTCCAAATTGCGCTTTTTTGCATATAAAACTGTGCCAAGAATACAGCAAATTAAAACAAAAATGCTTACCGCACTGATCGATGCAGGAATGAGTGAAATGGGGTATTCCCAGAAATTGATATTTTTATAATTACAAAATATTTCATTCACTTTTGTGAATGCAATCACATTGATATACCTGAAAATGCTGTACACTGACAGAGGGTGAATCAGCTGATAAAGTAAACCTTCTATCACAAGGACAAAAGCGGAAATCCCGTAGAATGTCACCGTATTTTTGGAGAAAATTGCAATAAAAGACAGCAAAGCGACGATTAAAAACATTGCTGCGGCCTTAAAGACAATATATATCAAGAGATAAGTGAGCACATTGATGGGCAAATTGCATCCTATGAAACCGTTTAATGACTGAACAGGACGCAACAGATCGCCTAAACCGTATATGTAAGATGAAATCACGAGATTTTCCAGGTAAATCAAACCGACAACAGAAAAAACAGTAATCGCAAGTGCTATGAGCTTCACAAAGAATAAATAACTTCGACCTCGTTTTAAAGCAAAAAGCAAACCGGACATTCCTTGTTCTCTGTCCGAAATCATAACAGACAAAACAGCAAACAACAGAATGAATCCAATCAAAATATCAGAAAAGTCATTATTTGTAGCAAGAATAATACCTTGTGACACATCAAATACAGGCTGAACTTCCTGCACATTTTGGTAAGCAGAAGGGGTTTTGATAATGCTTCGGTAATTAAATGTGTCAGGATTTGCAAATATTGAAATACTTTGCATCGATTCTGCTTGTGTTTCAATATTTTCGAGATATGACTTATAATTGACAACATCATAGCACTCATTTGCCAACTCGTAGTACAATTCCCAGTTGTAGTCATATAATCCTTGCGTTGAATTGTTGATTCTCTCATCAAACACTGCCAGTTTCTCTGAATCAGTAAGACCTTCTAGCTCAGAATAGATATACTTATAGTCAGACGGCTTTGCATCGTCTGAATTGGCAGTTCTGAACATCAAATATGCATTCATAATAAAAACAACAGCAATGATAAGCAAGAATATTCTGTTACTAAAAATCTTTCTTAATTCTGTCGTTATTACTCTCATTTTCCCTTTCTCCATAATACTGCATATACAGATTTTCAAGCGTTTTGTTTTCTCCATCGACTTTCTGATTCAAGTCGGAAATTGTACCGCTGTCTATTAAATGCCCTTCCTTAATAAAGAGAATTTCCTTTGCAATCGTTTCGATATCGGAAACTATATGAGTAGATATGATAACAATTTTGGCTTTCCCTAAATTTGAAATCATATTTCTGATAATCACTCTCTGCTTAGGATCAAGACCTGCCGTCGGTTCGTCAAGTATAATCAAATCAGGGTTGCCAAGAAGCGCCGCAGCTATGAGGACTCTCTGTTTCATTCCACCTGAAAAACCGCCCATTTTCTTATCAATTGCATCTAATAACTCTACTCTCTCAACGATCTCAACAATTTCCTTTTCTGCCGACCGTTTATCAAGGCATTTCAGTGCTGCAATATAATTGAGAAATGTCCGTGCTGTCATATTCTCATATAAATTCTGCTGCTGTGGCATATAGCCTAATTGATTGCGAAATTTATCTTTTAGTATTCTTGTTTCCACACCATTCCAGAAAATCTGTCCGCCGTCTTTATCCGGCAGAAGATTATCGGTAATCACATTCATCAGCGTAGATTTTCCTGCTCCGTTAGGTCCGAGAAGTCCGTATATACCGTTTGTGAATTCATATGAAAAATCGCAAAGGGCGTGCTTGTGTTTCCCATAATGCTTATTGATATTTTGCAGCTTCAGCGTGTTACTACTCATAACCCAAGCAGCTCCTCTTCGGACAACTTGACCGTTTTGACACCATCTACCAAAATATAGCTTTCATCATAATATGCAACAGCGTCATACTCTTCGTATTCGCCCATGCTATGTTCTGACATATCAGTTAAATCATACCATTTGCCTATGGATGGAAAAAATACCTTACCGTTCAATTCGCTACATCCGGAGGTTCTGAACCCCTGCATATCCATTCCAAGCTCAAACTCGTATTCTTTTTCCTGATAGAGTACCTTTACATTGTCTGTTTCTGCGTCGTAGTAACTGTAAAAATCGCTATTCATGTATGGGGACGAAGGTAAGTCTGATTCTTTCCATGTTTTTGTTTCAAAATCAAATTCAAAATTCACATACGTCCAGTAATCGTCTGACATAATGTCGGATTCCGTATTCTTTGCAAAAGAGTGGGATATATACATTTTGTCGTTATAAATGCCACATATATTGGAAGACCTTGAATACTTGGAACCCTCGTAGTCAAGATCCGCCTCATAAACGCTTCCATAATTCTTGTATTCGTTTGTGTCAAGATTGATGCTACACAGAAACATCGTTCCTCCGGTGCTTGCCCAGCTATATCCGCCAGCTCCGTCAAGGGTAGCAGCTCTGTCATCTCCGATAAAAAACAGCTCGTTATCGTACAAGACATATCTTCCGGCTTCTCTCGGAACGCAGTCACTAAATTCACAAACCATTTCCACCTCAGATGAGTTAAGGGAGGCTTTCATAAGCTTTGAATCCATATAAAACTCCGGTCCATCCGATGTTTCTTTGACTGCACCGCCATTTGATTGAAAATAGTAAACATAACCATCATAAAATACAGGCTTATACAGACTTCCGATATTTTTCGAAAGACAGCTTGAATTATTATGCGTACAGTTGGGAACTGCACACAACGGTGCTCTTTCCATTGAATCAAAATCCAAAAATGTTTTGGTGGAATTTTGAGAATCACCGATTGTATACGCCACTCCATTATTGTAATAGCTGTAGTCGCTGATATATTGCATGCCGTCAGCCATGGTGTTTGCACTATGATCTCCTGTATTATCAGGCTTATTGTTACATCCTGTCATTAGTATTACGGATGATGAAAGCAAGATGGCTAATAATTTTTTCATGATGATTTTCCTTTCTGAGTATTATAACTTAGGCAAGATGTCCCCCACCTCTAAGGTGGGGGGTTCCATTTACCATTCAGTAGATGGATACAATCCCCTACTGAATGGTAGGTTGGCAAAGCCAACCCTTGCCACGTTGA
>CAZBAI010000004.1:68980-81459 GCA_964490175.1 uncultured Oscillospiraceae bacterium | reverse complement strand
TAGGTTGCAATCGTTCGCAAGCTCTGCTCCTTGCAAGCAAAGCAGGAGCGTTGCTTCAATTTAAAAGGGGCTGAAAGACAATGAAAAATAAATTTATCGCAGTTTTAACGCTTGCGCTTTGCGCTTTGCTTATTTCCTGTTCCGAAACGCCGGAAACAAGCGATGATGACACGGTTAAGTTTGAATATGTACCGCCGCTGACAACAACGGAAGAAAGCGTGACCGTGACAACTGTTGAAAACAGTGCCGTAACAACTGCTGTTTCGACCACGACTACCGCAGCTGAAACAACAGACCCCGGTTTTAGCGAAACGGAAACGGTAGCGCATATAGAGATGCCGCAAGATTTTTCGCAAACAAACCAGGAATCGGTCGAAAGCTTCGATTTTTCAAAATTCGGCGAATTTGTCAAAAACGACAGCCTGAATCCGCTTGCACTTGACGGAGAATACGCATATTTTGAAAAGCATATTTTTGCAAAAAGCGAATCGTATGAAACATACATATACAAATTCAATATCAACACAGGTGAAGTCACACAGCTTGAAGGGTGCATTCCCGACACCGATTATTTATACTATAAATACGCATTTGCAGACGGAAAAATAATCGGCACATCCGGCTCTGACGCAGAGGATATTTCGTGGATAATCGACACACAGCAAAACTCGGTTTATGTAACAAATCGCCAAAGCGCCGATTTGTCACGCGGCTACACCTTTATGCGCGCTTTAAACGGCGAGGAATATGCAAGCATATGGTTTGATAATCAAGCGCCTTACCAAACTTACCACGTTAAAGTTTGCGATACAAGCGGAAACGGCAGAGAGGTCATAACCAACAAATACAACATGGGTTCGGAAAGGTACGTATATACGGCGAATGATAATAAGATTTATGAGTGTGCGCAGACAAACAAAATGACGCAGGTGTATTTAAACGTTTACGATACCGACGGCAACAGCCTTTCATCGATTTTTCTTGAAGAAATAACGCAATTTTTAGGCAGATCGGATATTGCCGATTTAAACGCTTATGTGGCGTCGGTTGACGCTTTCGGCGATTATGTCGGAATTTCCGTGGATACCGGAATGCCTTCGCTGAACGAATATTACATATACAGACTGAACGATGATTTTACAACAAGCGAGCCTATTGTCATAGGCAATGGCGGATTGTATTATGTAAGTACATATAAATCGGTTGACAAAACCGCCGAAAACCATATATTTTATACGGTTGATGATTCAAACGGCGATTGTGTATACAATATATACAGTTTAAACAACAGCGGAGAATTTACAGCCTTAGCGGAAACTACCGACAGCAAAATTATATTCGACGGCAAAACCGTGGTTTTCTTGAAAGACAACGCCCTTGAGAAAATTATTTTTTAAAATTTTTAATGGAAAAACTTTTCTTTAATATTTGATTTTGCACTGCAAACAATACTACTGCGGCGACAAATAAAATTTAAAGGAGAAACCACAATGAAGGGTCAATTCACTCAAAAGGGCAAGGAAGCTCTCGAACGCTTCAAGATGGAATCCGCAAGCGAGGTAGGCGTTACACTCAAGCAGGGTTATAACGGCGACCTCACTTCCAGAGAAGCGGGTTCTATCGGCGGTCAGATGGTAAAGAAAATGATCGACGCTTACAAAATGCAGTAAGCCGATAGATTTATCAAAGCTCTAATATATTGCAAAAGCGGGCGCATATCGTCCGCTTTTTGCTGTTTTGCACTTGAAATCGTCAAAACTGTGTGATATAATTTTTTGTATATTAAGGAGTGGTGCGTATGTATTATCTGAAAAAGCCCGATTTAAGCGATAGGGACGAATTTATCGATATGATGAACGAATGGGAAATGACCGACGAGAGTATTGTTCCGAGCATTATGTGCTGGTATTCGCCGCATTTTGAAACGTTTCTTTCGATTTTAAAGCAATATGAAAACGCCGAAACCACGCCTGCGCAATTAGCGCCGGCTTCGCTTTATATATTGACCGATGAAACGGGAAGAATCTACGGCGGATTCCACATCAGGCATTATCTCACGACCGAACTGCGGCTTTTCGGCGGTCATATCGGATACGGCATTCGCCCGAGCGAAAGAAATAAGGGCTTGGGCAAGCTTCAACTTGCTTTGGGGCTTGATGTTGCACGGCAAATGGGCTTTGAAAAAGTTATGGTTTCGTGCGATGCGAAAAATAAGGCTTCCGACGCCGTTATTAAAAGCTGCGGCGGCGAGCTTGAATTTGAGGGCGTAAGCGAGCTGCACCCGAATGTAAGGCTGAAACGCTACTGGATAACTCTGTGACAAGTTTAAAGAACGGCAGTGAATAAAAATCATACAGAATATACAAAAAGCACTTGACCGAAATCGGCTTTTGTGGTACAATAAATTTGTTTATATATCGAATATTTTCAATGAATAAGGAGGAGATTTTTTTGAAAACACCGAAGAGAATGCTTGCCGGTGCAACGGCGCTGTCGATGATAGCGGCATTGGGGCTTTCATTGCCGGCACAGCCCGATATTGCGGCTGCGGCTTCAACCGTTGACGATACCTGTGATGACTGGCTTCACGCCGAGGGCAGCAGGCTTTATGACATTAACGGAAACGAGGTTTGGCTGACGGGTGCAAACTGGTTTGGCTTTAACTGCACGGAAAATCTTGCCCATGGGCTTTATGCCGCAGACTGTGATGATTTTCTTGCCGCTGTTGCAGACCACGGCATAAATCTGATTCGTATGCCGATATCCACAGAATTGCTTGTATCTTGGAGCGAAGGCGAGCCACTTGAAGTTTCAAGTGTGAACGCAGGCTATAATCCGCCAACGGATATTGTCGGCGAAGACGGCAGTGTTACTCCGGCGGGCGCATATGTAAACATCAATAAGGATTTTGTCTTAGAGGACGGAAAAACCGTTAAAAACAGCATGGAAATCTTTGATGTTATTATGCAAAAGTGCAAGCAATACGGCTTAAAGGTTATGATTGACGTGCACAGCCCTGCGGCGCACAATTCCGGTCACAACTATAATTTGTGGTATTACGAAAGTTCGGCTTCCGATAGCGGCGGCATGGCAACAGGCGCTTTTTCGGGCGAAGAAATTACATGGGATATGTGGATAGACTCCATAACATGGCTTGCCGACAAATACTCAAATGATGACACGATTATCGGCTATGATTTGAAAAACGAACCTCACGGAAAACGAGGATATGACGGAACAACCTGCCCTGACAGTATTGCGAGATGGGACGGCACCGAATTGAAGAATAACTGGGCTTATTCCGCAACGGAGTGTGCAAATTCGATTTTAGCCGTAAATCCGAATGCGCTGATTTTTGTCGAGGGTGTTGAGCAGTATCCGAAAACAGAGCTTGGGTATACATATGATACCGCCGATATTTGGAATGCTTCGGCTGAAGATTCGCCTTGGTACGGCGCATGGTGGGGCGGAAATTTGAGAGGCGTGAGGGATTATCCCATCGTTCCCGATTCGGGCACAAGCCAAATTGTATATTCTCCTCATGATTACGGCCCGTCGGTTTATGCGCAAACATGGTTTGATAAAGACTTCACCACGCAAACCTTGCTTGACGATTATTGGTATGATACATGGGCATATATCGTTGAAGAAAATATCGCTCCCTTGCTTATCGGCGAATGGGGCGGACATATGGACGGCGATAAAAACCAAAAATGGATGACGCTTTTGCGTGATTATATGATTGACAATCACATCAGTCATACGTTTTGGTGTTTAAACCCCAATTCCGGCGATACGGGCGGACTTTTGGGCTACGATTTTATCACTTGGGATGACGACAAATATTCTTTGTTTGAAGAATCGCTTTGGCAAACTCAAAATACAGGCAAATATATCGGGCTTGATCACCAAACCGCTCTCGGCGCTAACGGACTTTCGCTGAATGAATATTACACCGATTATGCAACCACCGAGGGCAGCAATCTTGACGGAGGAACTGTTCTTGACAAGGCGGGCAGTCCTGTTATCATCGACGGAAGCGCCGCTTCAAGCTACAACGTTGCGGCAACGGGCGAAAACTGCGAAATTTCACTTTCCGCATCAAAAGCAAAATGCGGCGATGTTGTAACATTCACTGTTACTGCGGCGCAAAACGCAGTCGGCGAACCTGAAATTACCGTAAAAACCGCTTCGGGCAATGCCGTTTCGTTTAGTGAATCCGGCGGAACATACAGCTTTACAATGCCCGAAAGTGCCGTTGTTATCACCGCTGTATATGATGTCTTGTCGGAAACAGATGTTCTTTACGGTGACGCCAACGGTGACGGAATCGTCAATTCGATTGATGCGACTATGGTGACAAGGTGCGCCTTAAAAGGTCTTACCCTTTCCGATGAGGCGCAGTCACGCTGTGATGTAAACGGTGATGGCAGTCTAAATTCCATTGACGCTACCATAATCACAAGATATGCACTGAAAGTTATCACTTCATTCCCCGTTGAAAACAAGTAATGTAAATCACTAAAACAAAAAGCTTTCCCACGGTGTTTTTGCAATACCGCAGGAAAGCTTTTGATATACACTTAAATAAACAAAGCCGAGTCGCATTCAAAAAATGCAGGCTCGGCTTTAAAATCATCTGTAAATGATATCGTTTTTGTCAGGTCCGTTGGAAACCATTGTAATCGGATATCCGATTTTGCTCTCGACAAATTCAATATATTTGCGACAGTTTTCGGGCAAATCATCATAATTTCTGATTCCGGTGATGTCTGTTTTCCAGCCGTCGCAATATTCATAAACGGGCTTTGCTTTAATAAGCTTGTCGTATGTAGGGAAACGGTCGGTAACTTCGCCGTCGATTTCATATCCGACGCAAACCGGTATCTTATCAAGATATCCCAAAACATCGATGATAGAAAGCGCAACATCTGTCGCACCTTGAAGCATACAGCCGTATCTTGTCGCAACAGCGTCAAACCAGCCCATTCTTCTCGGTCTGCCGGTTGTTGCACCGTATTCGCCGGCACTGCCGCCGCACTTGCGCAAGGTTTCCGCCTCGTCACCGAAAATCTCGGAAACGAAAGGTCCTGCGCCGACGCATGAAGAATAAGCTTTTACAACCGTGATGATTTTCTTTATCTCATAAGGAGGGATGCAAGCGCCCACCGAGCCAAAGCCGGCAAGCGTCGAAGATGATGTGACAAAAGGATATATACCGTTGGAAGTGTCACGAAGCGCACCGAGCTGACCCTCTAAAAGAATGCTTTTGCCCTCTTTAAGCGCATCGTTGATGAAATATGCCTCGTCAAATACATAAGGTTTAAGATCCTCGGCGCATTTAAGCAGCCACTGATAAAGCTTTTCGGAATCTATATGCTCGGCACCCTCGTAGATTGCGTCGATATATGCATTTTTTACTTCGCATACTCTCTCAACACGGTCTTTCAGACCTTCGCCGTAAAGCTCGGAAATCTGGAAGCCGATTTTCAATGCTTTATCCGAATAAAACGGCGCAATGCCCGATTGTGTTGAACCGAAGCTGTTCTTTCCGAGGCGCTTTTCTTCAAGCTTGTCAAAAAGAATATGGTAGGGCATTACAAACTGCGCCCTGTCGGAAATTCTGATATCGGGGTCGGGCACGCCGCCCTCTTTAAGCTCCGAAAGTTCTTTGAAGAAGCAGTCATAGTTAAAAGCCGCTCCCATACCGATGATGTTTACGGTCGTGCTGTGAAACACGCCCGAAGGAAGTATATGAAGCACGAATTTACCGTACTTGTTGATTATAGTGTGACCGGCGTTTGCACCGCCTTGAAATCTGATTACGACATCTGCCTTATCGGCAAAAAGGTCAGTCATCTTGCCTTTGCCCTCGTCGCCCCAGTTTCCTCCGACAATTGCGGTTACCATAGATTTTCAGTCCCCCTGTTTTTTTGTATATGCCGCTGTATTTGCTTTTTGCGGCGCTTGGCGGTGCTTTTAAATTTCAGCGCACACCATATTTAAGTATACTGTTTTTTTTAGGTTTGTCAATGCTTAAAACGTGATTTTTTTCAAATTTTATACCTTGTTAAAAAAATAACATTCCTGTTTTCGCTCTACTATCAAAAATATACGAAAAATCGAGAAAATAGCAAAAAAATTTCGTTCAAAAAAAATCGTGTCAGAAATGAATTGTTAATTTGACGGCAACATTTTGATAACAGTTGTGTGCTATACTAATCACGCAACCGAATAGGGCATCTCGTCCGATTCAGACCCATAGAGGATGTTATGCGTTTTCTTCTTAAATAGGTCAGGTCGGCGTTTGTTGTTTTCGGCAATCTATATTTTTGGAGGATACCAATATGGCATTCAAGAACGAATACTTACAGGGCGTTTATGACAAAGTTTGTCAAAGAAACGCCAACGAGCCCGAATTTCTTCAGACAGTAAGCGAGGTCTTTGAAAGTATTGAGCCCGTTATTGAAAGAAGACCCGACCTTGTAGCCGCAGGCGTAGTTGACAGAATGGTCGAGCCTGAAAGACAGGTTATGTTCAGAGTTCCCTGGGTTGATGACAACGGCAAGGTTCAGGTAAACAGAGGCTTCAGAGTGCAGTTCAATTCCGCAATCGGTCCTTATAAGGGCGGAATCAGACTTCATCCTTCCGTAAATATTTCAGTTATCAAGTTCCTCGGCTTCGAGCAGACTTTTAAGAACAGTCTTACAGGTCTTCCCATGGGCGGCGGCAAGGGCGGTTCCGACTTTGACCCCAAGGGCAAATCAGACGCTGAGGTTATGCGCTTCTGCCAGAGCTTTATGACAGAGCTTTCCAAGCACATCGGTCCCGACACCGACGTTCCCGCAGGTGATATCGGTACAGGCGCAAGGGAAATCGGTTATATGTTCGGTCAGTATAAGAGACTTCGCAACGAATTTACAGGCGTTTTGACAGGTAAGGATATTACCTGCGGCGGTTCTCTTATCCGTCCCGAGGCTACCGGCTACGGCGCTGTATATTATACAGTTGAAATGCTCAAATCTTTCGGTGAAGATGTTAAGGGCAAAACTTTTGCAATTTCCGGTTTCGGAAATGTTGCTTGGGGTACTGTTAAAAAGGTCAATGAGCTTGGCGGCAAGGTTGTAACAATCTCCGGCCCCGACGGATATATCTATGACGAAGACGGTATTTCCACAGAAGAAAAGGTCAACTTCCTTCTTGAAATGCGTGCTTCATGCAGAGATAAGGTTCAGGATTATGCCGACAAATTCGGCGTTCCTTTCTTCCCCGGCGAAAAGCCTTGGGGTGTTAAGGCAGATATTATCATGCCTTGCGCTACACAAAACGAAGTTGGCATGGCAGAGGCTGAAAAGATTGTTGCAAACGGCGTTAAATATTATGTTGAGGTTGCCAATATGCCTACAACAAACGAAGCTGTTGCATATCTCAAGGCAAACGGCGTGGTAGTTGCTCCCTCAAAGGCAGTAAATGCCGGCGGCGTTGCGGTTTCCGGACTTGAAATGTCACAAAACTCTATGCGTTACAGCTGGACAGCCGAAGAAGTTGACGAAAAGCTCAAATCAATCATGAAGAATATCTACAAAGCTTCCTACGAGGCTGCTAAGGAATACGGCATGGAGGGCGACCTTGTTGCCGGTGCTAACATCGCAGGTTTCCTCAAGGTTGCCGAAGCTATGAAGTGGCAGGGCGTTTGCTAATCTGTAGCTTTTAAATTCATTCAAAATTTATGCTCCGTTTTATATATTTAAAACGGAGCATTTTTGTTTTTTTGTCAGCGGTAAGCACTTACTCAGAGTATATTATTTTTCAACATTTAGCGTGCGAAAGCGGATTGCCGATTTATGCGACTTTCAACGTTTTCAACTGAGTTTTCAACAAAACCGGTTGAATCTGACGTAAAAAATGCCGCTGAAATTTAAATTTTGCCCAAATTTATTACAAAATGTATATACGCAAAAAAGTTGACAATAATAACCCAAGTGCAGATTTGCAATGCAAAAAACAATTTGCTTTGCTTTAAATGCCGATAAAGTTGATTTGCGAGGAGAGCGGCAATATGATAAAAGGCGTAAACAAACAAATCATTGAAATAAACAGCACAAACAGCGCTTTTTTCGATAAAGCGGTGCTGTATGTCAAGCCGTCAATGCGTGATTTTTCGTCAAAGGCGCTTGCAAGAGAAGCTCAGCACTATGTTTCAAGAATAATATCACCGCAAAAAAGCCGCATAGTCATCGCAAAAGCTCTGCTCATCGCATTTGCGGCAGGCTGCGGATTCGGTATAGCTTATGCTGTTTGCGTCAATTTTCTTTTTTAAAGTCGCTTTCAAAAAACAGCACGGGATATGTTCCGTCATAGGGCTTGACGATATCGGGATTTTTATCGGCATAATCGAAAATTTTCAAGGCGATTTTCTTTGCAAACGATAAAACGGTGCTCAGCGGCAAAGCGTTTATGCTTTCGCAGATGGGCGCAATCGAAATTGCACGTCTGCCTTCAACCTCCATTATGCGATATGGCCAAATTGCGCACTCAAACGGCTTTTTTGTGCCTAAAATACAGCCGCTCTCCGTCAGCATAGGGCAACGGTAAAGCCCATCGCTTGATTCTTTCATCTTGAAAATCCACATATCGCCCTTTGGAATATATTCGATATTACCGTCAACATTTTGCCGTATATATTCTTTCAGTTCGTTTTCGATACTCGGTGTTTCCCACAGGTCATAGCGGTCAAAAACGCAGCAGAGTTTGCATTTTGCACAGGTATTTCGTGATAAAATTTCAGTCAGCATTTTATGTAGCTTCCTTTCTTTGAAAGGGCGGATAGCCGTATCCGCCCTTGATTTTTGTTTTAAAACAGCTTGGTTATCCAGTATATAATCCCATAGAGAACGCCTGCGCCGACGCCGTATAAAATTACAGGGCCTGCGATTGAAAACACCTTTGCGCCGACGCCCAACACAAATCCTTCTGCTTTAAACTCCAAAGCCGGCGAAACCACGGCGTTTGCAAATCCCGTAATCGGCACCAGCGTTCCTGCGCCTGCGTGCTTTGCCATGCGCTCATATAGACCAAAGGCGGTCAAAACAGCGCTAAGTGCAACTAAAATTATTGATGTATACGCAGCGCTTTGAGTTTCCTCAAAACCGTAAAATGCAAAAATCTCGTTTAAAAATTCGCCGATAACGCAAATCACACCGCCAACGGCAAAAGCACACGGAATATTGATGTAGCTTTTTGAAGCCGGCGAAGCTTTTTTTGTCATTTCGTCATATTCTTTCTTTGAAATTCTCATAAAACAGCAAATCCCCTTTTTACGTTTCTTTTCAAAAGTTATTGTTGCCGAAAAGGGTTTGATTTATTCTTTTACTTTGAAATTTTGAGAAAAATGATATGCTTTGGCGAAAAAATGCGAAACTTTGCGATTCCTCTTGAAACAACCATTGTGGTTTTGCCCTTGGTGTATACTCCGCTTGAATATTTCGGAAAAAACTTGCGCTCCGGCGAGAGAAGTCCGCATACAAACGGTATTCGCACCGAGCCGCCGTGGATATGTCCGCAAAGCACAATATCTGCGCCCCATTCGACATAAGTTTCAAAAAACAGAGGATTATGCGCAAGCAGCAGGCAAAATCCCTGTTTTTCGCCCAATGCGGCTTTTATATCGTCAAGAGTATAATCGGCAAGATTTTTATATCCGCCGTTTGGGTTTCGATAGCACTTAGAGCTTGCGCTTGCCGCACACAAAAAAACATTCGGCGCAAGCTCGGCAATATCGTCATCAAGAAAAAACACGCCGTATTTTAATGCGGCATTTTTTAAATTTAAAAAGTTTTGGTCGCTCAAATCCAGCTCATGATTACCCATGCAGATATATGTAGGCGCTGTTTTTGAAAGCTTGCAAAGCATCCATTCGGCTGTTTTGATATCTTTGATATGGCGGCTGACAAAATCACCGGAAATCACAATCATATCCGCACCGCACCGTTGCAGGCGCTTTAATATTATACGGCAATTGAGCTTTGAATTTTTAATGTGCAAATCCGAAAGAAAGGCAATTTTTTTTTCGCAAAAAAATTGCGGTGCGTTATCTTTTTTGATATTGATTACTGTTTTGAATATGAATATGTTTTCAAAAACAATATAGCATATCAATACGATGAAGAAAAATATGACAAATTTCATTTCAAATTCCTTTTACACACAATGGGCGTTTGTTCTTTTTTTGTAATGCGGTGAATAAATTTTCAACATAAAGACATATTAAAAGGGAGAATTTATGTGAAGCAGAGCAAACGGTTATCAAATGCGGCATTAAGCCTAATGTGCATTGCCGCCGTTGCCTTATCGGGCTGTGCGGTTATGCAATTGCGTCAAGATACAGACAAAGAAATACCTGCCGGTGTTTCGGCAAATCCGCAAAATGAGGGCGATAACGCTTCAAAAGAAAGCGTAAGCATATCGGAATACATTTCGGTTTCGGGCAGATACGATTATGTTGTAAGCGAAAGCGAATCTTCAGATAGCGAAATACAAACCCAGACAAAACAAACCATTCGCCAAACGACTTATGCCCGTGGCGACGGCAGTGCTTTTGTAAATTTGATAAGCGGAGCGCAGGTGGAAAACCGCACAAGAGAAACAAACCGATATGTTTATGCGCAGAGTAACTTAGCGCCCGATTTTACGATAAGCCTTGATGGTTCACCGCAGGTGCTGATTTTGCACACGCACACAACCGAGGGCTATGAGCTTGCCGAAGCCGATTGTTATGACACCGAGCAAAACGCCCGCACAACCGATGACAGCGCCAATGTGATTGCCATTGGCAACGAAATTGCTTTGCAGCTTGAAAATGCCGGAATCGGCGTGATACACGACACGGCGTATTACGATTCTCCCTCATATGCAGGCTGTTATCAGCGCAGTGCGCAAAGTGCAAAAAGCATAATTTCGCAATATCCGACAATCAAGGTTGTGCTGGATATACATCGAGATTCAATCAGTGCGCTTGACGGAACGAGAATCGCCCCGATAGTAGAGATTAACGGTCAAAAAGCGGCGCAGGCAAAAATCATTGTCGGGTGTGATGACGGAACTATGAATATGCCCGATTACAAGCAAAATTTGCGCTTAGCTTGTCTTATTCAAAATCAAACCGAATATGCTTATCCGTATCTTATGCGTGCGATTGAATTTGATTACAACAAATATAATCAGGATATATCACAGGGCAGTCTGACGATTGAGGTCGGAAGCGCCGCAAACTCATTTGAGCAGGCAAGCTATACGGGTGAGCTTTTAGGCAACACGATTGCTCAGGCGCTTTTATCGATTTCGGCATAGAAAAATCAACATAAAGGAGGGGATATAGAGTTTTATGCGGCATACAAATCAAACTAAAATGTTAAAAAGAGCCGTCACATTAACTGCGGCGGCGATATTTTGCTCAATAATTCTTTTTGTCGGCATATTGACGGCATTTGTAAGAATGCACAGCAGAATTTCGGGGCACAACATCACAATGCCCTACATTGAAAAAAACTCACAGGGACAGGCCGTGCTGCATTTTTTCGGCAAAAGCGCAAAATTCAACGTGCAAACCGAATATGACAAATCCGATAAGCGCTATGCGTTGCTGTTTTTATATCCCGATGATTCATCGCTGATTATTTCGATTTTTGAAACGCTCTGCGAATAACCGTATTTAAGCCGTAGCCGAACCCCATTGCCGTGAGCTTGCTTTAACAAATTCGTTCAATTCGCCCTTATATATAAGCTGTGCGCAATCAAGGTGGCGCAAATCTTCGGGGGCGTTTAAAAACACATCTTTTTCAAGCTCGATATCAAGCGAATTTAAAACGTGTGCCACGAATTGAGAGCATACATATTTATTTTTCCTGCGGATATTTTTCTTCAAAGGAATAGTACAAAGTCCGAGGACGTTATAGGCATATTCACATCTGTGCTTTAAAAAATAAGCTATAATTTTTTCATATTCCTTTCTTTGTTCATCCGAAAGGTCTATTCTGTATATTTCGCAAGGGATATATTTGCCGAACGAGCCGCCTGTAATATGCTCCTGATTAAACGTTGCGGGGAGCGGCGTTCTGCGGTAATTTCGGCAAAACGAATACATTTCTTCAAGGTCGAGTCCGCTTGCGATTGAAACATGCGAAAAGGATTTGCGGGAAAAAATGCGAATCATTTTTGCAACATATGTACTTGTATTTGAAAAAACAAGGTATATTGAATTGGGCATTTTTTCATCTCCAAAAAACATTATTGAATTTATTATACCAAATCCTCTTGAAAATTGCAAGAGGTTATGTTATAATATCGTTAAAGACTAAAATTTAATGTCTGTTTCGTTCGGCTTTATGTCGATTTTTCTGCCCGTAGCTCAGTGGATAGAGCACCACGCTCCGACCGTGGGTGCGCAGGTTCAACTCCTGTCGGGCGGACCAGTAGCCAAA
>CAZBAI010000004.1:0-68880 GCA_964490175.1 uncultured Oscillospiraceae bacterium | reverse complement strand
CGCTACTCGAATTTCGGATTTTGCTTTGCAAAGTCCGATTTTTGTTTTGTCACGGTAAGTTTACTTTTCCCATGCGACTTAAAGTATCTTGTAGCCAAACGCTACTCGAATTTCGGATTTTGCTTTGCAAAGTCCGATTTTTGTTTTGTCACGGCAAATTTACTTTTCCTACACATTTAAATATCACAGTAGCCAAACGCTACTCGAATTTCGGATTTTGCTTTGTGAGGTCCGATTTTTGTTTTCGTCACGGCAAATTTACTTTTCCCATGCGGCTTAGGCATATAAAGTCCGCTGTGCGAATATATTGTTTTAGCAAGTACAATTCAAATTCGGAGGTACACACATGGACTTTAGATTAGAGAAGCAAACCATAATAAACAGCAAGGAGGTTTTTTCAAAAAACTGCGAGCAAAGCATTGAACTTGACTGTATTCTGCCCGACTACTATCCGGATATTTTCAGGGTTTTGAAATGTTTTGTGAACCCTGCGATAATTTCTCGGAGCGTAAGTGCCGACAGGGTTATGTTTGAACTCAGCGTTGAAATAACGGTATGGTACTGCACTCAAAGCGACGGAACGCTGAATACGGTGACGCAAAAATTGCAATACACAAAATCGGTTGATACAGGCGTTTCGTGCGAAAACGCAATTGTAAAAATCACACCCAAATGCGATTATGTAAACCCACGGGCGGTGAACAGCCGCAGGCTTGATATAAGAGGGGCTGTCAGCTGCTGCGTATCGGTAACATTGCCGATAGAGCAAGCGATTATATCATCGGCTTCGGACTGCGGAATACAGCTTTTAAAAAAGCGAGCCGTTGCCTTGGCAGAAAGTGATTTTGCGACAAAAAGCTTTGTTTGCGAGGATGAATTTGACTTAGGTTCTTCAAAGCCGCCGGTCGTTTCGATTATAAAAAGCGATGCGTTTGTTACATCGGTTGAGAAAAAAACGGTTTCCGGCAAGCTTGCGATAAAGGGCGAAATCGCTGTAAATCTGCTTTATGCCGCAGATTCGGGTCAGATTGAAAACATGCAGTTTTCAATGCCTTTTTCGCAGATACTCGATACAAGCGCTTCAAGCGATTGTGACAATCGTATTATTGACGCACAGTGCATTTTTTGCGATATCAGCGCCGTATCAAACGATGACGGTCAAGCAAAGCGCATAAAATGTTCGGCGATGATATATGCAACGGTGCTTTCACAGCAAAGCCGTGAAGTTGAAATAGTGACCGATGCATATTCTACGGAATATGCGTGCGCCCTTTCCGAGTGTGATGTTTGCCTTGATTCTGCCCCGATTGAGATAGAGCAAATTCACATTGCCAAGGAATCGTTTGAATTTGAAGCAAACGAAATCGAAAGCGTTTGCAGTGTTTGGGCGCAGTCTGAGGTTGTCAGCTCACGAATTGAATCGGGCAAGCTGATAATCAGCGGAAAAATCAAGTGGAGCATTCTTGCAAAAACGGGCGAGAGCTATTCTGTTTATGAAAAAGAAAACGTATTTGAGCACGCTATTGACGAATTTGGCGATTTTGAATCATTGCGCTGTGATATAAACGCAAATGTTTGCTCTTGCGGATACACCATATCGGAAGCGGAAAAGGTTTCGCTGAAATCGGAGATAAGGATATCGGGGTGTGTGATTCCGTCCTGCTGTATCAAAGCTATTTGCGATATTACAATTGATGAAAGCAACAAAATCAAATGTGATGACGGTTATGCTCTGCGCCTGTATTTTGCACACAGCGGCGAAAAAATCTGGGATATTGCCAAGAGGTATAAAACCTCGGCAAGGGCGGTCTGCGAAGAAAATTCAAAAGACTGTGCGGATGAAGAATGCTGTGGCATGATGATGATACCCATAGTTTCAAACTGAATATCTTGATTTTAAGGAGAAATGAAATGAACAAAGACATTTACAGCGACATTGCAAAGCGCACCGACGGCGATATATACATAGGCATTGTCGGGCCCGTGCGCACAGGCAAATCAACATTTATAAAGAAATTTATGGAAACCCTTGTCATTCCGAATATTTCAAGTGATTTTAAGCGTGAGCGTGCGATTGACGAGCTGCCTCAATCGGCGGCGGGAAAAACAATCATGACGACCGAGCCGAAATTCATTCCGGAGGAGGCGGCGCAAATCACCTTGGGCGAAAGCGCAAGGCTTAACGTTCGGCTGATAGACTGTGTCGGCTACATAACGCCGAGCAGCATAGGCTATATAGAAAACAATGCGCCGAGAATGGTCAGAACGCCATGGTTTGACGATGAAATTCCTTTCAACATGGCGGCGGAAATAGGCACGAGAAAGGTTATTTCCGAGCACTCTACCATTGGGCTTTTGATAACGAGCGACGCAAGCATAACCGACATTCCGAGAAAGGAATATGCCGAATGCGAAAGGAAAATCGTCGGCGAACTTAAGGACATTAACAAGCCCTTTGTGATTTTGCTTAACTGCATTGACCCGAGCTGCGAACAATCACAGCAGCTTGCAAGAAAAATGCGTGATGAATATGAAGTGCCCGTTGTGCCTGTCAGCTGTATCGACCTTGACGAAGGCGATATACGTGAAATACTAACCGAGCTGCTGTTTTCGTTTCCCGTAAAGGAAATAAACATAAAAATGCCCGGCTGGATATCAAATCTCGAAAAAGAGCATTGGCTGCGCCTTAGTGTTTTTGAAACTATCAGAGAATGCGCCGCTAATGTTGAATATGTACGCCAAATCAAGAACTGTGTGGACAGATTCATCGAATGCCCGCATATTACCTCGGCGAGAATATCCGATATCGACCTCGGAACAGGGTCGGTAACGGCGCAGGTTTCTCTTGACCCGGCGCTGTTTTATAAAATTCTAAGCGAAAAAACCGGAATCGAAATTTCAAGCGAAAGCGACCTTATTCCGATTTTGGCGGATTTTAACCGAATCAAAAAAGAGTACGGTAAGGTTAAAGGGGCGCTTGAGGATGCACAGACAACAGGCTACGGAATAGTCATGCCGGAAATGGAAGAACTTTCGCTCGAAGAACCGGAAATTGTCAAACAAGGCGGAAAATACGGCGTAAAACTATGCGCTTCGGCACCGTCGCTGCATATTATGCGTGCAAATATAAATACTGCGGTTTGCCCGAGCGTCGGCAGTGAAAAGCAAAGTGAAGAACTTATTATGTATCTTTTAAAAGAATTTGAAGAAAACCCCACGGAGATTTGGAAAAGCAATATCTTCGGCAAAACGCTTCACGAGCTTGTGAACGAGGGGCTGCACACAAAGCTTTGCAAAATGCCGACCGATGCAAGAGCAAAGCTGAGAGAAACGCTTGAAAGAATCATCAACGAGGGTTGCGGCGGTCTTATCTGCTTTATACTTTAAAAAATATCGGTGCGGCAAAAAGCGCACGTTTCCCGAAATTTAGGGCAACGTGCGCTTTGTCGGTTATTTAGTTGTTTTTGTGAAAGTTTTAAGGCAAAAAGCGCCGTGCTAAGCGATTTTTGCCTGTACGCTATCTTTCACGTTATTTAATGTTCGGTTAATCCTCATCGAAAATCGGAACAATTTCTTTAAGCAGTGCAACGGTTTTGGGCACATCATTTGCGTTTGAAGCCGCCTTTAATTCCGAAAGCTTTTTGAAAAACGCATCGGCGTCAATGTTCGGCTGAGTGCCGATAAATATTTTTTCGTTTTCGGTTTCCGTAACGTTTGCCCTGTCAAAAAGCGCCCTATCCGAAATCATTTCACCCGGGCGCAGTCCCGTAAATTTTATTTCAATGTCCTCATTCGGTATTTTTCCGTACATTTTGATAAGCTTTTCGGCAAGTTTTGCAATTTTAACCGGACGATTCATATACAAAACGAAAATTTCGCCGCCGTGTGCCATTGCCGCCGATTGCAAAACAAGCGAAGCCGCTTCGGGCAAGGTGATAAAATCACGTACAATATCCGGGTGGGTAACGGTTACAGGTCCGCCGCTTTCAATCTGCTTGCGAAACAGCGGCACTACCGAGCCGTTTGAATCCAGCACATTTCCGAAGCGTGTTGTGATAAAATCGGTATCGTTATCGTTTTGTGCCATATATTGCATTATCATCTCACAGCAGGCTTTTGTCGCACCGAGCACGTTTTTCGGATAAACCGCAATGTTTGAAGAAACAAAAACAAACTTTGCAACGGCGTAAAATTCCGCCAAAGTCGCAACGTTAAGCAACCCGAGAATGTTGTTTTTAATTGCCTCCATAGGCTGCGTTTCCATAAGCGGAATATGCTTGTGCGCCGCACAGTGAAATACAGCGTCGATTTTGTAGGTTTCAAAAACCGTGCGCATTCGTTCATAGTCGCACACCGAAGCGATTATCGGCACAACTTCAAGGCTGTCGCCGTGTTCGATTCTAAGCTGCTGCCAAACATCATAGGCATTGTTTTCATAGCAATCGAGAATAATCAGCATTTTCGGCTTATATTTGGCGATTTGGCAGGCAATTTCGCCGCCTATCGAACCTGCGCCCGCAACAAGGCAGACTTTATTTGCGATAAATTCGCTTAACTTTCGGTCGTCAAAAGATATTTCGGGGCGTTCAAGCAATTCTTCCGAATGAATATTGTGCGCCTGCGAAAGCAAATTGTCGGAAATAAGCTCATGCATATAGGGAATTTGCTTTACACGGCAGTTTATGTCGGAGCACTTTTTCAAAATCCTGCGGCGTTTTTCGTCCGTGCATGAGGGCATTGCGATAAATATTGTGTCGATATCGTATCCCATGCAGATATCGGCAATGCTGTCGGTCGTTCCGACAATGGGCACGCCGTCGATTTTGCGTGAAAGCTTTGCGGGGTCGTCATCAAGAATGCAAATCGGAGCGTACTCGCCGCTGCTTTTCATTTCGCTCAAAATCCGCCGACAAAGCTCGCCTGCGCCGACAATCAACGTTCTTGAACCGATTTTGCTCTTGCCCGAGCGAACTTTCATATCATAGGCAAAATAATAAAGTATTCTCGAAGCGATTATCGCCGCATATGTAAGGAAATTGCAAAACAGACCGAACACTTCGGAGAGCGGTATTTCAAAAACTTCCGTTGCATTAAGCAGCACAACGGCAAGATAATACAGTACAGTGCCGCTGAGCAGACCTAAGAGATAACGGAAATAATCGGTAACGTTTGAATATTTGATAATTGCGTTATATGCACCGCAAAGCCGCATTCCCAACACACAGCACAGCGGCATTGCGACAACCGCAACTGCCAAATCGGAATGCTGCGGATTAAGCGGTTCGGAGAACACTCGCAGCAGAACGTATGAAGCGACGCAGCACAACGCTATAAGCAAAATATCAAACAGCTCAAGCATCACTCTGTGTTTGTTTACTTCCTTCATAATCACTCCACCTTAAATAAAAATAAAATCATAAAAATTTTTTTAAATTTTTATGTGTGCATATTGCGCATGGCGTTAATGAGCGTTTTGCGGTCGTTTTCAAGCTTTTCATCGACAACAAGTTCAAGCAATTTATCAAGCACTTCGCCGATTTTTTTGCCGCAAAAGCCGCATTCTTTGACATCGTTGCCGTTAATCGCCAAATCACGGCGGCACAAACAGGCGTTTTCTTTTTCAAGTGATTTGGCATAACAGCGCCATTTTTCAAGCGCTTCAAGCCTTTGCCTGCAAAAATCTTGTTTTGCGCTGTTATCGGCGCATTGAAGTTTTATCAGCAGTTCAAATCCGCCATAGCCGAGCTTTGCTATTCTGCGTTTTACGATTCTTTCCGTATAATTTGCGTCGGAATGAAAGTAAATCACGTTATTTACAAGCTCTGTCTGCTTTGACGAAAAGCAAAGCCGCTTCATAATAGATTGCGCTTTTTCGGCACAAATCGCCGCATGACCCTTAAAATGCCCCTGTGCATTTTCATCGAGAAAAAAACATTCCGGCTTTGCAATATCGTGGAACAATGCGCACAGCCGTGCGTCGGTATTCGGCTCTATGCTTGAAACTGCGTGCGCAATGTGTTCCCACACATCATATTTATGATATACGCTGTGCTGGCAAAAGCCTATGCACGGCTTGATTTCGGGAATGAACACCGCCAAAATATCGGCATATTCAATCAGCGCATCAAAAGCGTTTTTGCCGCAGAGAAGCTTAACAAGCTCATCACGCAGTCTTTCGGGCGAAATGTTTTTGAGCATATGCGCACATTCAAACGCCGCTTTTTTCGTGTTTTCTTCAAGCTTAAAGCCTAAAACGGAAGAAAATCTTATAGCACGCATAATACGCAACGCATCTTCGGAAAACCTATCTTTCGGGTTGCCGACGCAGCGTATTATACCGCTTTGCAAATCGGTTTTCGAGCCGAAAATATCGACAATTCCGCATTTTGGGTTATAAGCCATTGCGTTAACGGTGAAATCACGCCGTTTTAAATCATCGGCAAGATTTTTTGAAAATGCCACATTGCACGGGTGCCTTGAATCGCAGTATGCACCGTCTGTGCGATAAGAGGTGATCTCAAAGCGTTCGTCTTTAAAGCAAACCGAAATTGTGCCGTATTTTTCGCCGATATCAACAGTTTTGCAATCGCAAAAACATTGCTTTATCTGCGCAGGCAGTGCGTTTGTTGTAATATCGACATCGCTGAAAGTGCGCAGCATTAGGCAATCACGCACACAGCCGCCCACGGCATAAGCTTCAAAGCCGTTTGCTTCAAGCCTTTCCAAAATGCGCAGTGCGTTTTCGGGCAAAGGCAAAGCGGATTTATCAGTCATTTTTCTGTTTGTCAAGAAATACCTTTCTCGAAGCAAGCGCTGCGGCAAAGCAACAGGCAACGCAGGCAAACACAAGCCATTTTAAAACTTTGTTTCTGCCCGCATAGACTTCGTCTTTCGGCACTGCTCCCAAAATTATATTTTCGCCGTTGTTTTCATATTTTACATAACAGTTTTCACCGTTTACATTGCAAAAAAAGCTGCCGCTTTCATCGGTGAGCTTTTGCAAAGGAATATCGGTGAGCGTTCCGACAAGCTCTGAGTTTGTGTGGCTGAGATATGTCATATCATCGGGGTTGATTATTGCCGTAATTCCGTTTTCCATAAGAGGATAACGTGATGTAACGTCGCTTATTGAGGTGTATTCGTCGATTCTGCGAAGCATTTGCGCCGAGCAGGCTATTGTAAGTATGCCGTCTGAATCTCTTCTCGAAACTCCCGATACAATGTAATCGGCGTCGCCTTTTTTTACCGTAATCGATTGCGAAAAGCTCTTGTCGTTTGCGTGCTCGGCAAAAACGGCATCAAGAGAAACATCGTCATCAAATGATGAAGCCGTAGTCCTTATAATATTTCCGTCCTTGTCGGCAATGGTTATTTCGTCAACGCCGGTCACCGCCAAAAGCTCCTCCAAGCCGATTTCATCGGCAATCAATGCGGGATTTTGACCTATCATGACGGCAATCGCCTGCGCTTTGCATTCGCAATCATCGACAAATCTTCCGTAGACAAGTTCTTTTTCCTCTGCGCTTTCTTCAACCGCCTGTGCAAGATTATCAAGCCGCACATCCATGATTTCATCAATGAGGTGCTTTTCGACAACACCGGTGCAATAATATGAAAGAGCCATTACACATACCGAAACCATAACGAGCACAGCCAAAACAAACCTGTGTTTTCTTGCGGCATATCGCACGCTGTATTTTTTTAGTTTTGATTTTTTATTTTCCGACATTTTTCCTCTCTTCTTCCCATTTGCATATATCGTCATACTGCCTGTACATTTGCTGCACGCTGTTTTCCAAAAAGTAATAGTGCGCTATATAAGGCACAAGCAAACACAATAGCAGCAGCACAAGCGGCAAAAGCAAAAGCGAACCTTCTGTAACATATGCGCAAATGCTGATAATAAGTACAACTGCGACAAGCATTGTCACAAGAAAATGCACAAGCCTTTCGTGCTGCATAAAAGAAATTTTCGTCAAATGCTCGCTTTTCAGCTTGCCGATGTCAACATCTTTCGGCATGGATTTTAAAATTTCCTCAATCATCTGCAAATATTCGGACAAATATTTTTTCAAGATTCAAGCCCTCCTTTGCAAGCGAAAAACTGCGCAAAGCTTTTCGCACACATCTATAATATCACAAAATGCACCGAGAAACAATATTTTTTTCAAAAAAACCTTGACTAATATTTCAAATTGTGAGATACTATATTTGTTTTTTAAACAGCAAAATGAAAGGAATACTCAAATTATGGCTGAAACCTTAACCACATGGCTTGCCGAAAGGGGAATACCCGATTGGCTGATACCTTTTCTCGTTTCGATTCTCCCTCTTGTAGAGCTGCGAGGAGGAATTATCGCCGCAAGGCTTCTTAATATAGGGCTTTGGAAAGCGATTTGGGTGTGCATTTTGGGCAACATTATCCCGATTCCGTTTATTCTTTTATTTATTGACAAAATTTTTGACGCAATCAAAAAGCACAACATACCGGGGCTTTGCAAATTTGTTGTATATCTTGAAAACAAATCGATGAACAAGAGCGAAACCATGGAAAAGGGCGAATTTTATTTTTTGATGTTTTTTGTCGGTATTCCGCTTCCCGGAACGGGCGCATGGACAGGGGCGCTGATTGCGGTTCTTCGCCGCATAAAACTTAAAAAAGCAGTGCCCGCAATTTTGCTCGGCGTATGCATTGCCGCCGCAATAATGTGCGTTATCTGCTACGGTTTCCCCGAAATTTTTATTAAACTTTTTGCGTGATTTTGCGTTTTTTTTCAAAAAAATCTTTCAAAATCGCCGAGCATTCGTGTTCCATTATTCCGCCGTATGCCTCCGGTCTGTGGTTAAACGGCATAACAAACATATCGGTCATCGAATGCACACAGCCGGCGTTTAAATCGTAAGCGCCGAAATATACTCTTTCTATGCGTGAATTTATGATGGCGCCGCAGCACATTGCGCACGGCTCTAAAGTCACATACAAATCACAGCCCGAAAGCCGCCACGAGCCGAGCTTGCGTGCGGCTTTTCTTATAGCTATGACCTCGGCGTGGGCTACCGGGTCGGAATCGGTTTCTCTTCGGTTAAAGCCCGTGCCGATAATTTCGCCGCTTTTTCGCTGCACAACAATCGCTCCGACGGGAACTTCGCCCATTTGCATGGCTTCTTTCGCAAGCTTAATGCAATATTCCATATAATTCAAATCAATCACCCTGATTTTTGTTGATTTTGTGTTTTAAATGCAAAGATGATGTATAGGCTTTTTGCATTTTAATCCGCATTTTTATTATACATCACATCACAGGCTTTGGCAAGCATTGCTTAATATGTAAAAAGAGGAAAATGTTTATGGTCAATATAGGAAATGAATGGGACGAGCTTCTCAAAAGCGAATTTGAAAGCGAATATTATTTGAAATTGCGAAAAATCCTCATGCATGAATATCAAACGCAAACGGTTTATCCGGATATGTATGACATTTTCAACGCTCTTAAGTACACGTCTTATTCCGATGTGCGTGCCGTAATAATCGGGCAAGACCCATATCACGAGCCGAATCAGGCGCACGGACTTTGCTTTTCGGTAAAGCAGGGCAACGCCGCACCGCCCTCGCTTGTGAATATTTATAAGGAAATCAAAAGCGACATCGGCGTTGACAATACGGGAATTACCGAATTGACAAAATGGGCGCAAAGCGGCGTTTTGCTTTTAAATACGGTGCTCACCGTGCGAAAGGGTGCGGCGAACAGTCACAAGGGCATCGGTTGGGAAATTCTCACCGACAGGATAATCGAGCTTCTCAACCGGCGAAGCGAACCTGTTGTTTTTATGCTTTGGGGCGCAAATGCACGTGCAAAGGCAAGGCTTGTAACGGAAAAGCAACATCTTGTTCTCACCTGCGCACACCCTTCGCCCCTTTCGGCGTATAACGGATTTTTCGGCTGTGCTCATTTTTCAAAAGCCAATGAGTTTTTGAAAAAAAACGGTCTTAGTCAAATCAACTGGGATTTGAAAAGTACATAAGTTATTTCTGCCGCAATTTTGTTTTTTCAAAGTTGCGGCATTTTTTTGTCGAAATTTTACAATATGCCCTATATCGCACAAAATGTAAACGTTTTTAAATTAAATTTTTGTAAAATCGGCTGTATTGGCGTTGACTAAATTTATATAAAATGCTACAATCAAATGGCTGATATTAGTTCGTTAAAATTTTTTTATCTGGAGGAAATTATGTTTAAACAAAAGCTGAAAAAGCTGATTGCCCTTTCGGGCGCATTTGCAGTCGGTGCGGTTTCACTGCTTTCCGCTGTGCCTGTTTCAGCAGGCGAGGTAGTCGGCACGGACATTAACAACTGCGATTACGTTTACACCGCAAACGAATCTATTGCGACATCGACAAACGGAGGAGAATATATTCTTTCGATAGCCGATATACCGTCAAGCGCTTCGATTGAGGAAATTTTGGTTTCGGTATCCGGCGGCACCCAATCTCAGGTGGCTATAGGCTTCGGCGTTGACCAAGCCGCAGGGCTTGAAAATAACTGGTATATGGATTCCGCAACGGCATATACGGGCAATTTCACCGCCGCATACGATGTTTCGGACATAAGCTCATACTATGATCACACCGCAAATTCGCTTCACATTCAATATTGGTGGGGCACAAACTCCGAAATCACAATCGAAAAAGTAGGAGTAAATGTTGAGGGCGGAAATTCCGGCGTTTTGGAATTTACTTCGGTCAGAGGCGACGCAAATGCCGACGGCACGCTTGACTTTGCCGACCTTGCTTTGCTGAACGCATATGTCCTCAGAACTTCCGATGTTTGCAACGAAGCCGCAGACCTTAACTCCGACGATGTGTTTTCGAGCGTTGATTCACTTATTCTCAAAAGGCTGCTGCTCGGCATCTACAACCCCGCTTCGGGCGATGACGATATAAGAGATATTACCGGATTTGAGCTTATGGCGGATATGAAAATCGGCTGGAATCTCGGAAATACGCTTGATTCGCACGCAGATTACGGCGTTTCGCTGGGCGTTTCACAAGCCGAAACTTACTGGGGAAATCCCATTACGACCAAGAACATGATTGATGCCGTAAAGGATGCCGGCTTTAATACGGTGCGCATACCCACGACGTATATGAATCATACCGGCAGCGCACCCGATTATACAATTGATGAAGCGTGGCTCAACCGTGTGCAGGAAGTTGTTGATTACGTTGTCGCAAACGATATGTACTGCATAATCAATATCCACCACGAAAACGACTGGCTTAAGCCGAAATACGCAAACCAAAGCGAATGCGAAGCAAGGCTTGAAAAACTTTGGACGCAAATCGCAAACCGATTTAAAGATTATGACGATTATCTGATTTTCGAGGTCATGAACGAGCCTCGCCTTGTGGGAGAATCGACCGAATGGACAGGAGGCACCTCCGAGGCACGTCAGGTCATCAACTCATATAATCAGGTTTGCGTAAACGCTATTCGTGCCACGGGCGGCAACAACGCACAGCGCTGGCTCATGGTTCCCACATATGCGGCTTCGACATATGACGCGGTTTTGAATGAATTTGTTCTTCCCAATGACCCGGCAAACAAAGTTATGGTGTCGCTCCACGCATACACGCCCTATGACTTTGCGCTCAACACTTCGGGCACATCAAGCTTTACCGATTATTACAGTATTGATTCGCTGTTCCAAACAATCAACTCAAAGTTCATTTCCAAAGGCATTCCCGTGGTGCTCGGCGAATTTGGCGCTATGAATAAGAATAACGACGCACAGCGTGAAACTTGGGCGGCATATTATATCGGAAAAGCCGCAAGCTACTCAATTCCCTGCATTTGGTGGGATAACGGACTCGTTTCGGGAAGCGGAGAGCTTTTCGGTTTGCTCAACAGGTCAACCTGTCAGATGTATTATCCCGGAATTGTCGATGCTATGATGAATGCGCTTAAATAACCATGTCGCAGATGTCCATACGCCTCTTAGGCGGCGGGTTCCATTTCAGATTTTCAGTGAGAGTATAAATCTCCCACTGAAATCCTTACGGAGCAAAAGCTCTTGTGCGACGGTTGCAATCGTCGCATCGTGATTAAGCGAGCTTATCACGCTTTGCTCCGATTTTAATCAATTGAATATTTTATGTATTGAGTATTATCGATTTAAAAGACGTGTTTTCCGTGGAAAGCACGTCTTTGTTGTTGTGAAAACTGCATAAAAACCGATTTTCATTTCGTCCAAAACGCTGATTTATACAAAAAAAGATAATAAAAACTTGACAAGTCTTGAATTTCAGAGTATGATTGCATTGTGGGGTGTAGGCTTTGGCGATTCATTCCGCAAAAACGAAAATGACCAAGTAGCTTAATTTTCAAGAGCGTTGTTTTATCAAAGGTGTCGGTGCAAGTCCGTCCTCGGGTCTAAAATTTTAATCATAGTGAGGGTAAATCTATGTACGAAGACAAGACATTAGTTTGCAAGGAGTGCGGAAACGAATTCGTATTCACAGCCGGCGAGCAGGAGTTTTATGCTGAAAAAGGCTTTGAAAACGAGCCTCAGAGATGCAAATCTTGCAGAGATGCAAGAAAAAATTCTTCGAGAGCCGACAGAGAAATGTTTGTTGCAACCTGTGCTGCTTGCGGCGGAGAGGCTAAAATTCCTTTCAGACCGAGAGAAGACAGACCTGTATACTGCAGCGATTGCTTTGCAAAGAAGAACGCTGAATAAGGTTCAAGAGCGCAGCCCTTTACAAGCGGTTGCGCTTTCTTTATGATAAAAAGATAAAGGAGTAAATTTTAATGACTGTTACAAAAAATTCTATTATAGGCGATATTCTCGATGCCGATTTCGATACCGCACCTTTCTTTATGGAAATGGGTATGCACTGCCTTGGCTGCCCCGCTTCAAGAGGCGAAACCATTGAAGAAGCCTGCGCTGTTCACGGCGTTGACGCAAATGTGCTGGTTGAAAAACTTAACGCTTATTTTAACGCAAAATAATGCTTTGTGAAAGGCTGAAATTATGTGCGGATTTTGTTAAGGGCGATTTTGCCTGCGATGTCGGCACAGACCATGCGCTTTTGCCTGTATATTTGGTTGAAAAAGGCATCTGCAAAAGGGCGCTTGCGTGCGATATTGCCGACGGACCGCTTGAAAGTGCAAGGAAGAATATTGCACGCTCACAGCTTTCAAACGCAATAAAAACGCTCAAATCCGACGGACTTGACGATGTTTGCCCTAACGGCATAACCGATGTAATCATTGCGGGAATGGGCGGTGAAACCATTTGCGATATTATTTTTTCGCCCAAAGCGAATTGGCTTAAATGCGGCGTGAATTTAATCTTGCAGCCGCAAAGCAAAGCCGATGTGCTTAGGCGCAAGTTGAGCGAAAACGGCTTTGAAACGCTTTGCGAAAAAGCCGTTTGCGACGGCAAATTTAACTATGCGGTAATGCAGGCTTGCTATTGCGGAATTTCTTCTCCGCTGACAGATGTTTTTGCCGCTGTCGGCAAGCTTGATGTTTCACTTGAGAGCGGAAAAAAATACGCACAATTTCAGGCAAAAAGGTTTTATAACGCCGCAAAAGGTCTTTATGCTTCGGGAAACATTGAAAAAGCTGACATTTTCACCAAAATTTCGCAAAAAATATTGCAAAAATCGGATAGAAAAAAGATGACAATTTCAGAAATATATGATATAATAGATGTGCTTGCTCCGTTTAATTTGCAAGAGAGCTATGATAACTCCGGTCTGATCGTCGGCTCAATGAACGGCGAGGTTTCAAAGGTGCTGTTATCGCTTGATATCACCGCCGAAACCGTTAGAGAAGCAAGCAAACTCGGCGCACAGCTCATTGTTTCGCACCATCCTGTGATTTTTTCTCCCATAAAGCGACTTTGTGCCGAAAGCGTGCCCTATATGCTTGCACATGAAAATATTGCCGCAATATGCGCTCACACAAGTCTTGATATGGCAGCAGGCGGCGTGAACGATGTGCTTTTCGATATGATAGAAAAGCCTCTCGGTATAGCTTTGAAGGGTGAGATTTTTGAAAAAATCTCCGATGATATCGGCTATGGCAGGATTTGCGAACTGGAAAACGAGCTTTGTCCCGATGAGGCCGCAAAAATCCTTAAAAATGTTTTCGGGTGCAGCGTTGTGCGCTATGTTAAGGGCGCAAAAAAAATAAAAACATTGGCTTATTGCTCGGGGAGCGGCGGCTCTGCGCTGAAAATTGCGGCAGATAAGGGCGTTGATGCGCTTATCACGGGCGATGTTAAACACAGCGTATGGATTGAAGCGAAAAATCTTGGGGTTTCCCTGTTTGACTGCGGTCATTACCATACCGAAAGAATTATTCTTCCCAAACTAAAACAGCTTATTATCAACAATACAACAGGCGTTGAGGTGCTTATTTCCGAGTGCGACCGTGACCCTGTCAGCTATTGCTTCTGATATTCGCATTTTCGGAAAGGCGGCTCACCAATGGCGCTTGACGGTGCTTTTTTATATGCGGTAAAAAACGAGCTTGATATTCTTATCGGCGCAAAATGCGATAAAATATTTCAGCCGTCGCATGATGAAATTATTATTGTGTTGCGTACGCCTTTGGGGCAAAAAAAGCTTTTGATTTCGGCAAACGCAAACAGCGCAAGGGTTCACATAACGCAGCAGCCGTCCGATAATCCGAAATCGCCCCCGATGTTTTGTATGCTGCTGAGAAAGCGGCTGTGCGGCGGAAAGCTTACGGCAATTCGCCAAAGCGGGCTTGACAGAATATTGTTTTTCGATTTTGAATGTATAAACGAGCTTGGTGACCTTGAAGTTTTGACGCTTGCCTGTGAAATTATGGGCAGGCATTCAAACATCGTTTTGATTGATTCGCAGTCAAAGGTCATCGACAGTATTAAACGAATCGGTGCGGATAAATCACGCATAAGGCTGATTTTGCCCAATATCACTTACACCTTGTTGCCGGATGACGGCAAGATTTCGTTCATCGAAAATGATATAAATACGGTTATTCGATGTATCGGTCAAAAGCCGGCGCCTTGCCTTTCCAAGTCGATTATAGCGGCGTTGCAGGGCGTTTCGCCGATTCTCGCAAGGGAATGGGCTTTTGCCGCCGACAGCGGCGACAAACCTTTTTGCGATTTGTCGGATTTTGAGATTGGACGTTTGAAACTTGCAATCTCCGAATCAGCCGAAAGGCTTTTGAAAAAAGAGTGCAATTTCACCGTGGTTTGCGATAGTAGCGGAAATTTTAAAGATTTTTCGTTTATAAAAATACGCCAATACGGCGGCATTGCACAAACGCAAAGCTGTGAAAGTGCCTGCAAAACGCTTGAATATTTTTATTCGGAACGTGACGCCGATTTGCGCCTGAAGCAGCGTGCCGACGACCTTTTCAAGCTGCTTTCTTCAACGCATGAAAGGCTTTTGCGTAAAATAGCATTGCAAAAGCAAGAACTGATTGAGTGCGAAAAAAAAGATTATTTTAAACTTTGCGGCGATTTGGTTTCCGCAAATCTTTACAGGCTTTCAAAAGGCGACAGTGTGATTTTTGCCGAAAATTTTTATGCCCAAGATGCGCCTTGCGTTGAAATTCCTTTGGATCAAACCCTTACCCCGGCGCAGAATGCGCAGAAATTTTATGCCGAATATCGCAAAAAAAGCACTGCGCAGATAATGCTGACACAGCAAATTTCGACAGCTTGTGAAGAGCTTGAATATATTGAAAGCGTTTCGGATTCGCTGTCAAGGGCGCAAAGTGAGGATGACGTTATGCTTTTGCGAGCAGAGCTTACCTCAACGGGCTATCTTAAGCCACGTCGCTCAAAGGGCGCAAAACCGCAACAAATGCCACCGCATAAATTCATCTCTTCCGATGGGTTTGTAATTCTTGTCGGCAGGAACAATGTTCAAAACGATAAGCTTACATTCAAAATCGCACAAAAAAGCGATGTGTGGCTGCACACAAAGGATATTCCCGGTTCGCATGTTATTATACTTGCAAACGGCGGCGAAGTATCCCAAACCGCAATTCTCGAAGCCGCAATTATCGCTTCAAAGCACAGCAAGGCAAACGGTTCAAATGCCGTTCCCGTTGATTGGTGTCCGGTTAAGTATGTTAAAAAACCGAACGGCGCAAAACCCGGAAAAGTGATTTTTACGCACAATAAAACACTTTTTGTCGATAGTCTTGCTAAGGTGAACGTCAAAGCCGAATAACGGCATTTTAACACCGGCTTGTTTCCGAATTTTAATTCGGTTACATATAAAGGGAGAAAAACTCCCGAAAATATTTTTTATAATTAAAGGAGAAATTGACTATGTTATGTAACAAATGCGGAAATGAAATGGGCAATGAACAGTTTTGCCCGAACTGCGGTGCTCCCGCTGCTCAGAACGCCGCCCCTGTTCAGGCTGCTCCCGTTCAAAATGCAGTTCCTGTTGCCGAAGGCGACAATGCTGCGACCACAGGCTTTGATATCAAGAAATATCTTCCCGTTATCGGAATTGCCGCAGCCGCTGTTATCGTAATTATTCTGCTTGTTTCGCTTATCGGCGGCGGCGGAAACAGCAAGGCCGAAAAGCTCCTCAAAAAGGAAGCAAAGGCTATTATCAACGAAGATGTCGAAGCATATATGGATCTTCAGCCCGAGTATATGATTGAATACTACAAGGATTATTACGGTAAAAAGGACTACGAAGAAGCATTTGAAGACGATATCGACGATACTCTCGATTATATCGAAGACGAAGTCGGCAAGGATGTAAAGATTTCGTATAATGTTCTCGACAGCAGAAAGATGACCGAAGATGAGCTTGAGGATATTGAAGACAATATCAAGGATTGGTACGACGAAAAGGTTGAAGTTAAAACCGGTTATTACGGTGTTTATGAAGTTACCTGCAAGGGCAAAAAGGACGAGATTCAGCAATACGGCACTTTCAAGATTGCAAAAATCGACGGCAAATGGTGCATTTATTCAGGCAGCTTGTCATAAGAGGTCTGATTTGACAGATCGTTTGAAGAAAACAAAAACGCATGGAATGAATTTCCGTGCGTTTTTTATTTAAACGTTTAGTTTTTTCCGACCGCGGCACTTTTGAAAACATCGGCGACTTCGCTTATGGTGACGTAGGCGTAAGGGTCGATAGTGTGAATGATATCTCTCATGCGTGCGATTTGAAAGCGATTTACCACAAAATATATAACGGTTTTATCTGCATCGGAATAACCGCCCTTTGCGGAAATTTTTGTTGTTCCGCATTCAAACGCCTCGATAAGGGCACGGCTGATTTCATCGGGCTTTTCGGTTATAATCATAACCTCTTTTGAACGGTCAAGACCCTCTGCGATATAGTCAATCGTTTTCAGCGCAGCGGCATATGTCACGATTGAATAAAGCGGAAGAATCCAGCTTTTCAAAACGATTCCCGCCATGATATACAGCACAACGTTATATACCATAACGAATGTGCCGACGGTCATGTTAAGCTTTTTGGCAAAAATTACCGCCATGACCTCAATTCCGTCGATTGCGCCGCCGAAACGTATTGTAAGACCGCTGCCAATGCCGGAAATTACACCGCCGAACAGTGCACAAAGCAGCAAATCATCGCCGGCTAAGGGAGAAACTATGCTGACGTCAATCGGCAACACATCGGTTATCAGCCATGCGCAAAGTGAATAAACGCTGACTGCGAATACCGAATATACGGTAAAGGCAAGACCTTGCTTTTTTAAGCCGTATAAAAAAAGCGGTATATTGAGTATCAGCAAAAACATTGATAATGTCAGTTTTGGCACAACTTGCGACAAAAGCATTGAAGTGCCCGAAATACCGCTGTCATAAAGCTTCACGGGCGAAAGGAAAACCGTTACGCCGAAAGCGTTGATGAATCCGGCAAGTGCCAACAGCAGAAAATTTTTCGGCGAAAGTGACTTCAGTTCATTCAAATAATTATTTTTCACGGTCAAATCCTCCTATTTTGCAGGCACGGTCGAAAAACGAATTTTATTTTACGGTTTCGACCTTAATTGTGTTGGTGTTGCCGGAATTGCCGTTGATAAGACCGCCTGTGAGAACGACATTGTCGCCCGATTTTAAATTAAAAATCCTCTTGGCGTTGTTAAATGCTTGATAAAAAACAATATCAAGCGAGTTGTATTCTTCGCTCAAAACAGGCGTTACACCCCAGCTGAGGTTTAACTGACGCCACGCCCTGCGGCTTGTGGTGATTCCCACAATATCTGCCGGGCAGCGGAAACGGCTGACCATTCGTGCGGTTTTTCCCGATATTGAGTTGACGACAATGCAGCGTGCGTTTACGTCAATAGCCATTGCGCAGGTTGCGTGTGAAATAGCGTCAAGATTATTCTTGATTTTGTATTCCGTAGTTGAAAACCAGCGCTTATAATCAATGTGATTCTCTGTGAATTCGGCAATTTCAGCCATATTTCGCACCGCATCGACAGGATATTTGCCTGCGGCGGTTTCGCCCGAAAGCATAATTGCCGAAGCACCGTCGTATACGGCGTTTGCAACGTCGGAAATTTCAGCTCTTGTCGGGCGTGGATTGTAAATCATAGATTCAAGCATTTCGGTTGCGGTAATTACACGCTTGCCGAGCATTCTGCACTTTTGAATAAGCATTTTTTGAATTGCGGGCACTTCGACAAACGGAATATCAACGCCCAAATCACCTCGTGCAACCATGATTCCGTCGGCAAGGTCGCAAATGGAGTCGATGTTTTCAACGCCGGCACGGTTTTCGATTTTAGCGATAATATCGATATTTTCACCGCCGTTTTCATCGAGAAAATCTCTCAGCGACTGCACATCGCTTTTGTTGGAAACAAAACTTGCCGCAATAAAATCAACCTCGTTTTCAATGCCGAAAAGAATGTCTTCTTTATCATGCTTGCTTAAATAGTCATGCTTCATGACCTTGTTGGGGAAGTGCATACTTTTCTTGTCGGAAAGCTCGCCGCCGGTGAGCACTGTGCAGATTACATCGCAGCCCTCGATTTTTTCAACCTTGAAAATTACAAGTCCGTTGTTTACGGTGATTGTATCGCCGACGGATATATCGTCAATAAGCTTTTTGTAATTTACCGAAACGGTTGTTTCATTGCCGATGATATCGTTGGTGGTAAAGGTAAAGGTTGCGCCTTCGCTAAGCTTAATTTTTTTGTTTTCAAAAGTTCCGATACGGTATTCCGGCCCCTTTGTGTCAAGCATAATCGCAATCGGCAGATTAAGCTTTTCTCTTACCTTTTTTATCAGGTTGATTTTGTCCTGATGTTGCTCGTGCGTGCCGTGCGAAAAGTTAAGCCTTGCAACGTTCATTCCCTCAAGGCACATTTGTGTGAGTATTTCTTCGTTTTCGCAGGCAGGGCCTATTGTGCAGATGATTTTTGTCTTTTTCATTTTAATCTCCTATATATATTAAATGGTATGTGTAATGGTGTAAATTTCGATATTTGGTATTATACCATAACCGTAAGGTTTATGGTATAATCAGCCGATTTGCACGGAGCAAATTTGTAATTTGCGTATGTGCAAGGCATATAGATAAATGTATAATAAACGCTTTGCGTTTATTATACCACATTTTTTCGCATTTGAAAAGGTTTTATATTATATTTTTTTTGTAATTTTTAATTGCGGCAAATCCAATCCGATGCAAAATGAATTTGCAAAAAATAAGCCGCACAAAAAAGTGCGGCTAAGTAAGGAGAAGAGAAATGTATTTTTTATCCTGCGCTGCGTTGTGCGGCAGAATGCGTTTCCTTGCTTAAATCGTAGCTTTGTATCCTTGAATATGCCGGAAGCTTTGAATTGACCTCCGCAACGATTTCCATGACCTTAGAGCCGGATTCCTGCGAAAAAATCTTCGCAAACACGCAATCGTCCTTGATATAAACAAGCGATGATGTGATTTCGTCATATCCGTCAAGCAAATTTTCAATCTTGTGCGGCGCAAGGTGCTTGCCGTTGCCCGCAATGACAATTCTGCTGATTCTTCCGAGAACATACAGGCGGTTGCTGCCGTCAAGCTTGCCGATATCGCCCGTGTGGAAAAAGCCGTCGTCATCGATAAAAGTAATGCTTGACGAAAGATTTTTGTAATAGCCTTGCACCACCGCTTCGCCTCGCAATGCGATTTCGCCGTAACCGTCCTCGTCCGGCTCGGATATTGCAATTTCAAGCCCTTCAAGCACAACGCCGCTCGATTCGGCAAATTTGTCTATCATGTAGTCCATCGAAACAGGGCCGGAAGCCTCTGTCAGCCCGTAAACCTCAAGAATCCTTACACCCATTTTGCAGTATGTATCCTTGAGCTTTGCGGGCAGTTTTGCCGCAGAACAGATGATCGCACGCATTCTCGAACCGAAGAGCTTTTGAAATTCTTCAAAATAGCTTTCCGAGAAGAAAAGCCCCGGTTTTGCAAGCTTCTTTGTGTATTTTTCCATAAGCTTTTCGGGAACGGCGTCGATAAACGCATTGAGAATCGAAGGGGTTGAAAGCATAAATGTGGGGTTGAGATTTTGCAAATCTTCGGCGATTCTCGAAGTGCCTTTGGGCAGATAAAACGGAATGCCGCACGCAAGGCAATAGAGCATTGCATAATTTCCGAAAATGTGGTGCATATCAAGCGGACAGTAGCAAACGTCAATATCGCTGTCCAAATCAATTCGGCGATTTATAAATTCGTGAGAAGAAAGAATATTCCACGATGTCAGCGGCACGCTTTTCGGGTGACCCGATGTGCCGCTTGTCGAAACGATTTTGCAGATGTTGTTTGCGGTTTTTTCCAAAAACTCACTGTTGCCGTTTTTGGCTTCGAGAAGCTTTCTGCCCCTGCGAAGAATATCAACAAAATCGTCATCGATGCAAATGTATTTCAGTGCCGGATGATCGCCTTTGATTTCGTTGATTACAGGCTCGGTCTTGCGGGAATAAATTATGGCGCTGACTTTGAGCTTGTCGAGAATTTCGCATATATCAAGCGACATCCAGTCCGAATCGACCGGAACGGAAACGCCCGCATATGCAGTGATTGCCAAATCGGAAACCACCCACTCATAAGAATTTTCGGCAAAAATCATAATCTTTTTATGTTCAAGACCGATTTCGATAAAAGCTTCGGCGGCGGCTTGTGCATCCTTTGCAAGGGTTTTGAAGCTGTGGCGGACAAACCTGTCGCCTTCTTTTTTTCTGCTGAACAAAAAGGGTCTGTCGGCATATGCTTCGCCGGCCTTGGCGATAAGGTCGCTGATTGTTTCTGCGTAAATCAAAACGAACACCTCCCGTATATTTGATGCTTTTATGCTGTATATTTGCACATAACTTTCGCAAAAAGGCGCAAGCAATGGGCAAAATATACGTCATCTTTTAAAACTATACTATTTTTTTGTAAAAAATGCCATAGAAATTCTGTTAACACATAATAAATATTTGTTGATATGGGCTGAATACGGCAAAAACAGGCAAAAATCGGCAAAGTGCACAAAATTCGCTTTTGAAATTTTACAATAAGCAAAGCGGCAAATTCTTGACAACCCAAATCGCTATATAGTATAATATTTTTATCATTGTAAACGTTATCAGTAAACAAAATTACAGCAATGAAAAACAGGAGGAAAACAGCAATGGGATTTAAAAGATTGCTTTCCGCAGCAGCTGCCGTTGCCGTGGCTGCATCAAGCGTGCTTTCCGCATCGGCAGGCAGCATCGGCAATCATCAGTCGCTGAAAGATCAGGAAAGTTGGACCACCGGCGACGATATGTATTTTGAACTTGTTTCCGACAGGCTTTCGGCTGAAAACGCATTAAACGTGTATGAAATTCAGGTTGACATCGTTTCCACCGAAATCAGTGAATACGGCGGCGCAACGGGCGAGGTTTATTTCTCGGATAACTGGTCCGAATCGGCAACGTGCTATTTCGGCCCGAGGGATTACGGATATATCGGCAACAGCTCATATATCACCACCGAAACCGTCGGCGTCGGTCTTAACACGCTGACATTTGAAAAACTTGACGGCTCGGCATTTTTTGCTTCCACCCCCACAGGCGGCTCGTTTTTAAAGGTTACCGCTTGGGATGACAGCACTTTCACGGTTGATGATGTGCGATATTACAACGCTTCCGGCAAGCTTCTCAATATCGACATGGGCGTTGTTGCCGCAACCGATGAGTGCAATAAGGTGATGAACGTTGACGATTCCTATACGGTCGATATGTCGGGCGTTGCCGCAACCGATACCGTTATCGGCATTACTATGAATGTTTCGGGAATTTCGGCAAACGACGGCTCATGGTATTGGGCAAACGGCGCTGTACAGTTCACTGTCGGCGGCGACACAACATCATTCCCTTATTATGTGGATTGGGACGGAGTTTCCCAAAACGAAACAAGCATTTATGTTGAATTTCCCGCCGAGGTTATTGAAAAAAGACTTTATTCCGACCTTGTTCAGATTTGCTATTATTCCGGCAGCGGAAACGGATATTTCACTCTTAAAAGCGTAGATATTCACGTGAAGAAAAATGATGCCAAGCTCGGTGATATCAATGCCGACGGCGCTGTTAATGCAGCAGACGTTTACTCTCTTGCAAGGCATATTCTCGGTATTCTTGCCGTTGATTCTTCCGTGGCAACTCTTGCCGATGTCAACACCGATACGACAATAAATGTTGTTGATGAAATCGGCATACTCAGACATATTGAGGGAATAAGAGATTTGAGCGCTTCCGAATATACAGGCTCGGCGAATGAATTTGTCGCAAATATGGGATTCGGTTGGAATCTGGGCAACTCTCTCGATTCATATTATGAAGGCTCGGCTACTGCCGACGAAACCGGCTGGAACAACCCGATTGTTACACAGGCGCTTATTCAGGCAGTTAAAGGCTACGGTTTCTCAACGGTTCGTGTGCCTGTAACCTGGATGGAGCATATGTCCTCGGACGGCACAATTCAGACAACATGGATGCAAAGAGTAAATACGGTTGTCGATTATGCAATTGATGAGGGTATGTATGTAATTCTCAACACGCACTGGGATTGTTCCGACGGCGACGAATCGTGGATCAGCGATTACGCAACCGATTCATCCGTGCTTTCCAAGTATGAATATGTATGGGAACAAATCGGCGAGAATTTTGCCGAATATGACGAGCACCTCATTTTTGAAGGCATGAACGAAGTCGGATTCGACAGCGTTTCCAAAACGCAGGGTTACACCTTGCTTAACAACCTTAACTGCAAGTTTGTTGAAACGGTCAGAGCGCAGGGCGGAAACAACGCTCAAAGGTTGCTTCTTATTTCGGGATATTGGACAGATATCGACGAAACCTGCTCAATGCTTCAGTATGTAACTCTTCCCGATGATGACTTTATCGCAATGTCGGTTCACTATTATACACCTGCCGCATTCTGCATAAACGGAACGCAGACAACATGGTATTCTTCCGACACAACCACTTTGCAGACGCAGTTTGCGAAGATGAATACGAATTTTGTTGAAAAAGGCATTCCCGTAATCATCGGCGAATACGGATTCGGCAGCGGCGTTCAGGCTTCGTCTGCGTGCACGATGGTTGAAGACGTTCTCAGCGAAGCCGAGAAATACGGTATGTGTGCGGTGATTTGGGATCAGGGTAACGGAAACCCCGTTATCGAGCGCACAAGCGGTAGCTATAATATGCCTGTCAGCGGACTTTCTACCGTATTTGCAAATCACGCAAATTAAGCGTTTTCGGTTAAAAATATATGCTTTAATAAAAAATCTCCTCGGTTTATCACACCGGGGAGATTTTTGATTGCCTGACGCATCGCTTATTTTTCAATGATTTTCGATAGGTTTATCCGCTGTATTCTTCTTTGCCGCAGTGGCTTTTTACATATTCGAGATATTCGTCGGCAAGCTCTTTGGCTTGCGCATATGACGAAAGCGTATAACAACGTGCCCGAAATTTCGCCGCACCTGCCATTCCGGTTATATACCATGCGGCGTGCTTTCGAGCTTCGTGCATTCCTCTTGCCTCGCCTTTAAATTCGATTATTTTTGAAAAATGCCAAAGCATGGTTTCAAGCCTTTGCTCAAGAGTTGGGGTATATATCGGCTTTTTAAGCATAGCTTGCTCTATGTTTTGAAAAATCCACGGATTGCCGTAGCTGCCCCTTGCGACCATTACAAGGTCACAGCCCGTTTTTTCGTACATATCAATGCAGTTTTCGGCGCTTTTTACATCGCCGTTGCCGATTATCGGAACCGAAACCGCTTGCTTTACCGCCTTTATGATATTTATATCGGATTTTCCCGAATACATCTGCGATTTTGTGCGCCCGTGCACGGCAATTGCATCAACGCCCGCTTCTTCGAGAGTCTGCGCTGTTTCAACGGCGTTTATGGAGTTTTCATCCCAGCCTGCCCTGATTTTTGCGGTTATCGGAATCGAAACCGCTTCTTTGCACGCCTTTACGATTTTGGCGGCAAGCTGCGGATTTTTCATCAGCGCACTGCCACAGCCGTTTCCGGCAACTTTCGGCACGGGGCAGCCCATGTTTATGTCAATTATATCGGGAGAAAACTGCATACACATTTTTGCGGCAATTGCCATTGTTTGAGGGTCGTTTCCGAACAGCTGCAAGGCAAAAGGGCGCTCTTGCGGCAAAATTTTGCAAAGTTCAAAGGTTTTTTTGTCCATATATGTGACCGCTTTTGCCGAAACCATTTCGCTGTATACAAGGCTTGCCCCGAAATTTTTGTTTAAAAGCCTGTACGCTGTGTCGGAAACGGACGCCATCGGTGCGAGTACGGCGGTTTTTTTGATTTTTATATTGCCTATATGTGTGTATTGTTCCATTTTAAATCTCCGAAAAAATGCGCAAAGAATAGCCGCATTCGGTCAATATGCGCAGAATGTGAAAAGCGGCGGAATAGAGCGCCGAATTTATTTTAACATAAAATTTGAAATGTGTATAGCCTTTTTAAATTTATTTTGGTATAATATGATTTAAAGATAATTTTTAAAGGAACGGTTTTTGATATGAAATTGCTTGCTATTGACGGAAACAGCATTCTCAACCGTGCGTTTTACGGCGTAAAGCCTTTGTCGAACAAAAACGGCGTTTACACAAATGCAGTTTTCGGATTTATGAATATATATATGAAAAATATGGCGCTGATAAAGCCCGATTGCGTTGCGATTGCGTTTG
Source organism: uncultured Oscillospiraceae bacterium (assembly GCA_964490175.1). Taxonomy (GTDB): domain Bacteria; phylum Bacillota; class Clostridia; order Oscillospirales; family Ruminococcaceae; genus RGIG3077. Next base: position 43,628 of record CAZBAI010000004.1, on the reverse strand, counting down.
ATATGCGCAAGCCGACGTTTCGGCACAAGGCGGTCGATACCTATAAGGCAAACCGAAAAGGTATGCCCGACGAACTTGCACAGCAGCTTGTGATTGTTAAAGATTTGCTTGAAAAGCTCGGCGTTGCGGTGCTTGAATGCGAAGGCTTTGAGGCTGACGATATTCTCGGAACACTTGCGAGAATTGCAACTCAAAGCGGTGATGAATGCGTTGTGCTGACCGGTGACAGAGATTCGCTGCAGCTTGTAAGCGATAAGGTGACTGTATATCTTGCCGGAAATAAGGAAACGAAAATATATGACCGTGCACGCTTTTTTGACGATTACGGCTTCGAGCCGATAAATTTGATTGATTTAAAGGCGCTTATGGGTGATAGCTCCGACAATATCAAGGGCGTTGCGGGCGTTGGCGAAAAAACCGCCTCGGCGCTTATTTGCGAGCACGGAACAGTTGAAAATATATATGAAAATATTGAAAATATTAAGCTGACAGCATCGCTTAAAGCAAAGCTTGAAAACGGCAAAAGCGACGCTTTTATGAGCAAATGGCTTGCAACCATAGTCACAAATGCGCCGATTTGCGAAGATATTTCGGCGTATGTTCCAAAGCAGCGAAATGAGGAAGCGCTTTGCGAGCTTTTGAGCGAGCTTGAAATGTTTAAGCTTATGGAAAAAATGCAAATTTCGCAAAATTTGCCGAAAGAATCCGCCTGCATTGACGAAGATTCGCCGACTTGCGCCGAAGCGCCGGAGCTTGAACGAAAAAAAGAGATTGATGCGCTTGATTTTTCCGCAAAATTTGCAATGAATCTGAAAAATGATATACTATATATATGTCAAGGAAAATATGCGTTTGAAATCGATGACAAAGCTTTAATCGAAACGGTTTTGAAAAACTGCGAAAACGCACTGTGCTTTAACGCAAAAGCTATATACAAAAAGGCGTTTTCGCTTGGATTTGAAGCCGAAAACGTTGCGTTTGACTGCGAAATCTGCGCTTATCTTTTAAAATCCGCACCCGTAAATTACGGCATAAAAGAGCTTTGCGCATCGTTTTCATGCAATTACTTTGATAAGTTGGGTGATTTTGCCGAAGTATATTCGCTGTTTGAATTGAGCGATGTTTTGAAAAAAGAGCTTTGCGACTGCAATATGGAGGAGCTTTTGTATGATATTGAGCAGCCGCTTACAAAGGTGCTTGCCTCAATGGAGCATATCGGGGTTAGGGTTGACACAAAAGGCGTTGATGATTTCGGGGCGATGCTAAAAATGCGCATTGCACAGGTTGAGCAGAGCATTTTTGAATATGCCGAATGCAATTTTAATATAGCTTCTCCGAAGCAATTGGGTGAAGTGCTTTTTGAAAAGCTTGATTTGCCGTTTGGCAAAAAAACGAAAACAGGCTATTCCACCAATGCCGAAGTGCTTGAAAAGCTTTCAAACCGCCACCCGATAGTGCCGCTTGTGCTTGAATACCGCAAGCTGACAAAGCTTAATTCAACATATGTTGAAGGGCTGCTTAAAACCGTTATGCCCGACGGAAGAATCCACACAAACTTTAAACAGACGGAAACACGTACGGGCAGAATTTCTTCGACAGAGCCGAATATGCAAAATATCCCCGTGAGAACAGAGCTTGGCAGGAATATGCGCAAATTTTTTAAATCCGGTGACGGTGCGGTGCTGATTGACGCCGATTACAGTCAGATTGAACTTCGGCTTATGGCGCATATCTGCGGCGATGAAAATATGATAAGGGCATTTGCCGACGGTGAAGATATTCACGCTTCAACCGCAGCGGCGGTGTTCGGCATGCCGCTGATGATGGTCACCAAGGAAATGCGCAATGCCGCAAAGGCGGTTAATTTCGGCATAATTTACGGTATAGGGGCGTTTTCCCTTTCAAAAGATATCGGCACGACTGTTTCGCAGGCGGATAAATATATAAAAGATTATTTTGAAAATTATCCGAAAATAAAGCAATATATGGACAAAACCGTAAGCGAAGCTTCAAAATGCGGATATATCACCACGATGTTCGGCAGGCGGCGCTATATTCCCGAAATTACGGCAACGAATAAAAATGTGCAATCTTTCGGAAAACGTGCCGCAATGAATGCGCCGATTCAAGGCAGCGCCGCCGATATCATAAAAATCGCAATGGTAAACATTTACAAAAGGCTGAAAAGCGAAGATATTGACGCAAAAATCGTGCTTCAGGTTCATGATGAGCTGATTATCGAAGCGGCGCAAAATTGCGCAGAAGCGGCATCGAAAATTCTTGTTGAAGAGATGTGCAAAGCGGTAAACTTGCGTGTTCCTCTTGTTGCCGAGGTTGGCATCGGCAACACATGGTTTGAAGCAAAGACATAAATTTGCTTTGACGAAAATCAGCGAAATTTCAGTCTTTTCGGGCAATTTTAAAAATAGCGGAAAATAAAATGAGAATTGTTTTTGCCAAACCTCTTGTAAAATGCAAAGATTTGTGCTATTATATAATTGATTGTAATTTATTAAAAAGGGTTATCACAAGATTATATGGACAGTATTGAAAAAAACGAAGTCCCAAGCATTATCGTCGGGAAAAACGCCGTCACTGAAGCGCTTAAAGCCGACAGACCGATTGATACGGTTTATGTTGCGCCCGGTAAGGATCTCGGCGCACTGATAAAGCTTGCGAAAGAAAAAGGCGCAACCGTTAAAGATGTTGACAGTGCAAAGCTCAATCGCCTTGTCGGCGGCAAAAATGCACAGGGCGTTGCGGCACAGGTTTCGTGCGCACATTATGTCAGCGTAGAGGAGCTTCTTGAAGTTTCAAGAAAAAAAGGTACAAATCCGTTTATAATTATATGCGATGAAATTGAGGACCCTCATAATCTGGGCGCAATTATCAGAACAGCCGAGTCGGCGGGTGCCGACGGTATCATCATTCCGAAAAGGCGCAGTGCAACGCTGAATTTGACGGTGCACAAAACCTCGGCAGGGGCTGCAAGCTGGCTGCCCGTTGCGAGAGTGCCGAATCTTGTCGGAGCAATTGAGCTTTTGAAGAAAAACGGCGTTTGGGTATTCGGTGCGGATATGGACGGCGAAAGCTGCTATCATACCGACCTTAAAGGCGCTGTTGCTTTGGTAATCGGCTCGGAGGGCTTCGGCATGGGCAGGCTTGTAAAGGAAAAATGCGACGGTATAGTGAGCATTCCGATGAACGGAAAAATCAATTCGCTGAATGCTTCGGTTGCGGCTTCGGTGCTTATATACGAAGCTGTAAGACAAAGATTGAATAAATAAGATGAAAGGGTTTGCGTAATGGGAAAAGATTCTTTTTCTATTGATGATATTTTAAATGAATATCCCAAAAGCAGCGCTAAGAGTAAAAAGCTTGAATCCTTTGATTTGGATGAGCTTTTAGGGCAATCTCAAACGGATAAAATTATTTCCGTAAAGGCGGTTGCCAAATCCTCGGCTTCGGGAAATGAACATAAAGAGCCGATAAAGGATGTTGCAAAAGCGCAGAGCGAATCACAGGATGTGACAAAGCGTGAGCATAAAAAAGTTTATGCCACAGCGGAAATCAAAAGGATTCAGCCTGCTAAATCATCGGAGGGCGACAGCGCCGCATATGACGGCGAAAGGAGCTTTTCGCCAAAAAAATCCCAGCCGAAACCGCCTACGAAGTCTGCCGAGGCAATACATCGGACGACGAATGCATCGACAGCAAGACAACAGCTCAGCGAGGAGAAACCAACCGCAGAGCCGAATGTCAAAACGGTTTCGGCACCAAAAGAGCACGAGTTAAAGTCGTCACAAAATCAAACACAGAATCAAGAGCAGAATCCAACGGCGGAAAATCAACCGCAAAAGAAGCTTCCAAAACCGTGGGAGCCGTCAAAGCGGTCAAAAGGACTCAAGAGGACTGACGCCGAAAGCGAGCATACTCAAATGTATGAGGCGCTTTCAAAACAGCGCCCGCCGAAGCAGGCAGAGCCTGTCGAAAGGAAAAGGGTTGAGGACGTTGAGCTGAATATAAAGCAAAAGGTCGAGCCCTTTACCGACAGAATCGAAATCGACGAGAACGCTACCGAGGAGGAAAAGCGCAAAGCGCTTGAAGAAAGGCGAAAGCGCAAAATATCGCAATTTTTGCTTGATAAGGACAGCGATGATACCGAAAGTTCCGAAAAAGCAGAAGAAAACGCCGAATTTAAGCGCTTTGAGGACGCACCTGCAATTCTTGCCGAGATAAGCGAAATCAGAGCGACAATGTATATCAGGCTCATTGTGCTGGCATTTCTCGGCGTTATCAGCGCTTATGCGAGCGCTGCAATCGATTACGGTTTCAGTATGATAGGCTTTGGGGGCGAATCACAGCAGTCAAGTTATATTTTTTTGCAGGTGGCACTGTGCATTTTGGCGATTTTTGTCAGCTATTCTTCCGTTTCAAGCGGATTGAAAAAGCTGTTTTCACGAAATGCCGATGTTGACAGTTTGACAGCCGTTGTAAGTATAAGCGCCGCACTTAGCGCACTTATGTTCAGTTTCAGAAATTATACGCTGATAAACGGTTTGACCCATATCTACATAAATGTTGCGATTTTTGCGCTGTTTTTCAATGCGGTCGGCAAATTGCTTATCATAAACCGTGTTCGGCGAAATTTCAACTATATCACAGGCGACAGTGAACGCCATGCGCTGACCTTTGTCGGCGATGAGGAACGTGCCGGTCAGATAACCCGTGGCGCTCTGACAGATATTCCCGCACTTGTTACAATGCGCCGAACCGAGTTTTTGGAGGATTTTAAAAAGCATTCGTATTCCTCGGATATAAGCGACAAATTTTGCAAAATAGCAGTGCCTGTCGCAATGGGCGTTTCGGCGCTTTGCGCTGTAATTTCATGCGTTGTGTGGGACGGCGTTGCAGGCGATATGCTTTATGTCGCACTTTCGATATTCACAATGTGTATGTGTGCTGTGGCGTGCTTTGCTTTGCCGTTTACGGTGAATTTGCCTCTCGGCGAAGCGTCGAAAAAATTGGTTGAATCTTCGGGGGCGCTTTTAGGCTATCAAAGCGTTGAGGATTTTGCCGAAACAAATTCGATTATGATTGACGCTTCAAAGCTTTTCCCTCAGGGAACGGTGACGCTGCACGCAATAAAGGTGTTTTCCGATACGAAAATTGATGAGGCGATTATCGAAGCGGCAAGCCTTACAAGCCAGTCCGACAGTATTTTAAAGCATATGTTTTATGACGTTATCGTCGGCAAAACCGAAATGCTGAGCCATGTTGAAAATTATGTGTATGAAGATTCTATGGGGCTTTGCGGCTGGATTGACAACCGCAGGATTTTGCTGGGAAACCGTGAGCTTATGCTTAATCACAGCGTTGAGGGGATTCCCTCAAAGGCAAAGGAAAAGGAATATACCGATAAAAATAAATCGGCGGTTTATCTTTCCGTTTCGGGCAATCTTGCCGCACTTTTCATTGTTGAAATCAACGCAAGTCTTGAAGTGAAAAAATGGCTGCGCAGGCTTTGCGCCGAAGATGTGTGCATTGTTTTGCGCTCTGTCGATTCGTTGCTTTCCGTTTCGGGGATATCGGATTTGTTCGACATTCCCGAAGATATGCTCAAAATTATGCCGTTTAGAATGCATAAGGTTTTTGAAGAAGAAACCGATTACATACCGAGGCTCAGCTCGGGCATGGTTTGCTCGGGAAGAATATCTTCGATGGCTTCGCTGATTATCAGCGCAAAGCGAGTTAAAAAAACCGCTTTAATGGGCATGGTTATGCAGATATCCGGTGCGATTCTCGGCGCGCTGCTTTGCCTGATGTTTGTTATTATGGGCAAATTTTCGCAGATAAACGCAACGATGCTCTTGCTGTATAATCTGATATGGACGGTGCTTTCGTTCATGATGATAACTCTGCGCCGGCATTGACCTTTGTATACACATCCTCTTTGGAAATTTCGAAAAAATTTTCCAAAGAGGATTTTGCGTTTGATTGAGTAAAATATGTTGACAATGCGCCCTGTTTTGTAGTAAAATAAATGTGCTTGCGATGCTTGCAATGTGTGGAACAAATCTGTGCGAAAGGAGAAAGCAAAAAATTAAATGGAACAAAAAAAGAGAATTGAAGTAAAAATCAAATCGTATGATTTGCCGCCGGATGTTTCGGGGAATGTGCCGAAAACGCCCGTTAAAGCCGCACCTAAAGCCGTGCATACGCTTCAAAGCGCAAAAGGCGATTCGGCAAAAAATGTTTCGGAAAAGAAAAAATTTGTTGTGACCATTAAAGATGACGAGGACGAAATCTCCGAAATCCTCAGGCAGAGCGCTTCGACCGACGAGGGCAAAAAAATGGCGGCAAAGCCCGCTAAAAAGCCCTATGAGCTGGACGACACCGTGGCACGTATTATAAATCAGGCGGATTCTGCGAAGATTAGCCGAAACGTTCATGATGACGGTGCTGAATTTGATAATGACGCTGAAAATATCGAGCGTGATGAATATAAAGAAAACGAAAAAAGCACGCCTGCGCACGAAATAAAGATTGACGGCGGCGAAAATACAGATAAAAAAACAAAAAAGGCGGAAAAAATCGACCGAAAAAAAGGGACGGGGGCTAAAAAGAAAAAGTATGAGCCGAAAAATCCCGTGGCACGGTTTTTGAAAAAATTCATTCCGTGGGGCGGCGACAGCGCCTTTGAAATCATCAGAAAGATGATTTTGTTGGTAGCGCTGATTGTTATGATAGCCTGCGTTTATGTAATAGCCGAGTATCACAAAAGCACACAGGATTCGGAAAAGAAAAACCAGTCGTTGGCGGATATGCACGAGCAGCTTGAGAGAGAGGATAAGACCGATGACGGCACTTCGTCTGCGCCGAATGTTTCGCTTGATGACGATTACATTCCGCCGATGCTGCGCAGTCAGGAGTATTTTTATGAGCTGAATAACGATGTTATCGGCTGGATAGAAATTGAAAATACGCATATTGACCTGCCTGTTCTTCAAGCCGATGACAATAATTATTACCTTAAAAGGGATATTTACGGAGAAGATGACGATTACGGCTGTATTTATGCCGATTACAGATGCACGCTTACACACAACCGCCGCTCGGACAATTTGGTGATATACGGTCATGATACAAAAACAAATTCAATGTTCGGCGATCTTGACCAGTACAAAACCAATTTCGGCACGATAAGGTTTTTGCGTGAGCACCCGGTAATTAAGCTTTCCAGCAACTATTATTCGTATGAATATGTGATTTTTGCGGTGTTCATCACCAACACCGAAGAATCCTCCGGCGAGGTTTGGGGATATCAGAACGAAATTGAATTTACAGATGAGCTTGATTTTCAAACCTATGTCAGCAATTGCAAAAAGCGCTCGATGTACGACACGTATATAGATGTTGAATACGGCGAAAAAATGGTGACCCTTTCAACCTGCGCAACTGATTTTGCCGATTCAAGACTGGTCGTTGTCGCAAGAGAATTGCGTGACGGCGAAACCGGATATGATTATGTTGACGGATATGAATATAACGATAACCCGCTGTATCCCGATATATGGTACAGATATCGAGGCGGAAGTTATGACGATTCCGACACAAGATATGATATTGAAACGCTTTTCGGCAACAGTGGCAGCACTTCAAACTGATAAAATTTTAATAAAAGGACATAATAAAACAATGGAAAAGGCAGATTTTATCCCGGTTCTTCTGGGCAGTGACGTTAATGTATACGGTATGGCAAGGTCGTTTCATGAGGAATACGGCATAAAGTCATACGCAATCGGCAAGGGCAGACTTACCGCAACGATGGACAGCAAAATAGTTTCGGTTGAAATTGTTGAGCCGGAGCTTGAAAACGATGAGGTTTTTGTGAAAACTCTTGTTGATTTTTCCGCAAGGTTTGAAAACAAAACGCTTTTGCTTGTTCCCTGCGGCGATAATTATATAAAGCTTTTGGTGCGCAATCAGGATAAGCTTAAAGATTATTACCGATTTGAATGCATAAGCGAAGAACTTTTAATGCGCCTTTCGATTAAAGAAAGCTTTTATAAGGTTTGTGAGGAATTTGGCTTTGAATTTCCGAAAACGACCTCATGCACCGCCGCAAATTATAAGGACATTGCATTGCCGTTTGATTTTCCCGTTATTATAAAGCCCTCAAACAGCGTTGCTTACTGGAATTGCCGCTTTGAGCACAAGAAAAAGGTTTTTGTTGCCGAAAACAAGGCTGAATTTGATGCGATTTTAAATGCGATATACGGCTCGTCATATCAAGATACGCTGATTATTCAAGAGTATATCCCCGGCGAGGACAGCCAAATGCGTGTTATGAACTGCTATTGCGGCAGCGACAAAAAGGTAAGACTTATATCGCTGGGAAATGCGCTTTTGGAGGAGCACACCCCGGAGGGCATAGGCTCTTATGCCGCAATTATCAACGGGTATGACAAAGAACTTTCCGACAAAATGAAGAATTTTCTTGAAAGCGTCGGATATATAGGTTTTGCGAATTTTGATATGAAGTTAGACAAAAGGGACGGTAAATATAAGCTGTTTGAGATGAATCTGCGACAGGGCAGAAGCAGCTTTTTTGTTACCGCAGGCGGATTTAATCTTGCAAAATTTCTTGTCGATGACGTTATTTACGGCAAAAAGTACGATACGGTGATTGCCGACAAAAAGGTTTTGTGGACGATAATCCCCAAAAGCGTTATTTTTAAATATGTCGGCGATGAAAACGTTAAGCAGCAGGCGAGAGAACTGATAAAACAAGGCAAAATTTGCCGTTCGCTTTATTATGGCAAGGACAGAGGATTTATGCGCACGCTGCGCTATTGCTTAAATCAAATGAACTATATCAAAAAATACAAGCAAAGCTTCGGAAACAAGGGCTTGAGATGAACGAAGAAACGAAAACTTTAGGCATTATAGGCGGGCTTGGACCGCTTGCAAGCGCATATTTTTTGGAACTTTTTACAAAACTTTGCGATGCGAAGTGTGACCAGCATCACCCGGATTCGATTTTGATAAGCCGACCGAAAACGCCGGACAGAACTGCGTTTTTGATAGGACTCTCAAACGATTCTCCCGTGCCGATGCTTTTGCAAACGGCAAAGCAGCTTGAAGCGCTTAATTGCTGCTGCCTTGCTATGCCGTGCATTACCGCACACAGCTTTCACGACAAAATTCAAAGCGAAATATCCGTTCCGCTTTTGAATATTGTGGAGGAAACGGCAAAGCAGCTTTGTGCCGGAAACATAAAATGCGCCGGTATTATGGCTACCGACGGGACTTTGAAAACCCGGCTTTTTCAAAATGCACTTGAAAAATACGGTATAAGCGTTGTCGTGCCCGATGAATATGAGCAGTCGCTCGTGATGTCGGTGATATATGATGATGTTAAGACCGGCAAGCCCGTCAATATGGATAATTTCAAAGCCGCAAGCGATAATCTGCGCTCAAAGGGTGCACAGTGCAATATATTGGGCTGCACCGAGCTTTCGCTGATAAAGCGTGACAACAGCTTGGGCAAAGGATACATCGACGCTATGGAGGCGCTTGCCTGCAAAGCGCTTTTGATGTGCAACGCAAATTTAAAGCGAGAATACGCAGTGCTTGCCGTGCCTTTTTAAACGACACTGTATATTTAATGGCGCAAAAATAAATCTTTAAATGCGCCGGAACGGAGATGTGATATGTGCGGATTTACCGGATTTATCGTTACTGATTTAAAAAGAAACAACCATGAAATCGTAAAAAAAATGTCCGATAGGATAATCCACAGAGGACCCGATATGGTCGACTATTATGTGGACGAAAAATGCGCTTTGGGCTTTCGCCGCCTTAGCATTATCGACCTTGAGGGCGGCAGACAGCCGATGACCAATGAGGACGGTACAAAAGTGCTGACCTTTAACGGCGAAATATATAATTTCAAGCTTTTGAGAAAAGAACTTGAACAGGCAGGGCACACCTTTAAAACCAATGCGGACAGCGAAGTTTTGCTCCATGGTTATGAACAGTGGGGCGAGAAGCTTTTGACAAAGCTTAGGGGTATGTATGCTTTTGTTATTTGGGATAACGTAAAGCAAGAGCTTTTCGGAGCCAGAGATATATTCGGCATAAAGCCCTTTTATTATTATAACGGAAACGGCAGTTTCCTTTTTGGGTCGGAGATAAAGAGCTTTTTGGAACACCCTGATTTTGTAAAAGAGGTAAACGAAGCACGCTTGCCCGATTATATGTGCTTTGAGTATATTCCCGATGAGGAAACGATGTTTAAAAACGTTTACAAATTGCTCGGCGGTCATTGCTTTAAGTGGCACAACGGCAATATGGAAATTTCAAAGTACTATGATATAAAATATGATATCGACAACACCAAAACGCTTTCGCAGTGGGAAAAACTGATTGCGCAGGAGTTTACAAAGTCGGTTGAAGCGCATAAAATCAGCGATGTCGAAGTCGGCTGCTTTCTTTCAAGCGGAATCGATTCAAGCTATGTTGTAAAGGAAGTTTCAAAGGTAACCAAAGATGTAAAAACGTTTTCAGTCGGATACAGCGAGGAAAAATACAGCGAGCTTTCATATGCGCAGGAGTTTTCGCAAACAGTAGGCGTGCCCAACATATCCAATAAAGTTTCGGCAGATGAATATTTTCAGTATTCGCCCATAATTCAGTATTATATGGACGAACCGCTGCCTAATCCGTCCGAAGTGCCGCTTTTCTTCTTGGCAAAAAACGCCGCAAAATATGTCAAGGTCGTGCTCTCCGGCGAGGGGGCAGACGAGCTTTTCGGCGGATATCCGATGTATCTTGCTGGTATGCATTTTGATAACTACTGCCGCAGAGTGCCGAAATTTATCAGAAAAGCAATAAGCGGTGCGGCAAGCGTTATGCCGCAATTTAAGGGCAAGCATTTCGCAACAGCCGGCGGACAGCCGATTTATCGCAGATTTATGCGCAATAACTATGTTTTCAGTGAGAGCGAGCGTGCCAAATATCTTGCGAAAAATATTGACGCCAAAGACCCGAGCGAATATACAAAGCCGTATTTCGATAAGGTAAGCTGCCTTGATGAGCCGACGCAATATCAATATGTCGATATTCACACGTGGATGGCTTTTGATATTCTGCAAAAAGCGGACAGAATGAGCATGGCAAATTCGCTTGAGCTTCGTGTTCCGTTTTTGGATAAGGAAGTACTTGAATTGGCGATGAAACTGCCGACAAATTGCAGGGTTAAGGGCGATGTCACAAAAGTCGCTTTGCGAAATGCCGCAGCCGAGCAAATTCCGGAAAGAACAGCCTTTAAGAAAAAACTCGGATTTCCCAGCCCACTGAGCGATTGGCTTATGCAGGATAAGTATTATAATATGGTGAAAGAAAAATTTGAGGGTAAATATTGCCCGATGTTTTTTAACCAAAGCGAGGCTTTGAAACTTCTTGAAGAGCATAAATCCGGCAAGGCTCACAATATGAAAAAAATCTGGACAATCTACACATTTATTCTTTGGTATGAGCAGTTTTTTGTATTAAATTAAAACGTGACGGTTACAAATGCAAATGCAAAGCGAGAGATTTTAACAAAAAATCCGCTTTGCATTTGTGCGTTTTGAACAAGAAATATTGCAGAATTATCACAATGCGACAAAAACTATTGCCTTTTTTTGACGTTGATGTTATATTGAAAGCACAGCAAAAAAAGCGGCGATTATGCTTGGTTTGATACCTTTGTGTTAGTTTTGCGGCGGTTTTTGTTATCAAATTGTAATATTTGATGGCAAGTTGCACAAATCGATGACGAAAAATATGTGCAAAACGCCCTAAAAAAATTAAAATCGCATAAAAGCATTGACTTTTTTTGCACGGTACGCTATTATAAACGTACTAAAGTGATTTTTGCGCCCATATACATAGTTCATATGGTGCTCAAACGCAAAATTCACTATTAAACCGCCGTATCAAAACGGTACGGCACCTAATTTTAAGGAGGAAATTACAATGAGCACACTTAAGAGAACGCTTGCACTTCTTGCAGCTCTTGCTATCACTTCCGTTTCATTCGCAGCTTGCGGTGATGACGAAGATTCCAGCAGCTCAAGTAGCGCAGCTAATTCATCCAATGCATCAAGCGATGCTTCATCCGACGCTGAGTCTTCTGACGATTCTTCAAAGGGAGATAGCGTTGCAACAGGTGTTGAACTTTCAACAGACACAATTGACTACGTATCCGAAGAAGGCACAATGACAATCATTTCCTGGACTGCTGACGATGCAAAGGCTATGATTGACGTTTACACAGAAAAGTCCGGCAACGACAATGTTAATATCGAACTCGTTGCTGAGAGCGGCGGCGATGCTGCTACAAAGTATGATGCTTACATCCTCGGCGGTAACGACGTTGACGTATTTATGTGCGACGTTGACTGGGTTCTCAAGTACGCTAAGGATACATATGCACTTCCTCTCTCCGAGGTAGGCATCACCGAGGCTGACCTTGCTAACCAGTTCAGCTACACAGTTGCTATCGGTACAGCTCCCGGCGAGCTTTATGCTTCTTCTTTCCAGGCTACACCCGGCGGTTATGTTTACAACAATGCTCTTGCTGAAGAGCACCTTGGCGTTACATCCGGCGATGCTATGCAGGAAAAGATGAAGGATTGGGATGCATTCAAGGCTACAGCTGCTGAGCTCAAGGATGCAACAAACGGCGAAGTTTACATTTGTCCTACACTCGGCGGTTTGTGGCAGGTTTATGCTACAAACAGATCCGAAGCTTGGGTTACTTCCGAAAACAAGCTTAACGTTGGTGAAGCTGCAGGCTTCGTTGACCTCGCTAAGGAACTTGTTGACAACGGTTATGTTGACGCTAACATCAACCAGTGGTCCGATGACTGGGCTCCTATGGGTCAGAACGGTAAGGCTCTCGGCTTCTTCGCTTGCACATGGTGCGTTAAGGAAGTTGGCGGACAGCTCGAAGGCTGGCAGGGTGAAACAGGCAACTGGACACTCATCGCAGGTCCTCAGGCTTATTCTTGGGGCGGCACATTCCTTTGCGTTGGCAAGAATGCTGACAACAAGGGCATGGCAGGCGACTTCATCAAGTCTTTCACTGTAAACGAGCAGTGCATGTATGAATATGCTCTCGCAACCGGTGACTTCGTAAACAACAAGAACGTAATGGGCAAGATCGTTGAAGACGGTACAAACTCCAACTCTCTCCTCGGCGGTCAGGATCAGTTCGCATTATTTGCTGAAATTGCTCCTCAGATCTCTATGGACGGTCTTGTAACAGAGAAGGATGCTACAATCAAGTCTGCATTCCTTACAGCAGTTACAAACTACTGCAAGGGCGATGCTGCTGAGTGGGAAGAGTCTTTCCAGGCAGCTGTTGCTGAAACATATGCTGACGAGCTCAATTGGGACTAATTATTCCAATCGTTGCATTGTTTGATTGAATAACGAATCGATATGGCCTATGGAGCTTTTATGCTCCATAGGCATATATTGACATTCGCATTTTTTTGAGAGGGTGTGTTAAAATGGCGTCAACTTCTAAAGGCGGCGTTAAATCCATAAGCTATGCTAAGTATGGCTACATGTTTATTGCGCCATTTTTTATTTTTTATTTTATTTTTTCTCTTTTGCCTCTTATTCAAGTTTTCATAATGGCATTTACCAAAACAGCAGAAACAGGTAAGAGCATTCTTTTAACTGATCAGGTTTTCAACGGCCTGAAAAACTTTGATATTGTTTTGTTCGGCGGTGACGGTAATTTCGGTCACGTTGCCGTACATAATAAATTTGTTGAAGCATTCAAGAATACTGTTGTCCTTTGGATAGGCAATTTTATTCCGCAAATTCTTCTTTCACTGCTTTTGGCAGTTTGGTTTACTGATTCCAAAATTAAAATCAGCGGTAAGGGCGTGTTTAAAGTTATTGTTTATATGCCCAATATTATCACAGCGGCTTCTGTTGCCGCACTTTTCGGCGCAATGTTTTCCAATGCGGATTCATGTGCCGCCAACCAGGTGCTTGAAAAAATCGGATTGGAGCCTGTAAAGTTCCTCTCCGTTAGCGGCGGTCTTTTCAACGTAGGTAACGCTGTTAAGCTCGTTTGGTTCATGCAATGCTGGATGTGGTTCGGTAATACCACACTCATGCTTATGTCCGGTATTATGGGCATTAGCGAATCACTCTTTGAAGCAGCCGATATCGACGGAGCAAACAGCCGTCAGGTTTTCTTCAAGGTTACTCTTCCTCTTCTCAAGCCTATGATGCTTTATACTCTTATTACATCGCTCATCGGTGGCTTGCAGATGTATGACGTTCCGACAATTCTCGGTGCGGTCGGCGGCGAACCTATTCTCACTCTCCGTACCGTTACTTTCACTATTTCTAACCACTATAACAAGTTCAATTACGGCTATGCGGGTGCAATTTCCGTTACATTGTTTATCATTACTGCACTCCTCGGTGCTGTTGTATTCTATATGTATCGTGATAAAGACGAAATCAGAAAGAAAAAACAGCTTAAAAAACTTAAAGCTCAGGCAAAGGCAAGAGCAAAGGGATTGGGGGATTTCGGCATATGAGTATGAAAAGCATGTACGGTGATAACTCTAAGAGCTATACCGCTTCAAAGCGCGCTAAGTCAATTTTGATTTTCATATTATTGGTGATTATATCAATTATATGCATTCTTCCGATTTATTTTCTGATTATCAACTCTACAAGAAACCACATAGAGATTGCAGGTCAGGTTGTTTCATTCCTTCCCAGCACTCACTTTAAAGATAACTGGGAGTTGCTCTTCAATGATGAATTTAAGCTGACTGCAGATATTGCGCTCGGATTTAAAAACAGCCTTGTTATCACAATCCCCAGCACAATTTTTACAATTTTCTTCTCATGCCTTACAGCATATGGTCTTGTTGTGTATGATTACAAGCTTAAAACCCCTGCTTATACATTTATCCTTGCTGTTATGATGGTTCCCGCAACTGTTACAACAACAGGTTATTCGCAGGTTATCTATAAGCTCAATAAGATTCTTATCGACATCACAGGCAACGAACAGCTTATGATTCACGGCAACATTTTGTGGGTAATTTTGCCTGCAATTGCCGCTCCTGCAATCGTGTTCTTTATGCGCCAGTATATGAAGTCTACGTTCCCGCTCGACCTTGTCGAAGCAGGTCGTATCGACGGCTCAAGCGAGTTCAGAACTTTCTTCACAATAGCACTTCCCATTATGAAACCGGCTATTGCAATTCAGTCAATCTTCGCTTTTGTTTCTAAGTGGAACGACCTCTACACACCCTCAATTCTTCTTTCTAACAACAGCAAAGCAAAGACCTTGCCGATGATGATTTCATCTGTCAGCAATAACAGACAGCAGGCTGCATACGCCAGTGCTTCATGGCTTGCAATTTCGCTTTCGGTAGTGCCTATGATTGTTGTTTACATTATTCTTTCTAAATTTATCATCGGCGGCGTTACAGCCGGCGGCGTAAAAGAATAATCGGCTTCTTTTGAAAAATCACGGACAAGTAGCGCTTGCCCGTGTTTTTTTTATATTTTGCATACTATATTTAAAGGGCATCATTTTTTGCAATGACGCCCTTTTTGCTTATATTTGATATAACTTGTTGCTTTGATATTGTGGTTCGCAAGTGAGATTTATGCCAAGGCGTTTCATAACACGCTCATCAACATTTGAAAGAATAACGCTTGAATGCGCTTCGCATCCCCGAAGATTTCCAAGCTGTTCCATTGCACGTTCGGCAGTCGGGTCGGTTGCGGCACTCATAGAGAGTGCAATTAAGGTTTCGTCGGTGTGAAGTCTGGGATTTGTGTTGCCGAGATGATCAACCTTGAGGTGCTGAATCGGTTCGAGAACACTCCTCGAAATGAGCAATGCATCATCATCAATACCGGCAAGAACTTTAAGTGCGTTAAGCAGCATTGCAGAAGAAGCGCCGAGTAAATCGGTGGTTTTGCCTGTGACGATTGTTCCGTCGGGCAACTCAATTGCAGCTGCCGGCTGGTCGGTTTGATGCGCTTTTTCGAGCGCTTTTTCAATTACAGGACGATCCGCCGAGGTTAATGTTGCCTGCTTCATCAAAAGCTCATGCTCATAAACCTCATCGGCTGTGACGTTGCCCTGCTTTTTTTGGCAAAGCGCCGAGTAATATCGCCGTATAATTTCCTGTTTTGCGGCGTTTTGCACAGCCTCGTCATCGACAATGCAGCAACCCGCCATATTAACGCCCATATCCGTAGGCGATTTGTAGGGCGATTTGCCCATGATTTTTTCAAAAATATTGTTCAGTACGGGGAAAATTTCAACATCACGGTTATAGTTTACGGCGGTTTTTCCGTAAGCTTCAAGGTGGAACGGATCAATCATATTGATATCGTTCAAATCGGCAGTAGCCGATTCATAAGCAATATTGACAGGGTGGCGCAGCGGCAAATTCCATATCGGGAAGGTTTCAAATTTGGCGTAGCCGGCGTTTATTCCCCGTTTGTGGTCTTGATAAAGCTGCGAAAGGCAGGTTGCCATTTTACCGCTGCCCGGCCCGGGAGCCGTTACCAAAACAAGCCGACGTGAGGTTTCGATATATTCATTTATGCCGTATCCCTCATCGCTGATGATTTTTGCAAGATTTGAGGGGTAGCCCTCGATGTGGTAGTGCTTGTAAACTCTAATGCCCAATGATTCCAGCCGTTCCTTGAACTTAACAGCCGCTTCCTGCCCTGCAAAGCGAGTTAAAACAACGCTTCCGACAAGCAAACCCTTGTCCCTGAAAATCCCGATAAGGCGCAGTGTATCTGTATCGTATGTAATGCCCAAATCGCCTCTGATTTTGTTCTTTTCGATATCAGCCGCATTTATGGCGATTACAATTTCAATTTCATCTTTCAATTGCATCATCATCTGCAATTTGCTGTCGGGCTTAAAGCCGGGCAAAACTCTTGAAGCATGATAATCGTCAAAAAGCTTTCCGCCAAATTCAAGATAGAGCTTTCCGCCGAATTGCGAAATGCGCTCTCTTATACATTCGGATTGCAGCTTTAGGTATTTGTCATTGTCAAAACCGATTTTACTCATCTTACGCAACCTCGATAATTCATCAGATTCAATTTTGCTGCGGCAATGCAGGCAAGATACAGCAAAAACGTCGCAATACCGCAAAGAGGGTCGAATCAAATCAACCCGAAAAACATTATAGCACAAAATCATTATGATTTCAAGTGCATTTTGCCTTAGCGTTATTTTTGTAATAAATTTTTGCAAATGCGCATAATTTAATCAAAAGGGGTGAGATTTTTTATGTTTTTGATGTCATTTAATTTAAAAGGGACGAAAATAAAGCGCTTTTCAATTGTTTTGATATTGATTTTGTCACTGTTGACAGCAATTTTGCTGTCGCATTATGTTTTAAATAAGCAGGTAAGAGAAAACAGGGATTATTCTTCGGCACAGGCAAGAGAATTTTTTTTGAATATGAATAAGCTTGACGTTAAAGAATTATCATCAAGGCAGATTCAAATACCGAGCGAGTTTTCAAAATCTTATGCCGAATATTGTCAAATGCAATCCGCCGCAGGCTTTGATATCGAAAAGTACAAAGGCGAAAAAGCCCGGCTTTATACATATGAGGTGAAAAACTATGAAGATTCGGACAATGTAAGGGCGTCGCTTGTTGTTAAAAACGGCAAAATCATCGCCGCCGATATATATCTTTATGAGCAAAACGGATTTGTTGAGGCACTGCAAGCAAGGTGTTGACTTTTGGTGCTTTATTTGTTAAAATTAAAGGTAAAGAAAGTTTGAAGAGGTGGAAATTTTGGAATGTAAAAACGCCAGCTATAAGGTCGCTCTTGGCGGCGTGATATCTTCAATGAGCTTGTTTGTAATGTTTATGACAGGCATTTTGCCGGCGTTTTATATTGCATTTCCAATGCTTGCAGGCGGTCTGCTGTTGGTGATAGTGGCTGATATCGGCGTGAAATGGGCGTTTGTCACTTATATCGGAATCGGCTTGCTTTCGCTGTTTATAACTCCCGATAAGGAAGCCGCATTGATGTTTATTATGCTGTTTGGGCATTATCCGATTTTAAAGCAGTATATAGACAGGTTGAAAACAGCGTTAATTCGGTTTGTGTTGAAAGTTTTGATATATAACGTCTGCATTGTTGCAATATTTAAGCTCAGTATGCTGGTGCTTGGGGTCGATGATATGTTTGCCGATTTTGAATTTCTCGGAAAATACGTTGTTCCCGTGTTGCTTATCTTTACCACAATTGTTTTTTTGGTTTATGATAAAATTCTCACTGCATATATGCTTATATATAAAGATTATTTTAAACCGAGATTTTTGGGTAAACGGTGAAAACTGCCGGAAATGTTATGATAAGGAAAATTACAAGCCTTGATATAAAGTCGATTGTCGATATCGAAAACCAATGCTTTCGGCAGACGTGGAGCGAAAAAAACATTAAAGACGCCATTGAAAACGAGCGCAATATACTGCTGTGTGCGATAAAAAGCGGCAAGCTTTGCGGATATTTATTTGCGGATTTTGTTCTTGATGAGGTTAATATAAATAGGCTTGCAACTAAGCCTGACAGTCGAAATTCCGGCGTTGCCGAAAGCTTGCTGTGCGAGCTTGAAGAATATGTCGGCAACTTTGCCGAATGTATTATGCTTGAAGTCAGGAAGGGCAATGTTGCGGCACGCAATTTGTATGAAAAAAACGGATTTAAAACGGTAGGGGTGCGCAAAGGTTTTTACAGCGCCCCCTTTGAGGATGCAATATTGATGACGAAATTTTTAAAAGAGATGGAGCGCTAATGAAAATATTGGGAATTGAAAGTTCTTGCGACGAAACAGCCGCAAGCGTTTGTGAAGATGGGAGAATCATTCTTTCCTCGGTGGTGGCAACGCAAATTGAAGAGCACCGTAAATTCGGCGGCGTTGTGCCGGAAATTGCTTCACGCCGCCATTGCGAGAATATACTCGGTGTTGTGCAAAAAGCGCTTGATGACGCAAATTGCACCTGTGATGATATTGATGCGGTCGCCGTGACATACGCTCCCGGGTTGATTGGCGCATTGCTTGTCGGAGTTAGCTTTGCAAAGGCTTTGGCAATGGCGTGGGACAAGCCGCTTGTGCCGGTGCACCATCTTGCCGGGCATATTGCCTCGAATTATATCAGCCATGTTGATTTAAAGCCGCCGTATCTTTGCCTTGTTGCAAGCGGCGGGCACAGTCATATTGTTGAGGTGCGTGATTATACAAAATTCAGTGTGGTGGGCAGAACACGTGATGACGCCGCAGGCGAATGCTTTGATAAAGCGGCGAGAGTTATGGGATTTCCGTATCCGGGCGGCGTGTGGGTCGATAAATCCGCAAAAGACGGTAATGCCGAAAGATATTCGTTGCCAACCCCCAAGGTTGCCACAGGTGAGTATGATTTCAGCTTTTCGGGTTTGAAAACCGCTGTTGTAAACCTTGTCCACAATGCCGAGCAAAAGAATGAAAGTATTGATAAAAACGACCTTTGTGCATCGCTTCAATCAAAAATTGCTTCGATTTTGACGCAAAAAACAATGCTTGCCGCAAAAAATCTCGGCTATGACAAAATCGCCGTCGCAGGCGGCGTTTCGGCAAACACAGGGGTGCGCAACTCGTTTGAAAGTGCGTGCTTAAACGAAAACAAACGCCTTTTTTTGCCTGAACTTAAATACTGCGGTGACAATGCGGCGATGATCGCCTGCCAAGGATATTATGAATATATAAGCGGAAAAAGAGCGGATTTAAGCCTTAACGCTTATGCCACAATGCCGCTTGAGGACAACTGAATATATATAAAAATGATGAATAAATGCACTGTTTTACGGCTTTTTTACAAGCCTTAAAGCAGTGCGTTTTGTTTTTTTATCTGTATTGACTCAACTTGTGCGGCAAATGCGCATTAAATCGGCGGAAAGCTTTGTCGCAAAAATTAAAGCCCGGTATTTTTTAAAGAAAAAATGATTACTGCGGCATTGGCGGGGTCATAATAAAGCTAAGGCAAAAAGTTTTAAAAAAATATAGGAGATAAATCATGTTACTTTCAAATATTTTACAGCGCACATATGGCAAAAATATAGCGCAATGCAGCAATGAGGAAATTTACTGCGCATTGTTAATAACGATAAATCAAGCGGCAAAACAAAAAGAAAAAAGCGATGACAAAAAGAAATTGTATTACATTTGCGCCGAATTTCTCATAGGAAAGCTTTTGTCAAACAATTTGATAAATTTGGGGTTGTATGACGAGGTGAAAAAAGAGCTTGAAGAAAACGGCAAAAGCATTGCGGAAATAGAAGAACTTGAAAACGAGCCGGCGCTGGGAAACGGCGGACTCGGGCGGCTTGCGGTGTGCCTGCTCGATTCTGCCGCAACGCTTGGGCTTTGCGGCGATGGCATCGGGCTGTGTTATCACTTCGGACTTTTTAAGCAAATTTTCAAAAACAATATGCAGACTGCCGCACCGGATTTTTGGAAAAATGCAAACAGTCCGCTTGAAGAAACCGACGTTTCGTACAGCATTGCATTTAAAGATTTTACAATTTCTTCAAAAATGTATGACATTATAATCACCGGCTATAACGGAGTTGTAAACAGACTGCATTTGTTTGATGCCGAAAGCGCCGATGAATCAATCGTGCATGACGGAATTGAGTTTGATAAGACTGATATTCAAAAGAATCTGACGTTGTTTCTTTATCCTGATGACAGCGATGAAAACGGACGTCTTTTGAGAATTTATCAGGAATATTTTATGGCGTCGAATGCGGCAAGGCTGATTATCGATGAAAGCGTTATGCGTAATTGTAAGCTTTATGACCTTTATGATTATGCCGTGATTCAGATAAACGATACGCATCCGGCAATGATTATTCCCGAGCTTATCAGGCTGCTTTGCGAAAGGAATATCGATGAAGATAAGGCAATTGAGATTGTAAGAAAAAGCTGTGCTTATACAAATCATACGATTCTTTCCGAGGCACTTGAAAAATGGCCGCTTTCGTATATTGAAAAAGTCGTGCCGCAAATTGTCGAAATAATAAAAATGCTTGATAAAAAAACAAAAGCCGAGCATGACAACCCAAAGCTGCGAATTATCGACGAAAACGGGCTTGTGCACATGGCGCATATCGCCATTCATTATTCATTCAGCGTAAACGGCGTGGCACAGCTTCATACAAATATTTTAAAAAATGAGGAGCTTTGCGATTTTTATAAAATATATCCCGAAAAGTTTTCAAACAAAACAAACGGAATAACCTTTCGGCGTTGGCTTATAAACGCAAACCCCGAGCTTGCGCTGTTTGCCGATTCGCTTATCGGAAAAAGCTGGCGAAAAGACGCTTTGGAGCTTGAAAAATTGCTTGAATATAAAGACGATAAAGAGGTGCTTGCCAAGCTTTTGGATATAAAGCAAAAAAATAAACTTGAGCTGAAACGGCAGCTGCTTTATCGGCAAGGCACGGAAATTGATGAAAATTCGATTTTCGATATTCAGATAAAGCGCTTGCATGAATACAAAAGGCAGCAGCTTAATATATTGTATGTAATTTGTAAATATCTTGAAATAAAATCGGGCGTTGATTTGCCGTTTCCCGTTACGGTGATATTCGGGGCAAAGGCGGCGCCTGCTTATACAATCGCACAGGATATAATTCATTTGATTTTATGCATGAATCAACTGATTGAAAATAACGGTGATGTCAGCAGGCAACTAAGGGTTGTGATGGTTGAAAACTATAATGTCAGCTCGGCGCAAATGCTGATTCCGGCTTGCGATATTTCACAGCAGATATCGCTTGCTTCAAAGGAGGCAAGCGGCACGGGCAACATGAAGCTTATGCTTAACGGCGCTGTGACTTTGGGCACGGCAGACGGCGCAAATGTTGAAATACGCAGTCTTGTGGGTGACGATAATATTTATATTTTCGGTGATTCAAGCGACAAGGTCGTTAAAAGATACAAAGATAAAAGCTATGAGCCTTTTGAATATTACAAAAATAATGCAAATATAAAAAATGCAATTGATTTTATAACGGGCAAAGAAATGATGAAAATAGGAAATAAGCAGTGCCTTGAAAGGCTTTCAAACGAGCTGAAAAATAAGGATTGGTTTATGACTTTTCCCGATTTTGACGACTATGCAAAAAAACGAACTGCGGCATATTCGGATTATACAGACCGTTTCGGCTGGGCGAAAAAAATGCTTGCGAACATTGCAATGGCAGGATATTTTTCCTCCGACAGGACGGCAAGCGAATATAATCGGGATATTTGGAGATTATATCAAGGTATGTAGCTTTTTTTAAAAATTCGGTAGGGAGGTTTTTTATGGGCGAAAAATCAAGCAAAACAGCACCGATAATTTCACCTGTAAGCGGAAAAATCGTAGAACTTGAAAAAGTGCCGGATAAGGTTTTTTCCGAAAAGACTTTGGGTGACGGCTGTGCGGTTATTCCGAACGACGGGGTAATATACAGTCCTGTTGACGGCGTTGTGTCCTCAATAGCTCAAACAAAGCACGCATTCGGATTTACTTCCGATGATGGGATTGAGGTTCTTGTGCATTTCGGGCTTGAAACGGTTTCGCTGGAAGGCAATGGGTTTGATGTGTCGGTATCTGTCGGCGATAGGGTAAAGGTCGGTGATATTATTGCACGGGTTGATATAGAGTTGCTTAAAAGGCACAATATCAACTTGATAACGCCGATTTTGATAAGCGACGGAGCAGACGGATTGAATTTGCATATTTCCAAAGGCGATGTAAGGGGCGGCGAATCCGAACTGATAGCTTTTGAAGAGAGTGAGAATTTAAAAGAAGCAAAGTCTAAAGAGCCTTCAAAGAGCTTTGATTTTTTGCAAAAGCTCGGAAAGGTGCTTATGACGGTTATCGCCGTTATGCCGGCGGCAGGGTTGATGATAAGCCTCGGCAAGCTTGCCCTCATTGCCGGCGGTGACAATGCGGTTGTAGCGGCAATCGGCGGTGTGGTCGAAAATATCGGCTGGGCGGTTATCAACAATTTGCATATTTTATTTGCGGTGGCAATCGGCGGTTCGTGGGCAAAGGAGCGTGCCGGCGGAGCTTTTGCCGCATTGCTGACATTTATTCTTATAAACAGCATAACAGGGGCGGTTTTCGGCGTTTCAGGCGATATGCTAAGCGACCCTGAAGCAGTCGTGCATTCGCTTTTCGGCAATGAAATGCTTGTTGAAAATTATTTTACCTCCGTGCTTGGAGCGCCTGCGCTCAATATGGGCGTATTTGTCGGCATTATATCGGGCTTTGTCGGCGGAAGTGTATATAATAAGTTTTACAATTTCAGAAAACTGCCCGACGCACTTTCGTTTTTTAACGGAAAGCGTTTTGTGCCGCTTGCGGTAATATTTTGGTCATCGATAGTGTCGCTTGGGCTTTCGGTGATATGGCCGCTTGTTCAATCGCAAATAAATGCGTTTGGCATATGGATTGCCGATTCATCGTCATCATCACCGCTGCTGGCGCCTTTTGTATACGGCACACTGGAAAGGCTGCTGCTTCCCTTCGGTTTGCACCATATGCTTACCATTCCGATGAATTATACCTCGTTCGGTGGCACTTACCGCATTTTGACCGGCACTAATGCGGGCACGCAGGTTTTCGGTCAAGACCCGCTTTGGCTTGCGTGGGTGACGGATTTGATAAATTTCAAAAGCACGGGCGATATATCGTCATATAACACTCTTTTGGAAAGCGTAACACCGGCACGCTTTAAGGTTGGGCAGATGATAGGCGCAACCGGACTTTTGCTTGGCGTTGCGCTGGCGATGTATCGCAGAACCGACGCAGACAAGCGCAAAAAATACCGTTCAATGTTTTTTTCGGCGTCGCTTGCGGTTTTTTTGACGGGCGTTACCGAGCCGATTGAGTTTATGTTTATGTTTTGTGCTTTGCCGCTGTATATTGTTTATGCGTTGCTTCAAGGGTGCGCTTTTGCTCTTTCGGGGATTGTGAATCTGCGGCTGCATTCGTTCGGAAATCTTGAATTTATAACGAGAATCCCGATGTCGCTGAAAGCCGGACTTGCGGGCGATATAATAAATTTTGTGATAAGCTCAATAGCGTTTTTTGCAATCGGATATTTTGTCGCTTATTATATGATAGGCGGATTTAAGCTTGCAACACCCGGCAGACTCGGCAATTATATTTTAGACGGCGCTAACGATACTCAAAATGATTCCGACAAGAAATCGGCGCATTCAAGCTTGCAGGCGGAAAAAATAATCGAGCTTTTGGGCGGCAGAGATAATATTGTGTTTGTCGATGCGTGCATGACAAGGCTGCGTGTTACGGTGAAAAATCCGCAAAAGGTTGCAAATGATACGCAGTGGAAATCGCAGGGTGCACTCGGCGTGGTGAGAAAGGGCGAGGGCATTCAGGCAATATACGGACCGAAAGCCGATGTGCTCAAATCCGATATAAATGATATTTTGTGAGGTGCAAAATGAAGCTTTTAACGCTCAATACGCACAGTCTTATCGAAAGCGATTACAGCAAAAAATCAGAGATTTTTGCCGAAACCGTCGCAAAGATTTTTCCCGATATTATAGCCTTGCAGGAGGCAAATCAAAGCGCCGATGCTTTGAGCGCCGAAATTGACGAAAGTTGCGGATATTTTGCCTGCGACAAGAGCTGTGATATAAAAATTGACAACCATGTTATGAACATTGCAAAGCTGCTTTGCCGCAAAAACGTAAAATATTATTGGACATGGCTGAAAATAAAAAACGGTTACGGCAAATATGAAGAGGGAATTGCCCTTATGAGCAAAAGTAAAATAATCGAAGCAAAGCAATTCTGTGTGAGCGAAAAATGCGATTGCAATGATTGGAAAACACGAAAACTGCTCGGCGTGCGAACAAAAGAATCGGCAGACAGCTGGTTTTTCAGCGTTCATTACGGTTGGTGGAACGATAAAGCCGAGCCTTTTTCTGCGCAGTGGGAAAAAACTTTGAAAAATTTGCCTAAATCACAAAAAATATGGCTTTTGGGCGATTTTAACAATCCGGCACAGCGCACAAACGAGGGCTATGATATGATAAAGCGGTCGAATTGGTATGATTGCTATGAGTTTGCCGAAATCAGGCACGGCGAGAATACGGCAAGGGGCAATATCGACGGGTGGAAAGAACGATTAAAAAATTGCGATGAAATGCGCATAGACCAGATATGGCACAATAAAAAGCCTAAGGTATCGGAATACAGAGTGATTTTCGACGGAAAAAGCAGTCCGTTAGTTTCCGATCATTACGGCGTTTTGGTCGAATGCGAGGTGTGAAAAAATGCAAAAAAGCGCAGGAATACTGCTTGCAATATCGAGCTTGCCGTCGGAATACGGAATCGGCTGCTTTGATGAAAGCACATATGAATTTGCGGATTTTCTGGAATCGGCAGGGCAAAGATATTGGCAGCTTTTGCCGATGTGTCCGACAGGGTTTGGCGATTCGCCGTATCAATCATTTTCCGTATTTGCCGGAAACTCTTATTTTATTAGTCTTAAAGCGCTGTGCGATGAGGGCTTGCTGACGAAAAAAGAATGCGATCTTGCCGATTTTGGCAAGGATATTTGCAATATCGATTATCAAAAGCTGTATGAAAACCGCCGCAAGCTGCTCAAAACGGCGTATTGCGGTGCGAAAGATTTTAAAGACCGAAGCTTTGACGAATTTTGCCGAAATAACGCTTGGCTTGACGATTATGCATTGTTTATGGCATTAAAGGATAAATTCGGCGGAGCTTCACACGATAAGTGGGGAGAATGCAGCAAACTTTCAAAATCGGATTTGCTGCAAAAATACGGTGAAGAGCTTTTTGAACAAACAAGCTTTTATAAATTTTTGCAGTATAAATTTTTTGAGCAGTGGGCAAAACTTAAGGAATATGCCAACAAAAAACGAATCTTAATAATCGGAGATATGCCCATATATGCGTCATATGACAGCGCCGATGTGTGGGCTTGCCCTGCGCTTTTCGACCTTGATTTTAGCAAAAAGCCGAGATATGTTGCAGGCTGTCCGCCCGATGGTTTTGCCGAAAACGGACAGCTTTGGGGCAATCCTCTTTATAATTGGAAAGAGCACGAAAAAAGCGGATATCAATGGTGGATAAAGCGGTTTGAAAAAAACTTTGAGCTTTATGATACCGTAAGGATCGACCATTTTAGGGGATTTGACGAATATTATGCCATAGACGCAAATTTGCCTTTGGCAAAATTCGGCATCTGGAAAAAGGGACCGGGCGCAAAATTGTTTGAGCATATCGAAAAATCGCTTGGAAAAAAAGACATTATCGCAGAGGA
The DNA here is from genome assembly GCA_964490175.1 of uncultured Oscillospiraceae bacterium. Lineage (GTDB taxonomy): Bacteria > Bacillota > Clostridia > Oscillospirales > Ruminococcaceae > RGIG3077. The sequence goes on along the minus strand of CAZBAI010000004.1, from coordinate 17,186 downwards.
TTTGGGCTTTGTGACAGATACGGTAAAGCAGCTTGTAAAGCGCTTGGGCTTTGCGGGAATGAAAGTGCTGCAATTTGCCTTTGACAGTCGTGATACGGGTCATAGCGGCGATTATCTTCCCTGTAATTACAGCGAAAATTGCGTGGCATACACCGGCACGCACGATAATCATACGCTTGTTTCGTGGCTTAAAAGCATATCCGATGAGGAAAAAAAGAATGTGAAAGAGTATTTCAACGCAAAATCGCTTTCTGACAGCGAGATTTGCACGGCGATGATAGCCGCAGTTTTGCAAAGCAGAGCGAATCGGTGCATAATACCCATGCAGGATTGGCTCGGGCTTGACGATTCTGCACGCATGAACACGCCGTCCACAGTTGGCAAAAACTGGAGATGGAGAATGAAGCGGCAAGATATTAACGAAAAATTATGTGAAAAAATACGACGTATGACCGAAAATTGCGGCAGATAACACAATATGCGAAAGAAAGGGCAAACTAATATGAGAAATTTTGAATATACGGTTAAGGATAAGCTCGGGATACACGCAAGACCGGCAGGACAGCTTGTGAAAATCGCAAAAGAGCTTGACAGTGAAATTACCGTTGCCAAGGGCGAAAGCAAGGTCGGCGCTAAAAAGCTGATTGCGCTGATGGGGCTTGGCATTAAATGCGGCGATACAATCAAAATCAGCATAAGCGGCGGAAACGAGGAAGCTTCCGAAAGGGCAATGAGGGATTTTTTGAGTGCAAATCTGTAAAAAATGCCGGATAGCCGAAAGGAAAAGTGCAAAATAGGAGAGTTGCGAAAATGATGATATATTCGGGAAAAGGCGTTTGCGGTGCAATTGCCGTCGGCAAGGTTTCGATTTTTAAGCGATGCAGCCCTAAGGTTAAGCGCATTAAAATCGAAAATTGCGATTTAGAACTTTCAAGGCTGAAAGACGCGCAAGAAAGGGCAATATCGCAGCTGAATGCGATTTATGAAAAGGCGCAAAGCGAGGTGGGCGAGGCAAACGCCCGCATTTTTGAAATCCATATGATGATGGTTGAAGATGATGATTATAACGAGGCGATTGCCGAAATAATCAACAGATGCAAGGTGAATGCAGAATACGCCGTTGCGGTAGCCGCCGATAATTTTGCGGCGATGTTTTCTTCAATGGACGATGCGTATATGCGCGAAAGAGCTTCGGACGTCAAGGACGTTTCCGACAGGATAATCAGTTGCCTGATAAACGAAAACAACACGCAAGACAGCCTTTGCGAAAAAGTGATAATTTGCGCAAAAGATTTAGCTCCCAGTGAAACCGTATCGCTTGACAAAGAAAAAGTGCTTGCGTTTGTTACCGCATACGGTTCGGCAAATTCGCATACGGCAATTCTTGCGAGAAATATGAATATTCCCGCTATAATCGGTGTAGGCGAGGAGTTTTTATCGCATTTGCAAAACGGCGATATTGCCATTGCCGACGGATATACGGGTGAGTTTATTCTTAATCCCGATGATGAAACGCTGAAAAAAGCCGAAGAAAAGCTCTTTGCCGACACAGAGAAAAAAGAGCTGCTGCAAAATCTCAAAGGCAAGGATAATGTTACGCTTGACGGAACTTTTGTCGATATTTTCGCAAATATCGGCAGTGTTGACAACATCGGTGCGGCGCTTTTGAATGACGCAGGCGGAATCGGGCTTTTCAGAAGCGAGTTTCTTTACCTTGAAAACTACGATTATCCCGATGAGGAGGAGCAATTTAAGGTTTATCGCCGTGTGCTTGAAAGTATGGCGAGCAAAAAAGTTATTATTCGCACGCTTGATATCGGAGCGGATAAGCGCACGGATTATTTTAAACTTGAAAGTGAGGAAAATCCCGCACTGGGCTTGCGTGCGATAAGACTTTGCCTTGAAAGACCCGAGATTTTTAAAACGCAGCTCAGGGCGCTTTTCAGAGCTTCGGCTTACGGAAATCTCGGAATAATGTTTCCGATGATTGCAAACACATTTGAGCTTGAAGAAATAATCGCTTTGTGTGACAGTGTAAAGGCAGAGCTTAACAGTGAAAAAATCGAATATTCCGACAGTGTTGAGCTGGGAATTATGATAGAAACGCCTGCGGCGGCGATTATCAGCGACCGCTTGGCGCCGATGGTCGATTTTTTCAGCATAGGAACAAATGATTTAACGCAGTATACCCTTGCGTGCGACAGGCAAAACCCCAATATCGAGCGCTTTTGCGATACGCATCACGAGGCGGTTTTGCGCCTTGTCAAACTTTCTGTCGAAAACGCACACAAGCACGGAATCTGGATTGGAATATGCGGAGAGCTGGCGGCAGACACAACGTTGACCGAAACTTTTTTGAGAATGGGCGTAGATGAGCTTTCGGTTTCTCCTCCCTTTGTGTTAAAGTTAAGAGATAAGGTTAGAAAAATAAATCTTTCGGATAATTAAAATTTTGAATAACGCATAAAAAATAAAAAATCTTCGCTATGCACAATATAGCACATAACGAAGAATTTTTAAAATTCGGGCGTCATTTCAAGGCAAGCGGCGCTTCTTTGCTGAATATATCCGGCAAGACCGAAATCGGTTGCCGCTTTTACAACCTTTTCATATTCGGCGGTATAGACTTTGCGGTTTATTTCGGGGAAATCCGCAGCTTTGTGGCAGGGCACATACTGGCTCATAAGGCTGATGTAGAAAGTATCTTTATCCATATTTTCGCTGAGCCAGCGCATAATTTCAATGCTTTCTTTATATAATTTCGGCAAAACAAGATGCCGAACGATAAGCCCTTTTTTCAGCGCCTCGCCTTCAAAGCACATTTTTCCGGTTTGGCGGTGCATTTCGAGGATGGCGTTTTCGGCAATTTGCGGATAATCGGAAGCGCCGCAGTAGCGCAAGGCTGTTTGCGGGTAAAGATACTTCATATCCGGCATATAAATCTGAACAAGCCCATCAAGCCGTTTTAAGGTTTCAATGCTCTCATAACCGCCGCAATTATATATCACGGGGATTTTGATGCGGGCAATTTCAAGCGCCTTGGCAATGCTGTCGGAAAAGTGCGTCGGAGTGATAAGGCTTAAATTTTCAGCGCCCATATCCTGCACTTTTTTGAATAAATCGGCAAGCTGCGGCACGGTATATTCTTCGCCGATATCGGTTTTGCCTTGGCTGATTTTAAAATTTTGGCAAAAAGGGCAGCGCAAATTGCATCCAGCAAAAAACACGGCGCCGCAGCCTTTTTGCGTGCTTATGCAAGGTTCTTCTCCGAAGTGCAGCATAACTTTTGCGACTTTCGGATTTTTGCCCTGCGCACAAAAGCCGAATGTGGTTTTGCGGTCGCATACGCAGGCTCTCGGACATTGGTTACATTTTTGCATGGTTTGATATTTTCCTTTGAATAAGCTTGAAAATTTGGATTGGTTGTGATACAATAAGTGCAAAGGGGGATTTTGTATGGGATACAGGTTGCTTGAAATCGTACTGTTCTTTTTTATATACGCCTTTGTCGGGTGGAGCATTGAGGTTATATTTTATACCGTTACTACCGGAAAATTTGTAAACAGAGGCTTTTTAAACGGCCCGTGGTGCCCGATATACGGCGTATCGTTTTCAATAGTGATAATGCTTTTGACGCCGCTTGAGGAAAATTTGGCGGTGCTGTTTTTCGGTTCGTTTTTTTTGGCAACGTTTATGGAATATGTCACCGGATTTTTGCTTGAAAAAATTTTTAAGCAAAAATGGTGGGATTATACAGACGAGCCGTTTAACATAAAGGGCTATATTTGTTTGAGATTTTCGTTGATGTGGGGGCTGGCGTGCACCTTTGTAATGCGAATTGTTCACCCGATGATTGCATCGCTTGTGCACAAATTGCCGCAAATTTTGCAGGTTGCTATAGTCAGCGTGCTGACAGTGGCGTTTTTGTGCGATTTGATTTTCACAGTTGCCGCTATCAGGAAAATCAGAACACAGCTTAATCTTTCGAGAGAAATCAGCGAAAGGCTTAAATACATATCCGACCATATCGGCGAGGATATATCCGAAGCGACCATAAATGTTATAAAGCGTGCCGAGGAAAGCCGTGAAAAATTTGCAGTTGCAAAATCCAAGAGAAAGAGCAGCTTTAGCGAACAGAAAGAAAAGCTTTATGCCGAATTGGAAGAACTGCGCCGACATTGGCAGGAAAGCGCCGAAAAGCACAGCTTTACGCAAAAGCGACTTGACAAGGCGTTTCCGAGGTTGGATTTTGACAAAACAAATGAAGACGGCAAAACTTTGAGCGAACGTATTAAAGAAGCGATAGAAAACTATAAAAACAGCTGATAAATTTCAAGGCGCATGAGCTTGCAGCAAGCGATGCGCCTTTTTGTTTTATGAACCGAAAAATCCGATTTGCGTCCAGATATCAACATAAGCTTCAAGAAAGCTTGCGGATGACGAATAGCTTGATGACAGTGCGCTGAATTTTGCAACGCCTGCGGCATCCTTTGCATCAATGCAGGCACCGTTTGAATCAATGTCAACATTGATATTGGCAAGCGTGAGCGCAAGATTTTCATTGCTGTCATTTAAAGATACTGTTGCACCCGATGAGCGCAATGCGCTGTATTGCGCAATCAAAGCGGAATCTTTTGCGTCAATCACACCGTCAAGATTGGCATCGCCTCTTAATCCAAGCTCAAGCTGCGCTATATCTCCGATTTGGAAAGAATTGTTTGCCAAGCCGTTTTGCCGCTGTGACCAGTAAATGTCCATCGGTGAACAACCCTCGATACCGTCAAGCGTTGTGTCAATATTATTTTGAGCGATGTATTGCTCTAAAATTGCGGAATTGTTGCCGAAATCAATGGGATTTGAGTTTTCGGCACAGCCGGGAACGCTTATGAATCCGGAGTTTACGACAATACGGGGCAATTCAATCTCGGTTGAGTTTTCTTTGTAGCCGTAGTTGTTGATTGTAATATCAAGCGGATAAAGCCCCGCACTTGTGCCTTGCGGAACGAAGAAATTAAGCCCTGCGATTGTGCCTTCATCTGTTATGCGGTTAAGGCTTGATGAAACGATTTTTACGAAAGAATAGCCTTTGTTGTAAACCTGTTTTGCATTGGTAACGGTTTTTAATGTCGCACGTTTGAGTGCGCCGCCGTAGAGCAAATCGCTGTCATATGAAAGATATGTGAAACATTTGTTATCAAAGCCGAAAGTAATGTCGATTACCTGAAAGCCGTCGGTGACATTGGCAAGCTCAAAATTAACCTGTGCAATACTGCCGTAAAGGGGCGAGCCGTTTTCGTCTGACAAGGTGAGATATTCCGAACTGCCGTCTGTGACAGTGCCTGTCTGTGCGTCTGTATACGGATGAACGACATAGCAAGTGCCGTAAATTTCAGCGCTTTCGGTATCATCGGCATAAGTGCTTTGCATTGGGGAAATGCATAACCAAGAGGCGGCAAGGGCGGTTATTGCCGCAATTTTTTTGCAGTTTTTCATAAGTCCTCCTTTTGCACACTGTTTTAATTTCCGTGCGCAAGTTTTAGCTAAGGCTTATCATAACACAAAGCTTTTTGATTTTCAAGGCTTGACTAAAAATTTGTCTTTAATTTGTGTAAAATGCCAAATTTGAAAAAATACGAAAAAATGATTGACAAACGCTTTCTGTATGTATATAATAGAAATACGCACACGAATTATTGTGTTTTGCTTTTTGATAAATCACTATATATTGTGCTTTGCCAAGTGAGGTGTTAAACATGAAAATAGCGGGATTTCAAAAGCTGACATTGCTTGATTATCCTCAAAAGACCGCCTGCACGGTGTTTACTCACGGCTGCAATTTCAGGTGTCCCTTTTGTCATAACGCTTCGCTTGTGACTTATGACGCTTGCACGGCTGTATCCGAGCGTGAAGTTTTCGCACATCTTGAAAAGCGAAAGGGTGTGCTTGACGGTGTGTGCATTTCCGGGGGTGAGCCGCTTTTGCAAAGCTCACTGTTTGAATTTGTTCAAAAAATAAAGTCAATGGGTTATCTTGTCAAGCTCGATACAAACGGCAGTGTGTACGCAAGGCTTGAAGTTTTGGTTAAAAGCGGTCTTGTGGATTATGTTGCGATGGATATAAAAAATTCGCCGCAAAAATATGCCGAAACCTGTGGGCTTAAATCGGTTGATTTTGACAGCATCATCCGTTCTAAAGAACTTTTGATGAAAAGCGGCATTGAATATGAATTCAGAACAACCGTTGTAAGGCAATTGCACACGGTGAACGATTTTGAACATATCGGTGAATTTATTAAGGGCGCAAAGCGCTGTTATCTGCAAAAATTTACCGATTCGGGCGATATTATAGCAAGCGGTCTTAGCGCACACGATAACGCATATATGCAAGAATGTCTTGAAATATTGAAAAAATACGTTCCATGCGCAGAACTCAGAGGAATTTAAATATTAAAATTAAAATAACGGAGGCAGAAAGAAAAATGTATCAGGTACAAAAACGTGACGGAAAAATCGCAAAGTATGAGATTTCAAAAATCAGCGAGGCTATCAAGAAAGCTTTTGAGGCGCTTGATAAGGAATATAATCAAGATGTGATTGATTTTCTTGCCCTTAAAGTAACGGCTGATTTTGAAAAGAAAATCGAAAATTCGCTTATTGCCGTTGAAGATATTCAAGACAGCGTTGAGTCTGTTCTTATTCAGGCAGGCTATGGCGATGTGGCAAAAGCATATATCCTTTACAGACGTCAGAGAGAGAAGCTGAGAAATCTCAAATCCACAATTCTCGATTATAAAGATGTTGTTGACAGCTATGTAAAGGTAACCGACTGGCGTGTTAAAGAAAATTCGACCGTAACGTATTCTGTCGGCGGACTTATTCTCAACAATTCCGGCGCAATTACCGCCCACTACTGGCTTTCGGAGATTTATGACGATGAAATCGCAAATGCACACCGCAACGCCGATATCCACATTCACGACCTTTCAATGCTTACGGGATACTGCGCAGGCTGGTCTTTAAAGCAACTCATAAAGGACGGGCTTGGCGGCGTGCCGGGAAAGATTACTTCTGCCCCTGCAAAGCACCTTGCAACTCTTTGCAACCAGATGGTAAACTTCCTCGGAATTATGCAAAACGAATGGGCAGGCGCACAGGCGTTTTCATCGTTTGACACATATCTTGCGCCGTTTGTAAAAGCAGATAATCTTTCTTATTCGCAGGTTAAAAAGTGCATTGAATCGTTTATATTCGGCGTAAACACACCCAGCAGATGGGGCACGCAGGCACCTTTCTCGAACATTACCTTAGACTGGACCGTGCCCGACGATTTGGCAGAGCTTAACTGCATTGTCGGCGGCAAGGAAGTTGATTTTAAATATAAAGACTGCAAAAAGGAAATGGATATGATAAACAGGGCGTTTATCGAAACCATGATTGAGGGCGACGCTCACGGCAGAGGTTTCCAATATCCGATTCCCACATATTCCATCACCAAAGATTTTGACTGGTCCGAAACGGAAAACAACAAGCTGCTTTTTGAAATGACTTCAAAATACGGCACACCGTATTTTTCAAACTACATTAACAGCGATATGGAACCGAGCGATATTCGCAGTATGTGTTGCAGACTTCGCCTTGATTTGAGAGAATTAAGAAAGAAAACCGGCGGATTTTTCGGAAGCGGTGAGAATACAGGCTCTGTCGGCGTAGTAACCATAAATATGCCGAGAATTGCATATCTTGCAAAAGATGAGCATGATTTTTACAAGCGGCTTGACAAGCTTATGGATATTTCCGCACGTTCACTCAAGGTTAAGCGTGGCATTATTTCAAAGCTTCTCGAAGAGGGTCTTTATCCGTATACACGCCGTTATCTCGGCTCGCTTGACAACCACTTCTCGACAATAGGTCTTATCGGTATGAACGAGGTCGGACTTAACGCAAATTGGCTGAAAAAAGACCTTACCCACGCTGAAACACAGGAGTTTACAAAGCAGGTTCTCAATCATATGAGAGAGCGCCTTTCGGATTATCAGGAAATGTACGGCGACCTTTACAACCTTGAAGCAACGCCCGCAGAGAGCACGACATACAGATTTGCAAAACATGATGTAAAGCGTTATCCCGACATTATCACGGCGGCGCAGACCCCTGATTCGGCGCCTTATTATACAAACAGCTCACATTTGCCTGTGGGATATACCGAGGATATATTTGAAGCGCTTGATATTCAGGACGAATTGCAGACGCTTTATACTTCGGGCACTGTATTCCATGCGTTTTTGGGCGAAAAGCTGCCCGATTGGAAAGCTGCCGCAAATTTGGTGAAGAAAATCGCCGAGAATTATAAATTGCCATATTATACACTTTCTCCCACATATACCGTGTGCAAAAATCACGGCTATATTACAGGTGAGCATTATGTTTGCCCCGAATGCGGCGAGGAAACCGAGGTTTATAGCCGTATTACGGGATATTATCGCCCCGTTAAAAACTGGAACGACGGCAAGGCGCAGGAATTTAAAGACAGGAAGGATTATTCTGTTTCGTTTATCGACGCAGGCGCAGTAAAGGCGCAGATGGAGAAAAATGCAGAGCAAAATGCTTGCGATGCAGACAAGGTGATGCTTTTTGCTTCAAAAAGCTGCCCGAATTGCAAAATGGCGGAAATGTTCCTTTCCAAAGCGTGCATTCCGTTTGAAAAAATAGTTGCGGAAGAGTACCCCGAGCTTGCGCAAAAATATGAAATAAAGCAGGCTCCCACTCTTGTGCTTGAATCATCAAGCGGTTTTGAAAAAATTGTTAATGTTTCCAACATTCGCAAATTTGCGGAGGAAAATGCCGTTTTGGGAGGAAACGTAAATGCTTGATGTTGCAATAATCGGCGCAGGACCTGCCGGGCTAACTGCCGCCGTATATGCAAGGCGAAGCGGAAAAAGCGTTATTGTTATCGAAAAGGAGCTTTTCGGCGGTCAAATAACATTTTCGCCCAAGGTGGAAAATGTTCCCGGATTTAATGAAATCAGCGGAAACGAATTTGCCGAAAGGCTGCTTGAACAGGCTGCAAATCAAGGTGCGGAAATTGAACTTGACGCTGTTCAAAGAATTAAAAAAAACGAAAACGGTTTTAGTATTGCGTGTGAATATAAAAGCTTTGAGAGCCGCAGTGTTATTATTGCGGCAGGCTCAAAGCACCGTCGGCTCGGGCTTGAAAACGAAGAAGAGCTGATCGGCAACGGCGTTTCATATTGTGCGGTATGCGACGGAGCTTTTTTTACGAAAAAAGACGTGGCTGTAATCGGCGGGGGAAATACCGCCTTGCAGGATGCGGCTCTTTTGAGTGAAATTTGCCATAGTGTGACTATTATACAAAATCTTGAAGATTTGACCGGCGAAAAAGCGTTGGCGCAAAAGCTGAAAAACACACCGAATGTTACGATAATTTGCAATGCAACGGTAAAATCGTTTTGCGCTCAAAATCAGCAGCTTGAAGCAATTGTTATAGATAATTGCGGTACGCAAAAAACGCTTAAAGTGAGCGGCGTGTTTGTCGCAATCGGGCAAGTTCCCGAAAATAAGCCGTTTTTTGATGTTGTTGATATTGATGATTGCGGATATATTGTTGCAAACGAGAGCTGCACGACAAAAACTCCCGGAATTTTTGTCGCCGGCGATTGCCGCACAAAAAATGTAAGGCAAGTTGTAACTGCCGCTTCCGACGGTGCTTCGGCGGCGCTTGCGGCGTGCGAATACGTTGACAGTCTTAAATCAAATTGTTAAAAAATATTGGCTTGAATAAAAAAATCCCTCCTGCGGCTTTAATGTGCCGTGAGAGGGATTTTTTCATATTGTCAGCCCAAATTAAAGCTTATCTGTCCGGATTGTTCAAGATCTTTTGCAAGACTGCCAGCGGCGGGCAGAGTCTTTGCCTTGAATTTTGCAAGCGATTCAAGCTCATCGCCCGATATAACCTGTGCCGATGTGACCGTGTGCTTTGCACGCAAGGTCATTACCTGCACGCCGATTGTATCTCTTGTGGTTTTTTGCAAAAGCATACCCGTGTTGAATACAAGCGCACGGTTGTTGTCCGTTCTTAGCAGAATATCGGTATTTTCGGGCGCATAAATAATCTTCACAAGCTTTGATTTATCGCTGAATGCGCCTGTGAGTTTTTTGCGGTTGGTTTTGGTTTCATAAGCCGAAAGCGGAACTTTTGCAACCTTGCCGTTTTCAAAAATAAATATCACGTGGCCTTCATATTCGGTCAGCGCAATTGAAGCTATAAGGTTTTCGTTTTCGGCAAAGGAAAGTTTTGCAGGCACAAAATCGCCTATGAGGCTTGCTTTGCAGTCGTCAAACTGAAACGCTCTTGCTTTATATACCCGACACATATCGGTAAAAAACAAAAGCTCGCACTTGTTTGTGGTTTCAAAAGCGCTTGCGATAAAGTCACCCTCTTTGAGCTTTTGCTCACCGCTCATGCGAAGCGACTGCGGCGTGATTTTTTTGATATACCCTTCGTTTGTGACAAAAATATTGACGTTATAATCGGGCGTGTCATCAATCGGCTCATCGCATTCGCTTTCGGTTTCGTAGATGAACAGGGTTTTTCGGGGCTGTTTGTATTTTTGCGAAATTTCTTTAAGCTCCGAAATAATGATTTTTTTGATTTTTTTGTTATCGTTTAGTATATCTTCAAGCTCGGCTATGGTTTTTTCAAGCTCATCAACCTCATCAATACGGTTTAAAATATATTGACGGTTAAGGTGGCGCAGTTTGATTTCGGCAACATATTCCGCCTGTATTTCGTCAATGCCGAAACCTATCATAAGGTTGGTTACAACTTCGCTTTCTTCCTGCGTTTCCCTGACAATTTGTACGGCTCTGTCGATATCAAGCAGAATTTTTTTCAAGCCCTTTAAAAGATGCAATTTGTCTTTTTTCTTTTTCAGGTCAAAATATGTTCGCCGTCTGATACATTCAACACGGAATGCAATCCATTCTTCGAGAATCGACCTTATGCCCATAACTTTCGGCGTGCCCGCAATCAAAACATTGAAATTGCAGGCAAAGCTGTCCTGCAAGGGCGTCATTCTGAAAAGTTTTTGCATCAGTTTGTCCGGGTCGGTGCCACGTTTAACGTCAATTGCAAGCGTCATTCCGTTAAGTCCGGTTTCGTCCCTGACATATGAAATTTCTTTGATTTTTCCTTGTTTTACAAGCTCGATTATTTTTTCTATAATCGCTTCGACGGTGGTTGTCGGGGGGATTTGCGTAACTTCAATACAGCTTTCTTCCTTGTTGAAGCGGTATACAGAGCGAACTTTAATGCTGCCCTTGCCGGTATCGACGATTTTTTCAAGCTCCGATTCGTTATAGAGCATATGACCGCCGCCGGGAAAATCAGGTCCTTTCAGCGTGCTTAAAATATCATGGCAAGGGTCTTTAATCAAAGCGATTGTGGTTAAGCATATTTCTTCAAGATTAAACGGGCAGATATTGCTTGCCATTGAAACCGCAATACCCACATTTGAGTTGACCAATATTGACGGAAACCTTGCAGGCAAAAGCGTCGGCTCTGTAAGCTGGTTGTCGTAGTTGGGTACAAAATCGACCGTTTCCTTGTCGATATCACCGAAAAGCTCGGCACAAATAGGATCGAGTTTGGCTTCGGTATATCGGGATGCGGCAAATTTCATATCACGTGAATAAGCCTTGCCGAAATTGCCCTTTGAGTCGATATACGGGTGCAACAACGCTTCGTTGCCCCTTGTCATACGCACCATTGTTTCGTAAATTGCCATGTCGCCGTGAGGATTGAGCTTCATCGTTTGACCGACAATGTTTGCCGATTTTGTGCGCTGAGAGTTTAAAAGCCCCATTTTATACATTGTATAAAGCAATTTTCGGTGAGAGGGCTTAAATCCGTCGATTTCCGGCAACGCACGTGAAATGATAACGCTCATGGCATATGGCATATAGTTATTTATAAGCGTATCGGAAATATCCTCGCTTGCGACAATTCCCGCACCCTCGATATATGCGTTATTGTTTTCGTTTGTGTTTTTCTTTTTCGGTTGTGTATCTTTACTTTTGCGTGGCATTCTTCATGTTCTCCTTAAAGCCATTTTACAAAGCCGATTTTATCGCTGCAATTAAAACTGCATTTTTTATACAGTGCGTGCGCATCAATGTTTTGAGATGATGACATCAGCATGATTTTGTAGCAGTTTTGCAGCCTTGCGTATTCGCAGGCATATTCGATGCATTGGCTTGCAAGCCCTTTTCTGCGATATTTTTCATGTGTTACAACATTTTCGATAATTGCAAACGGGCGGTTGTCATGCGTTAAATTTTCAACAATAACGACGGTGCAGGAAGAAACTATTTTTCCGTTTTCTTCCGCAACAATAACCGCATGATTGTCACAATTGCAAATGTTGCGCCATGTGTCTGCAAGCTTTTGACTCATTTGCGGCATTGAAGTGCCCTTGTGCAGGTGAGTATACAGCATTAAAAGCCCGCCTAAGTCATCTGTGTTGCACATTCTTACCGTCAAAGCAATCTTCCTTTCCAAGCTGTTATGAAATGTCGGCAACGTCAAGGTACATACTGCCGTTTTCCGAAATATAGTCTTTTCTTCCCTGAAGATTATCGCCGAGCAGAATATCGAAAATATCGGCACTGCTGCTCAAATCCTCGGTGCAAACCTTGATAAGGCGGCGTGTAGAAGGATTCATCGTAGTCAGCGACATCATATCCGGCTCGTTTTCACCAAGACCTTTTGAGCGCTGTATTTTGAATTTTTCATTTTCAAGCATATTTAAAATTTTCGCCTTTTCGCTTTCGGTATATGCAAAATATGTTTTCTTTGAGGTGTTTATTTCATAAAGGGGCGATTCTGCGATATATACATAGCCCTCGTTAATTAAAGTCGGCGTGAGCCTGTAAAGCATTGTGAGAATGAGCGTTCGTATCTGAAAACCGTCAACGTCGGCGTCGGTGCAGATAACAATCTTATCCCAACGCAGATTATCAAGCGAAAATGTTGAAAGGTTTTTGTTCGCCTTTGCGCTGACCTCAACGCCGCAGCCCAAAACCTTGAGCAGGTCGGTGATGATTTCGCTTTTAAAAATTTTATCGTATCCTGCTTTCAGGCAGTTTAAAATCTTGCCCCTAACAGGCATTATAGCTTGAAATTCGGGATCTCTCGCAAGTTTTACCGCACCCAATGCCGAATCGCCCTCAACGATATAAAGCTCACGCCGTGACTTGTCTTTCGTGCGGCAGTCAACAAATTTCGGCACTGTGTTGGCAAGGTCAATATTGCCGACAAGCTTTTTTTTCAAATTAAGCCTTGTTTTTTCGGCGTTCTCGCGTGAGCGCTTGTTTATCAGCACTTGCTCGCCGATTCGCTGTGCCTCCAGCGGATTTTCAATGAAGTAAATTTCCAAGCGGCTTTTCAAAAATTCCGTCATGGCTTCATATATAAATTTATTGGTGATTGACTTTTTGGTTTGATTTTCGTATGATGTTTGGGTTGAAAAGCTTGAAGAAACGAGCACAAGACAATCTCTGATATCGTCAAAGGTGATTTTCGATTCGCTTTTAAGATATTTTCCCTGTTGTTTTAAATATGCGTCGATTTGCGAAACAAAAGCTTGTTTTACAGCCTTTTCGGGTGAACCGCCATGTTCAAGCGGGCTTGAGTTGTGATAATATTCAATCACATTAACTTTATTTGAAAAGCATAGCGCAACATTTAATTTTACTTTATATTCGGGCTTATCTGCCTTATCTCTGCCTTTTTTTTCGCAGGAAAAAAGCTGAATCGAGGTGAGGGCGTCATCGCCGGCAAGCTCTGCGACATAATCCTCAATACCGTTTTCGTAGAAAAATTCATAATCGGTGAATTTGCCGTCATCATTTTGCGAACGGTACAAAAACAGCAAATTCGGGTTTACGACCGCCTGTCGTTTTAGCATTGCGAAAAAGTATTCGTCATCAAGGGTAATGTCGGTAAAAACGTCAAGGTCGGGTCGCCAATGGGTTTTTGTGCCGGTTTTTTTGCGGTTTGTTTGTTCTTTTTGCAGTCCGCCGACATTTTCGCCTTTTTCAAAATGCAGGTTGTATTTAAACCCGTCTCTGTATATTTCGACATCCATATATTCCGAGGCGTATTGCGTGGCGCAAAGACCCAGACCGTTTAACCCGAGAGAATACTCATAGCTGTCGGTATCATCGGAATTATACTTGCCGCCGGCATAAAGCTCGCAGTAAACAAGCTCCCAGTTATAGCAGTTTTCGGCATTGTTCCAGTCAACCGGGCAGCCTCGCCCGAAGTCTTCGACTTCAACGCTGTTATCGTTAAATCTTGTTATGACGATTTTTTCGCCAAAGCCGCTTCGTGCTTCATCGATAGAGTTTGAAATAACCTCAAAAATCGAATGCCGACAGCCTTCAACACTGTCCGAACCGAAAATAACGCCCGGGCGTTTTCTTACTCTGTCTGCACCTTTCAGCGCCGTAATGCTTTCATTATTGTAGCTTTGTCCGTTTTTTGCCATTTTTTATATCCTTTATTTTACTTTGCACTGTATTTTATAGCCGCCCAGCCGTTTGAATCGGCAAAGCGTGTTTGAATAAAGCCGTTTTGCTTCATAACGGAATCAACTTCGTCGGCACGCTCGGATATTATTCCCGAAATAATCAAAATTCCGCCGTTTTTGATAAAGCTTACAAAAAGCGGTGCCATTGCAATTAAAATATCGGAAACAATATTTGCGCAGATGATGTCAAAGCCCGTGCCGAGAGCTTCGCAAAGCTTTATATCGCTTAAAACATCGCCGCAGTAGGTTTTGTAAACATCAGTTGAAATGTGGTTTTTCTCGGCGTTTTCCGCAGCTGTTTCGGCGGCGTTTTGCATAATATCAACAGCCTTTGCTTTTTTTGCGCCCAAGAGAATTGCGCCAATGGACAAAATTCCGCTGCCGCAGCCCAAATCCAGAACCGATTCGCCGCCGCAAACACATTCGTCAAGCATTTCGAGGCAGAGCCTTGTTGTATGGTGCTGCCCTGTTCCGAAGCTTGAAGCAGGGTCGATTTCAAGAATTTTGCGCCCTTGCGCACCGATTCCTTTTTCCCATGAGGGCTTGACATAAAGCCTTTTGCCGACGCAAAACGGCTTGAAATACTGTTTCCAGTTGTTTGCCCAATCTTCTTCTTTAACGCCGTCAAGCTCAATTTCAAGTCTGCCGAAGCGTGAATCTTTGTCACGCTTTTTCAGCTGTGCAATGTTTGCAAACAACATTTTCAAGGTTTCCGTGCCCTGTTCGTTTTCGGGTATATACGCCGTTAAGTAGGTTTCACAATCGGAAAGACCCATAAGGTCGTCATCGATATAATCCCACTGACCGTTTTTGTTTTCCAAAAATTCTTTAAAATCGTTTGAATCCGTAACGGAATAGCCCGTGATTCCAAGTGATAAAAGCTCAAAAGCCACCGGCTCGATACCGAGCGTTGTTGTGTATATGTTAACCTGCGTCCAATTCATATATATTCCCCTTATATTTTGACAAAAACGTTTATATCAAAAAAGCAGCCGATTTATCTATGCGCAAAGTACGCACAGACAAACACACAACTAAATTATACCATATACAGTTAAAAGTTTCAATAGCGAAGTTTAACAAAAATCACGCCGGAAAGCACGTATATTAACGGTATGAAAAAAATAATGCCGCACAAGACAGCTTGGCGGCATTATTTGATTTCCTGCTCCAAATTATCGAAAAGCTCCGAATCGAAAAAGTCTTTTAAGGTTATTCCCAATCCGTCGCAAAGGGTTTTGATTGTTGTGATTGAAACATTTTTTCGCTGATTACTCAGCATGCTGTATACGGTTGACGGAGTGATGCCCGAAAGCGTTGCCAGCTCATTCGGCGCAATGCCACGCTGCTCGCATAGCTCTATAAAGCGTTGCACTACCGCATTTTTTACAATCGACAATATCCTCACCCTGACTGAATTTGTATGCCGCACGTTTTAAATGTATCGGCTGATAATATCATAGCCTTTGCGGCTGCGACATATACAATTATACATTTTGTTATTTTTAAACGTATACGCACTTGCGTATATTGTCGAAATATGTTACAATATAGAAAAATTTGCGACAGCGTCAGAAAGGGTGGTTTGCGTGACTTGTGCTATTATTTCCGATGGGAAAGAGCTTGCGGGCGAAAAGGGCGAATATATTGATGAAAATAAATATTATTTTTCTGTTATAAGGTCGATTTTGCGTTTTAAAATCGACACGTTGTTAAGCGGCGGCTATGATGAATATTATTTGAACTGTGCGTGCGGCACGTCGATTTGGGCGGGATATTATCTTGCGTTTTTGTCAAAATCGGGGCAGGCGAAGCTGCATTTGATTCTTCCGTTTGAAAATATGTCAAACGGCTGGAGCTGTGAAACAAAGAAAAAGTTTTCCGTCATTTGCAAAAATGCCGCCGATATAAGATATGCCGCAGCCGAATGCACGGCGGACTGCTATGCTGCTTCCGAAAATTTGTTGATTGATTCTGCCGATTTGACCTTGCTTTGCGGAACGGTTGAAAACAATATAAGCAAAGCAGACAGAGCTTTTAAAAACAAAAGAGATTTTATGTTTTTGCAATATTAAAAATAATGCGCACGTTTTTTGCAACGTGCGCATTGATGTTTTATCAAAATAAATATTTTGATTAGTTAAGCTCGGCAAAGTACTTGATAGTTCTTACCATCTGGCTTGTGTAGCTGTTTTCGTTATCATACCACGAAACAACCTGAACTTCGTAGAGGCCGTTGCCAAGCTCGCAAACCATTGTCTGTGTAGCGTCGAAGAGTGAGCCGTATCTCATACCGATAACGTCGGAAGAAACGATTTGATCTTCGTTGTAGCCGAAAGATGCGGAAGAAGCAGCCTTCATAGCGGCATTGATGCCTTCCTTTGTTACGTTTTCGCCCTTAACAACAGCTGTAAGGATTGTTGTTGAACCTGTGGGAACGGGAACTCTCTGAGCAGAACCGATGAGCTTGCCGTTAAGCTCGGGGATAACAAGACCGATAGCCTTAGCAGCACCTGTTGAGTTAGGAACAATGTTAACAGCACCGGCTCTTGCTCTTCTGAGGTCGCCCTTTCTGTGA
>CAZBAI010000003.1:0-88138 GCA_964490175.1 uncultured Oscillospiraceae bacterium | reverse complement strand
GATGCTCTCCCAGCTGAGCTAAGCTCCCTTCGTTTTGCGACTTGTTTATTCTACACCATATTTGCAAAAATGTCAACCCTTTTTTCAAAAAAAAATTCTCTTTGTATGAATGCACAATTTTTGACTGGATTTAGCATATAAATCGGCAAAAATGACCTAATCAACAAAAACGGCTTTGAAATTTTGTTTGATTTTTTCTTGATTGGTTATTGCAAAAGCAAATTGAAAGTGATATAATGAGATATGTAAAACTATCTGTAGGTTTGGGGGAGAAAGCATGAGCACAGCTTTAGTCAGCGGGGCAGGCGGTCTTATCGGCAGTATTGTATGCTCGGAGCTTTTGAGAAAGGGTTTTCGTGTAATCGGCGTTGACAGCAACGATTCCGACAAGAACAGCTCAAAGGACAACTATGTGTTTTTTGAAGGCACACCCGATGATGTGAACGCATATGCGGCGGCTTTTGAAAGCGAACAGGTCGATTATTTCATTCACCTGGCTTGCTCGGCGGACAATGACTTTGAAAATATCATCGGCGATG
This sequence comes from uncultured Oscillospiraceae bacterium, assembly GCA_964490175.1. Taxonomy (GTDB): domain Bacteria; phylum Bacillota; class Clostridia; order Oscillospirales; family Ruminococcaceae; genus RGIG3077. Next base: position 87,599 of record CAZBAI010000003.1, on the reverse strand, counting down.
AGCAAATGGCGCTTTCAAAGCAGTGTGATAAGTATATCTATAAGCTTGCGATTGAATCAAACGTTACACACATTCTTCTTCTGAGCACAACGCAGGTTTACGATGTGAAAAAAACACGTGAACCCGTGCGTGAGGACGGTGAGCTGCGGCCTACATCTAACTATGCGAAAATGAAGTTTGATTCGGAAAAAACTCTTGCTGCCATTGCACGTGATAATAAAGACAAATTTTGCTGTATTATGCGAGTTTCGCCCGTATACACCAAGGGATTTCTTGAAAATCTGCGCTCGAAAATATATGATGAAAAACAAAGAGTTGCTTTTCTCTATATGAAAGGCGATTACGGATTCCAGTTTTGCAGTGTTTACAATCTTTCGGATTTTATTCTCGGATATATCGAATGCGCCGACAATGCGTCATATACCGGTATTTTCAATGTGGCTGACAAAAACCTTATAAAGGCTTGCGAGATTGTTGCCTATATTCGTGAAAACGGTCGCTTAGGTCCTGTTATTCAGCGGAATTTCGGAACGGAAAACCTTAAAAGTATTTTTGCCAACAAAAAGGCGGAAAAGACCGATTACCGTTTTCTCGATATTCCCAATATCCTTAACAATAACGGTATTGACAACAATAAGGCACGCCGTGTTTGCGTTTTTAAATGGGACTTGAACAATACAAAATAAAGCTAAATCCTCATATGCGAATTTTTATGCATATGAGGATTTTTTTTAAATTGTGATTTTGTTATAAATTTTTTATCAGCTCTAAAACTTGGCTGATATTTTTTTTGCCGAAAAAAACTTTGTCATCATTGATGATAAGGCAGGGCACGCTCATGACGTTATATTTGTTTTTGAGCGCTTCAAAATGCCGCAAATCAAAGGCTTCGGCACGAACATTCGGACTTAGCGCCGCCAATTGCTGGCAGGCGATGACCAAATCCGGGCACATGGTGCACGACAGCGACACCAGAATTTTCATATCAACAAAAGATTTAATATCGTTGATTTGCGCTTTTGTATTGCTGTCGATTTGCTGACCTGGACCTGCGGCGTTGTAAATTGCGAGTACGAGCGACGTTAATTCGTGTCCGCTCGGAACACCGTGAAAAGCAATGCCGATATCTTCATTTTTATGCCGAAACAGCCGAATGCAGGGCGGCTGATTGGATTTGTCATTTTCCTCTATTGCGATTTCAAGCTTATCGTTTAGCTGTGCAAGCTCGGTCGCAAAAGCTTTTAATTCGGCGGAAACGCTTCTGTCATCAAGATATAATTTAAGCAAAATGCTTTGATTAAGCTTAGAAAAAACATCTTGCAGCTGCTGCTTGATTTCGGCGGAAAAGAAGCCTTTTTCCGTGCTGTTTGCGTTTTTCGGCAATATCGGCTCGGCTTGCTTTTCGGGCATTGAAATTTTCGGGCGCAATTTCGTTTTTTGCTGCATTTGCGAGGCGTATTTTTCAAGCTCTGTTGCCGCTAAAGCGCCGTCGCCTGTGGCTGTGACGACCTGCCTTAGCGGTTTTATGCAGACATCTCCTGCGGCGTATACGCCGTTTATGCTTGTTTTTAGGTGTGAATCGGTAATGATATATCCTTGCTCGTTTAAATCAATGATATTTTTGACAAGCTCGGTATCGGGCGCATAACCTGCAAACACAAATACGCCGAAATTATCGCCGCTTGACGCGCGGTATTCGCTGATTTCTCCCGTTTTGATGTTTTTATAACGTATATAATCAAGACCTTTGTCGCCTGCGACTTCTTCGACCACTGTGTTTGTGATAACGGTGATTTTGCTGTTTGACTTTGCCGTATCGGCGACAGATTGTGCGCAGGTAAAATCTTCTTCACGAATGAGAATTGTGACATGGCGGGCAAATTTAGTCAAGAAAACGCTTTCTTCCGCTGCGGCAAAACCGCCGCCGACAACAAAAATCTCTTTATCGGTAAAAAATTCGCCGTCACAAGTGGCGCAGTATGCAACGCCCATGCCTTTGTGTTCCGCTTCGCCTTTGAATCCGACCGTTCGAGGCTGTGCACCGACGGCAAGTAAAATACCGAAGCAATTATAATCACCGGAATTTGTATGAACCGTTTTTATGTCATCGGCGGCATTTAAGCTAAGCGCCTGTGCCGATAAAAATTCGGCACCGAAAGACTGCGCCTGAAGTTTCATAATCTCGGTCAGTTCTTTGCCGCTGATTTTGCTTATTCCCGGATAATTTACAACCTCATGCGTGATTGCAATTTGTCCGCCGAACTGCTCTTTTTCAAGCACAAGCACTTTGTATTTTGCACGTGCAAGGTAGAGTGCCGCAGTAAGCCCGGCAGGGCCGCCGCCTATTATAATGACATCGTACAGATTATTCGCATTATAACGCATATTACTCATTAAAGGCGACCTACAAGGTCAAGTCCGGGCTTTAAGGTTTGGGCGCCGGGCTGCCAATTTGCGGGGCAAACCTGATCGCCGTGGATGTGAACAAACTGACACGCCTGCACCTTGCGAAATAGCTCCTGCGCATTTCTTCCGACATTGGAAGCGGTTATTTCACAGCCGACGATTTTGCCCTCGGGATTGACTATGAAAGTGCCTCGCTCTGCCAGACCGTCTGATTCGACGAGCACTTCAAAATCTTTTGAAATTGCGTGCGTGGGATCGGCAAGCATGGGATAATTGATTTTTTTGATTCTTTCGGAGGTATCGTGCCATGCTTTGTGAACAAAATGTGTGTCGGTCGATACCGCATATATTTCGCAGCCGGCGTTTTTAAAATCTTCATACTTATTTGCCAAATCTTCAAGTTCTGTCGGGCAGACGAATGTGAAATCGGCGGGGTAGAAGAAAAATACGCACCATTTGCCGAGAATATCTTGCTTGGAAACGGTTTTAAACTCTCCTAAATAAAATGCATCGGTTTTAAAATCGGAAATTTCTTTGTTGATAATCGACATTGTGATTCTCCTTTTTTTGATTTTGCAAAAAGCGCCTTTCTTGAATTTTTAAGAAATTTGCCCTTTCTTGTAAAAAAAGTATGCCCAAAATCAAGAGGATAAATTCAAAAAAATACGGCAAAAATGTTTTTGCCGCACGTTGGATTGAGAAAGGCAATATCGTGCGTGTATTATGTGTGCGCACAATATTGCCTTTTTGTTTAATTTATTACAATGGCGTTATTCATAGACAATGTCATTAGCAGGGTGAACCTTGCTTCGTCACGGCATTCGGGCTTTGCCATATAATAAAGATATGTTTCGATAAGATTGAACATATGTGAGGATCTGCCCTCGATTTTGAAATTTTCAAACCCCATCGGTATGTATTTTTCCCAAATATCATCAGGTGTGATGTGTGTTGAATAATCTTTGATTTCAAAAATCGTGCGGTTCATATACGGACATTCAAATGGGATTTGACGGCATTTTTCGCCGGTATTCATACAGCGGAGATATTCACGCTGGTTTTTGGCGATTGTTCGGTAATGCTCGCCTCTGCGGGGGCATTTAGGTATACAGCAGGCGTTTACAAGCAATTCGCAACGGGATTTATCATCGATTTTTTCAAGGTCATCAAAGCGGTTGTTCCAATTATAATCAAGCACGACAAGGTTATAATCTTTTGCAAGCTCGGCGTTTACACCCTCAATGGTTTCGATTTGTTTGCAGGTGGAGGAGGTGATTTTAAACGACGGGTAATTTTTGCGGATATATTCTTCGAGAAGCGGCGAAAAAACAATGACCTCGTTTTTGCCGTTGTCGGCAAATTTTAATGAAATATTGCAATGCGAATCCGCCAAATCTTTTTCGGTGATTTCGGGATTGGTGTAAGTGAATCGGCACGGAACACCCTGCGCATTAAAGCGTTTTAAAACTTCTTTCATAAAAGGTCGGTCACATCTTCCGCCGATTGTTCTGCCGCCGTTCCACAGCGACGGCGGAAATTCGCCGTATACCGAGGCGATTTCGACGCCTTCTCTAAACAGCTCGGGACGGGCGGCAATGAGCTTGAGCATTGCCATATTGAGTGCGAAATTTCGTGTAAAATCGGGCAAATGGAACTTTGCTTTCATAATAATACTCTCTTTCTTTATCAATATAGGCGCAAATCCTGATGGGCAATGCCGTTGGAATTGCAGTATGCAACGACCGCTGTGGCTTCGGTGTAGCTGCGGATAGTCATATCTGATGAACAATTGGAAAAGGCGCTGTTTCCGATTGTTGTGCCGATTGCGTGAATAGTCAGATGATAAAATTCGGGGCACGCCGCAAAGCAAAAGCTGCCTATATGGGTGACGGATTCATATACAGTGCAATAACGCAAAGATGTGCAACCGTAAAAAGCGTAATCGCCGATGGTGCGCAGTGCTTTCGGCAATTCGGTGAAGCTGAGCGCTTCGCACCCGAAAAAGGCATTGTTGCCGATTTCTTGAAGATTTGTGTTCATGCCGAGAGTTTTTAAATTTTTGCAGCCGTCAAAGGCATTGTTGCCGATTTTGATGGCACTTTCGGGTATGGAAAAATCTTTTAAAGCCTTGCAGCCGTAAAAGGCGTAGCTGCCGATTTCTTCAACCGTTGAGGAAACAGTTAATATATAAAGCGATTCGCACCCATAAAACATATAGGGCGAGATTTGCTTGGCGGAAAATGAAAGGCTTGCCGATTCAAGCGAGGTGCAAAGATTGAAGCAATAATCTCCGATTTGTGTGACAGACGACGGGAGATTTATGCTTTTTAAGCTGCGGCAGCCATCAAACGCATTTTTGCCGATTTTTTCGACGGTTTCGGGTATGAAAACGCCTTTTATATCACATTGCTGAAAGGCAAAATCGGCAATTTCGACGATATCGACGCCATCGATTTGATAAGGTATTCCGACGTTTTCGGCATTGCCTTTATAGCCGGTGATGACGACGCCCTGCGATTGAACGTTATAATCAAAATCGCTTGCAACGGCAAATTCTGTCGGCTCGGAATCTCCGAAGAATTTATGGTCTTGATATTTATTATCGGTAAAATATTCAAAATATGTACAGCCGGCAAGGACAAGCAACATTGCCGAACACAATATGCACAAAAGTCGTTTTTTCATAAGAAACTCCTTTAAATAGTAATGATTGCTTTAAAAAATTTTATCATAATTTCGGCTTTAAGTCAATCAAACTGACTTTGAGCCTTATTTTTATTTTTGATGTTTGTACAATTTATACAAAAAACACCGCTTGAATTTGTGTATATATACAGTTTTTGAATATTGAGAGAAAATATTTTTTCTTAGTTGCATAGTCAAACGCAACAATTGAGCTTTTTTGACCTATGTGTGAAAGGCGGTAAATCGTCTTTTGAAATAATGAAAGAGAAAGGAAAATTTTCTATGCTAAATGAAAAGCAGGCGATGCAGAGGCTTTTTTGCTACTACTATGCGTTTGGCGGAAATATTGAAGAATCGGCAATAAAAGCGGGCTTTCCCCAAGAGCTTGCGTTATCCGAGGGGATTAAAATATTATCGCTGCGGAAATTTCAGGCGCTGATAAGCGAGCTGTGCAGAGGGAAAATCGACACACGGCAATCTGTTGCGGGACTGAAACGACTTGCATTCGGAAGTGTGAACGACGCCTTTGAGCTTGTTTTTTCAGAGGGCGATATTTCAAAAGAAAGGCTTGCGAAAATGGACTTTTTCAACATCAGTGAAATTAAAAAGATTAAAGGCGGCGGTGTTGAAATTAAGATTTTTGACAGGCAGAAAGCTCTTGAAAAATTGCTTGAGCATGAAAATGCATCATGCACAAAGCCGGCGTTTGAGATTATCGACGCACTGAAGAATATGCATGAGAACAGTTTTGATGATGAGGAGTGATGCTGTTTTGTAATGAAAAACAACCGATTTTCACAAAAGCAGCTTTGTGTGCTGAGCTGGTGGACGCACCCGAAATACAGAAAGTATGACGCTATTATCTGCGACGGTGCGGTAAGAAGCGGAAAAACCTTTTCGCTTTCGCTGGGCTTTGTGTTGTGGGCAATGTCAAGCTTTGATAAATGCAATTTTGCGCTTGCCGGAAAAACCGTTACATCGCTGCGCAGAAACATTGTGACGTCGCTTGTTGACACGCTTAGCTCAATGGGATTTAAATGCGAAGAAAGTTATAAAAGCGGCTGCATTGAAATCAGGCTGAATAAAATTTGCAACAGATTTTATTTATTCGGCGGCAAGGACGAAGGCTCGGCGGCGTTGATTCAGGGGATTACATTGGCGGGAATTTTGCTTGATGAGGTGGCTTTGATGCCCCGCTCATTTGTTGAGCAAGCCGTGGCAAGGTGCTCGGTTAGCAACTCAAGACTGTGGTTTTCGTGTAATCCGGAGCACCCGTCGCATTGGTTTTATAAGGAATGGATTGAAAAATCAAAAGAAAAAAACGCTTTGCGAATACATTTTACTATGGCGGACAATCCGTCGCTTTCAAAGAAAATAAGGGAAAGATATGAGCGAATGTATTCGGGAGTGTTTTATGAAAGATTCGTTCTCGGAAAATGGACGGCTTCAAGCGGGCTGGTTTATCCTATGTTTTGCCGTGAAAAGCACGTTGTTTCGATTTTGCCGGAAAGTTTTGAGAGATATGTTATATCTTGCGATTATGGCACGGTAAACCCATCATCCTTCGGCTTGTGGGGAAAATGCTCAAACCGATGGTATCGCATTTGCGAGTATTATTATGACTCGAAAAAAGAGGGAATGTGCCGTACCGACGAGGAGCACTATGCAAAGCTGGAGGAGCTTGCACAAGGCAGAAATATCGACGCGGTGATTGCAGACCCTTCAGCCGCAAGCTTTATCGAATGCATAAAGCGGCACGGCAAATTTAAGGTGATTGCCGCAGACAACAATGTTATTGCGGGAATAGGCAAGGTTTGCGATTGTTTAAACGGCGGCAGAATTTTGTTTTCGGACAAATGCATTGACAGCATAAGAGAGTTTTCGCTTTACTCATGGAATGAAAATGCCGGAAAGGATCTTCCCGTGAAAAAACACGACCACGCTATGGACGATATAAGATATTTTGTGAGCACGGTGTTGTGCAATGAAATGCCCTGCGGCTCATATGCGATAAGTGTTTCGAGAAGATCATAATTTAGTGGCAAAAGGTTGGTGATAATTTGGCAGGTCTTTTTAAATCAAAAAACAATGAGTACAAGCCTACGGCGATTTATGCCGTGCAATCGGGACAAAGAGGCAGGATTTGCAATAGCGAAAGCTTTCCGGTAAATCCGTGCGAAAAGGGTCTTTACGAGGCTTTGAGGCACAATGTTCCGATAATCGACGCCGCAATAAACAAGGTTGTGCGGCTTGTGGGCGGATTTAAGCTTTATACCGAAAACGCTTACGCTCAAGAGCTTCTTGACGATTTTGCGGCAAATGTTCCCGTAGGAATTTCGGGAAAATCGCTGAATGTATTTGTGGACACGTATCTTGACAGTCTGCTGACATTCGGAAATGCTGTCGGAGAAATGGTGATTTCGCCGGAAAACGCATCGTTTTGCGGACTTTACAATGCAGATGTCAGCAAAATTCAAATTGCAAGCGGTTTAAATGCGTTTGACAGACGTTATATTTATACGACCGACAACGGAGAACGGTTTGAAATTGCCAATCCCGAGCTGATTCTTTTCACGGCTCTCGGCGCACCGAGCGGTCAAGTATACGGACGTTCATTACTGCGAGGATTGCCGGCATTAAGCTCGATTTTGATGCGAATATACGAATGCATTGGGCAAAATTTCGACAGAATCGGAAATGTGCGTTATTCGGTAACTTGCAAATCGGGCGAGGACGGCGCTTTCGCAAAGGAACGTGCACAGCAAATCGCTCAGGAATGGAGTGCGGGAATGAATGCGGCACAGTATGGAGAAATTCGGGATTTTATCTCGGTAGGAGATGTGCAGATAAAGGCTATCGGTGCGGACAATCAGATGATTGACACGCAGGTTCCCGTAAGGCAATTGCTTGAACAGCTTGTCGCAAAGCTTGGGATTCCGCCGTTTTTGCTGGGCTTAAACTGGTCTTCGACAGAGAGAATGTCAAGCCAGCAGGCTGATATTTTAACATCGGAGCTTGAATATTACCGAAGAGTTATAACGCCCTGCATTGTAAAAATTGCCGAAACATACTTGCAAATTAACGGACGTTATGATGAAGTTTCGGTGATATGGGACAATATCAATCTTCAAGACGAAACAGAGCTTGCCTTGGCAAGGCTTTATAATGCACAGGCACAGCAAATTGAAGAAACACTAAAAAACAATTGTTAATTACAGAAAGGAAAATATTATGTACAACGACATTAAACTTGACAAATCACTTTACAACATATCCGGAAAGAGCTTTACACAGGCGCTTTCCGAGCTTGATCCCGATTCGCAGTATGCGGATACGGAGCTTTCAAAACTTGACGCTTATGAAAGACAGCTTAAGCGCTTTAATATTAAGGTTGCGGGCAACAGCTGCGATACTGTTGACAAATTCTTCCACGCAACGGAAAGTGCGGTGCTTTTTCCCGAATTTATCAGAAGAGCTGTGATTTCGGGCATGGACAGCGCCATTCTTCCTCATATTATCGCAGTAAACACTGTTATCGATACGATTGATTACAGAGGCTTTGCCGCAATCGGCTATACGCCTTATGTAACCAATATCTCGGAAAATTCCGAAATGCCCGAGGTGGTTTTTCAGACATCGGACGTGATTACGCTTATGAAATACGGAAGAATGCTTACGGTTCCGTATGAGACTATTCGCAATCAAAAGCTTGACCTTTTCGCTTGTGCGCTTAAAGATATCGGCAGACAGCTTGGAAATGCGCTTGTAGACGTTTGCCTGACAACTGTGAGCAAAAACGCAACCACTGTTGCCGGTACATCAGGCGGATTTGTATACAACGATTTTCTTGAATTGTATAAGAACTTTACAAAATACAATCTTACAACGCTTGTGGCATCGCCTGCGACCTGTGCGGCTTTGCTGGCTCTTCCCGAGCTTTCGGAATGCACCTCTGACGACGGCGGACTTTCGGTGCAGCTGCCGTTTGGCCCTAAACTTTATAAGGCGTGCGGATATACCGGTACAGACATTTTGGCGCTTGATAAGGATTATGCAATTGAAATGATTACGGGCAGCTCCGGAGTGACAATCGAAAACGAGAAAATAATCGGCAAACAGATCGACAGCATCGGAATTTCTATTTTCGCAAACTTTAAAAAGATTGCCTCTAACGCATTCGCAGTGCTTAAATATACAGCGTAAAACGTTTTTTTGATTACTGCCCTTTGCGTATTGTATTTGGTTTCAAAGGGCAGTAATTCGCCTAAAAATCGACAGAAAGGATAGATATTCGGAAGATGGAAATAACTAAAGATATTTTATCGAAAATCAATAAATTTACACGCAGAGAGCACAGTGAAGATGAGCTTTTTGTGTTTGAAGTGCTTTTGTGCGACAACGAAATTGACCGTGATAACGAAAGATTCACCGAGAAAGCGCTCAAACAGCTTTCAACGCTGTTTGTGGGAAAAACCGGAATATTCGACCACAATCCGAAAAGCGGAAACCAGAGCGCAAGAATTTTTTCGACATATCTTGAAACGGACAGTACAAGAAAAACCGCTGCCGGCGAAAATTATATTTGCCTTAAAGCGCAGGCGTATATGGTGCGAACGGACTCAAACCGTGACCTTATTAAGGAAATTGACGGCGGAATCAAAAAGGAAGTCAGCATAAGCTGTTCGTGTCGCAGAAAGGTGTGCTCGGTGTGCGGAGCAAGTCGAAAAGGAAAACAGTGCTCGCACATAAACGGCAAAAGCTACTCGGACTCACGCTGTCACACGATTTTAGATGACGTGACAGACGCTTATGAATGGAGCTTTGTCGCTGTGCCGGCGCAGGTTGAAGCCGGCGTTAAAAAGCATTATGGTACGCCGGAGGAAAGCGACGCTTTGGAAAAGCTTGAAAAAAGTATTGAATTATATCGCAAGAGCGTTATTGACGATATCAGGCGAATGGGCTGCTTGAAAGCGCAGGGCGCTGTCGGCAAGACTTTTTCAAACGCTGTGAACTGTATGCCGATAGACGAGCTTATTCAGCTTAAAAGCGACCTGATTGCGGAACACTCGAAGATTTCAAGCAGACCGCAGCTTTCGCAGGCGGATATGACGCAGTTTAAGACGTAATATTTGAAATAAAGGTGATTTTATGATATCAACAAACGATGTAACATCCGCTTTTTCGGTTTTGTCGGGAGAGAGCGACACAACGCTTTATTTGCCGCTGATTTTGGGCGCTGTCAACGAGGTTGAGGCAAAGCTGAAATCAAATTGCGACAAAACGCAGCAGCGTGTTATAAACCTTTGCGCCGCACTTGCCAATTTGCGGTATATTCAATCGACCGCCGCAAGGGACAAGCTTACACACAGCTATGCGGGAAAAATCACACAGAGCAGAAACGCTTCGGAAAAATTGCAACTTGCGCTTTCGATGTTTTGCGGAATGCTTAAAAACTGCGAGGATATTCTTGACGACAAAACATTTTATTTTATGTGCACGGAGGGCTGATAAATTATGTCGGACTTAATGAGCAATGTGCTTTCGCAAGTATATTCCGCCGTTTCAAAAGGCACGCAGGAGGTTGACTGGTCTTTTAACGATACTCAGATAGAGGGCAGGGGAAGCGATATTTTCTATATACTTTCGTGTGAGGAAATAAAGCTTTTAAACGAGGTTTATCACTCGGCGTCGGTGCGCAGGCGGTTTGGCTCGATGAAGATAAAATGTTCGGCTTTTGCCGCTGCCGATACAACGCCATCGGCGTTTTCAAACAGCTTTCAGTCGCAAATATGTGACAGCTTGTTTGAATCATCTCTGGAAATATCGGAAGTAAGCTGCACAAATTCAAGCTTTAACGCAGATTATGACAGGCTTGAAATGTGCGCTTACATAACGGTGCGGTTTATATATATTTACTGATGACAATGGGGGGATTGCTTTATGGCGCAGATAAAAAACTGCGGCAAAAAAATGATACTGACATATTCGGGATTTACGGTGGCGGTTGAAAGATACAGTGTTGAGAGAAAATATGAATACAACACAAGGGCGGGATTTAACAGAGAGCGCATTAACATTGCTTCCGGTGCGGACCATTGCAAACTGAATATTTTCGGCACGATATATTCGGAAAAAAGCCCGATTTATGCTTTTGATGCGGCGTTGAAAAACGCCGCTTCGGCAGGGCTTGGAATTGACAACAACGTTTTTGACAATATGGCGCTTGCACGTTATGTTGTTAATCGAAAAAGCAATGAGCCTATATATAATGTTGAGCTTGAATTTGTGAGCGCAACGTCATATGGAGGGCCGATGAATGTCTGATACGGTTAAACTGATGCTCACTTTAAGTGACGGAACGGGGCATATTCTTAAAAGCGGTTTTGATTTTAGATTTGTTAAGGAACGCTACACGCCGTACACATATCTTCACATACATTTTTACAACATCTATTCCAATGATATTCCGTGCAAATACGTTTCGCTTTATGTCAACGACAAGCTGATTCATTTCGGACACGTTGACACAAGCGAATATATTATTGAGGGAAATGTACGGCAGTATGACATTTACTCCAAGAGCTTTACCTCACTGCTTGCGCAGAATCAAATGACGCCGGGACTTGTCGCCGATATATCGCTGAACAGTCTTGTCAACGATTATTACAATATACCCGAAATTACATATGAATCAAGCGGGGTGACGGCGAATTATATTTTTTGCAAGGACGGCTCGACCATGTGGAATGCGATTGAAAATCTCACGCAAAAGCTTTACGATACATATCCGTATATCAGAGGCACAAACTGTGTGAGAATGTCGCCGCCGACAGACGCTGTGACCGTTACGCCGACGAATGTGGCTTCGCTTGGGAAATACAGAGATTACCGCAAGGTTGTAAGTCATTACCATATGCAGGATATTGAGGGAAATTACGGCGTTTACAATTCTTCAAATTCACTGGCAACCGAGTGCGGAATCGTGCGGCACAAGGAAATATCGCTTGACAGGCAGCACCTTGACAATCCATCGCTTTCGTTAGAGCACAAAATGAAATACTGCATGAGAGGATATATCACGAAATTCGTTGAATACTACGGTTATCTCGGAGAGGATTTGTGCGATTTTATTACCTATTCGGATTGGCTTGAAAACGCCGAAATCGGGCGAATTGAAATTTGCGGAAACGGCGAGTATATCAAAACACGCACAAGCGCATATTTTGACAGATATTGCAATATATAGATAAAAATCCGCTTCGGAAATTTTTTTCGAAGCGGATTCTTTTGTGTTATTTCGGTGAAAAGTCTTCACGTTCGAGAGTTAAGTTGGGGTTGTAGTATGGGTCGCCCTGTTCTAACTCTTTTTTCCATCTATATTGGAAACGCTGCACTTCGGAAACGAAGCGTGCACGTTTTTCGGGCGACATATCGTCGCCTCGGCTTGCGGATTCATAATGATAAAGCTCGGCAAAAGGCGTGAAGATTATGTTATATCCGGCTTTTCTTATGCGCATACACAAATCAATATCGTTAAACGCCACGGCAAAGCTGCTGTCAAGCCCATCGACCTTTTTGTAGACATCAGCCGGAATCATAACGCAGGCGGCTGTTACCGCCGAAACGTTTTGTTGATATCCCGCCCTGCCGAAATATCCCGGATTGCCACGTGCGGAATGCTTGAAGTTGTGTCCGGCAAGGGTGAGCACGCCTATTGTTACGCCTGCGTGCTGAATGGTGTCGTTCGGGTAATAAAGCATTGCGCCGACCGCACCGACATCGCTGCGCTGTGAATACATCAGCATTTCTTCAATCCATTCGGGCGTGATTATTTCCACATCGTTATTGAGCAGGATATAGTGCGTGCCGTTTGCAAATTGTACGCCGTAATTATTGATATCCGAATAATTGAACACATCTGTTTTGTAAACAACGACCTTTATGTTATCGTACTTTTTAAGCGTATCATAATATTCAAATGTTTCGCTGTCGCTGTTGTTTTCCACAATTATTATCTCATAGTTTTTGTAGGTTGTCTTTTCGATGATGGAGTTTATGCATCTGGAAAGCTCATCGATATGGTTATAATTGGGAATGATTACGGAAACAAGCGGCTCGCCGATGATATCATATTTGATTTTGTAAATGTTGGGGTGAATTTTCGTGCTGTCAACAGTGCCTTTCAGACCGATGCGCTCAAGATGCTCGGCAACGGCTTTTCTTCCGGCTTCAATGGTATAAGGCTTGGCGTAGGGGTCGGAAGCGACCGAAGCGGCGCTTACACGCCAGTGATAAAGCACCTTTGGAATGTGCGTTACATTTTTTGCCTGCTCTGTAAGGCGAAGTATCAAATCGTGATCCTGACTGCCGTCAAACTCTTTTCTGAATCCGCCGCCGGCTTTTTCTATCAGGGATTTTTCAAAAACCGTGAAGTGGCAAATATAGTTATTTGCACGCAGATTATCAACGGCAAAATCCGGCTTGTAATTTGCATCGTAAAATGCGGTTTTAAGCTCGGCGTCAAGGCTTTCGAATTTATCCTCATCGCAGTAAATAAAATCGGCATTTTTTTCGCAAATTGCTTTCATATATTCAAAAAGGGCGGTAGGTTCAAGCAAATCATCATGGTCGAAAAGCGCAATATAATCGCCCGTTGCCATTTTCAAACATTCGTTGGTGTTTTCGGAAATGCCGAGGTTTTCGGTCAGCTTTAAATATTTTACCCTCAAATCGTTTTTGGCGATTTTTTTGCAGTGATTTTCAACATATTTATGCTTTTCATCGCTGCCGTCGGCAAGGCAAAGCTCCCAATCCGAATAGGTTTGGCATTCAACCGAGCGAATCATCTCGCTCAAAAAGCTTTGAGGGGTGTTATACAGCGGAACCAAAATACTGAATTTGATTTTTTTGTCGAATTTGTATTCGGACTGCTGTTTTTTGATATTGTCATCCAAATCGAAAATACAGCGTGCGGTCAAAGCCGGCTTGTTATGCTCACGATATAGTTTGACCCTTGCTTTGGCGCCGCTCGGTCCGCCACGCAAAAAGCCTTTTATATAGACCATTGCCGTCATAAGGCGAGGCGATTTGCCAACTAAGTTTTTTATGCCCTGCATGATTTTGCGAAAAGGCGAGGTGATTCTCCAAAAAAAGCTGCTTCTGATATCGTTATAGCTGTTTGACAATGCATTATAATTATTTTGCAGTGCATTATATTGTGCGGTGAGTTCTTCATATTCTCGTTGCTTTGCGTTTAGGCGCTTTAAAGCCGTATTGTGATTTTCAGCGGACTTATCAAGCTCAAAATTGAGCCGTTTGCATTCGGACTTGAAGTCATCACGGCTTTTTTGTGTTTCAAGCAGTGTGTTTTTTAAGGTTGAAACGGTTTTATCCTTTTCAATTGCCGCATTTTCCATTGAGCTTATCTTCGCTTCAAGGTTCTTTACATGGTTGTCGGTCAATTGCTTTTCCTTGGCAAGCAACTCGTTTTTTTGGCTTAAGTTTACGGTTTGCGGCAACAATTCAAACAGGCTTGAATAAAACTTTGAAGAATTGTTTTTTGCCGCCTTTTGGTTTTGTATATAGCCGAAAAGTCTGTCGAAATGCTCTTGCGTTCGGCTTGCAACACCGTTTATATCGGGCTTAAAGCTCATTTCGCCGTTGAAATAAGCTTTAAGTATTTTTTCAATATCGTTTGCGCTTTCGGCGACAAAGGTATCGATATTATACATTGAAAAAACTTCACGGTTTTTAGTCTTGGGGAAAATATAGTTGTAGCTTACAGCTAATGCGCCGTATGACATTGAAACTATTGCTCCGTGAAAGCTTGAGCCGATATATACAGAACAGCCCGACAATATTGCCGTCATTTCAAAAATATTAAGCTTTTTTTCGGGGATATAGCCGATATTGCCGTATTTTCGGTTATATTCTTTCATCACGGCGTCATCGTTGTGGGTATATCCCAGCGGCAAAAAGACGATTTTGTACTGCTTTTCGACAAGGCTGTTTATAACATCGAATAATTTTTCATCTTCGCAGGAAGGTTTTTGCGCATTAAACTGAATAACGGCATACTTATCCTCAAAAGGCAAAAGCTTGTCGCAAAAGCCTGCGATTTCTTCTTTGGGAAGTATTTGCGCTATGCAGCAAACACTGTCGGGATAAACGTTGATTTCGGGTGAGTTTTCGTCATAAACAGCTCTGAGATACTGTGCGGAAACCTTATCACGAAAAGAAATATAGTCAGCCATGCCGAAAGCCGCCTTTGTGACTTCTTTTAAATTTTCGGGAATTTCATACGGCATTTGCGGCAGATTGAACAGAACCTTTATATTGTTCCTTGCGGCAAATTCTATGGGCGTATACCATGAATCGTATATGTTATATTCCGAGAAAAAGTCATCATCAGGCAATTTTACGGGGATTTTGTTATAATGAACGAGCGCACCGCCGCCGATAACAATTACATCAATGCCATAGCTTTTGTGCAAAAAATCGAGCATATCGGTTGAATATACCTTTGCGTTCGGGCAAAGGGTATTTTCGGAAGTGATTGCGGGCGATATTAAAAAAAGCTCAAAATCAAGGTTTCTTTGCTTCATCGCCCTTTTAAAAACTTCCGGAAAAATCACATCACCGTAATTGTCTACATTAAAAGTGCCGCAAATCGCAATGTTAAATTTCATTTATTCACCACATTTATACAAATTTCGATTATTTATATTATGATACCATAGTTCTTTATAAATGTCAAACTTAAAGCCGTTTGTTTTCGCCAAAAAAGGCAAAATGTATCAATTAAAACGATGAAACAAAATATTTTTTTAAATCAAAAAAGCCACCCTTATATTCGGGTGACTTTAGTTTGCCTGATGCTTTTAAAAGCGTTTAAAGCTTTACGTTTTCGTGATTTTTGCGTAATTTGCCATAAGCTTTTTCGTTCCCACTTTGTCAAAAGCAACTTCAAGCATATTGTCGCTTGCCATGGGTATGACTTTCAAAACCGTTCCTTCGCCGAAAATATTGTGCTTTACCCTGTCGCCTACACGGAAAATCAAGCCGCTGTTTGCGGCAACTTTTGCAGGCTGTTTGCTTTTAATTTGCTTTGCAAGTCCCATTGATCCGAAAGTGGGGGCATTTGTATATTTGGCTTGCGCAGGTTTGCTTTCACGTGCGGCGGCGTCAACGGTTTCGATAAGTGCGTCGTCGATTTCCTTTACAAATCTTGATGTAAGATTGCGGCTTGTCATACCGAACAGCATACGCTGTGATGTTTTGCTGATATAAAGCTTTTTGCGTGCACGTGTTATCGCAACATATGCCAATCGGCGTTCTTCTTCAAGCTCGGACAAGCTGCCGATTGAGCGCTGACCGGGGAAGATTCCTTCTTCCATGCCGATGAGGAACACATTTGAAAATTCAAGTCCCTTTGCGGAATGAATTGTCATCAAAACGACCTTGTCCGTTTCGGTTTCGTATTTATCCAAATCGGTATAGAGCGAAATTTCAGCCAAAAATTCGGAAAGCGTAGGCTGCTCTGCATTTGCGGCATAGTCTGCCATTGTCGATTTAAGCTCGCTTATGTTTTCAAGCTTTGTTTTTCCTTCTTCTCCGAGTGAGCGCAGCATATCGCCGTAGCCGCTTTCTTCGACAACCGCATCAAGCAATTCGTCAAGCGGTGCGTTTTGCGCCATGTCGGAAAGATTGTCGAACATATCCGCAAGCTTGTGGAGAACAGCGGCTTTTTTGGAGAGTAACGGGTATTCCTGCGCCTTGCGCATTATTTCAATGGGCGAAACCTCGAATTTTGCCGAAACTTCTTCGAGCATACTCAAAGTGGTGTCGCCTATGCCTCTTTTCGGCTCGTTGATGATGCGCTTTAAGCGAAGCGTATCGGTAGGGTTGTTGATAACGCTTAAATATGCGATGATATCTTTAATTTCTTTCCTGTCATAAAATCTCAAACCGCCGACAACAGTATATGGAATACCGCTTTGAACAAACGCTTTTTCGATTGTGTTTGATTGTGCGTTCATTCTGTATAAAACGGCGTTGTCCGAATATTTTGCGCCTTTTTTTATTGATTCCAAAATCGTATCGGCAACAAATTTTGCTTCGCTATGTTCATCAATCGCCTTGTAGAGGACGATTTTATCGCCCTTTTCATTGTCAGACCAAAGCGATTTGGATTTTCTTGAAGAATTGTTTTTGATAACCGAGTTTGCGGCGTCGAGAATATTCTGCGTTGAGCGATAATTCTGTTGCAGACGTATAACTTTTGCGTTTTTGAATTGCTCTTCAAAGCTTAATATGTTTTCGATTGTAGCTCCTCTGAATTTGTAAATGCTTTGGTCATCATCGCCGACAACGCAAAGATTGCCGTTTTCACCGGCAAGCAGGCTCACCAAACGGTATTGTGCGTGGTTTGTATCCTGATATTCGTCTACCAGTATGTATTTGTATTTGTTGCGGTAGTAATCGCACACATCGTCAAATTCGGAAAGTATCCTGACAGTCAGCCTGATTATATCGTCAAAATCAAGCGCATTCGCACTTTCGAGGCGCTTTTGATATTCGGCATAAACCTTGGCTATTGCGGTTTTGCGATAGTCGTTTTCGCTTTCTTTCGCATATTGCACAGGGTCGATAAGCGAGTCCTTGCAGCTGCTTATCTGTGCAAGAATACTTTTCGGCGGAAATTGCTTGTCTGATAAATCAAGGCTTGAAAGGCACGCCTTGATAACACGGCGGCTGTCATCGGCGTCATAAATCGTAAAATCTTTTGAATAACCGATTCTGTCGATTTCACGGCGCAAAATTCTGACGCACGCCGAATGAAAGGTTGCCGCAGTTATATCGTTTGCCAAATCGCCGAGCATATTCGACAGCCTTTCACGCAGTTCTGCCGCCGCCTTGTTTGTAAAGGTAATGGCAAGCACGTTCCACGGTCTGACGGGCTCGCAGGCAATAATATCTCTCAGCCTGTCAATATCGTTATCATCGCCGCTGATATAACTTTGCAAAAACTCACGGTCGCTGTCGCTTATATAGGTCGATTCGTCGTTATAGGCATCTCCGAAATATATAAGGTTTGCAATTCGGCTGATAATCGCCGTGGTTTTGCCGCTTCCCGCACCGGCAAGCACCAGCACCGGACCTTTTACGGCAAAAACCGCATCCCTTTGCGCATCGTTTAAATTGCAAAAAAATTTGCACAAGGCTTTTCTCTTTAACGTCGTTGCGTCCGACATAATAATCCTCCGTTCTGAGCGTGCACAGCTGTCGTGCATACGCCGGATTCGCATTTTGTATATTATGCTGCGGCGCTGCGATTAAATTGCGCCGCCTTAAATAAATCTGCAATGCCCCTATTGTAACATATTTCGTTCAATTGATAAAGAGCTTTTTTTTATATTCGGCAAAATGACGATTTTTATTTAAAAATCAAATATTTTTTTGTTTGCCGAATTCCTTTTAAATTGATGGCTTTGCATATATTTGAGAAATTTTTTTGAAAAAAATCTCAAAGCGCTATTGACAAACAGAAAAAAATGTGCTATACTTTAATACATAAAAGCGGTGAACCTCAAAAGCATAAAATCGCAAAAGTGCATTGCGCTGTTTTGTGCATTGGGTTTGCCCGTTTATTTTTGCAAAAATAAATAATTTAACGAGGTAAAAAATGCTTATTACGGAAATACTCGAAAAAAATGCAAAGCTATATCCGAATGATGTGGCGCTTGTTGAAATCAAGCCGGAAAATATGCCGAAAAAGCATATGACATGGCGTGAATACAGCCTGATTGAAACCGCCCCCGGTCAGAGCTACCGCAAGGAGATGACTTGGAAGGAGTTTGACATTAAAGCCAATCGTTTTGCGAATCTTTTGCTGACAAAGGGCGTTAAAAAGGGCGATAAGGTTGCGATTCTTCTTATGAACTGCCTTGACTGGCTGCCGATATATTTCGGCATTCTCAAAACCGGTGCGCTGGCTGTTCCGATGAATTATCGCTATACAGCCGATGAAATCAAATATTGTGCGGAGCTTGCGGAGGCAAGCGTGCTTGTTTTCGGCCCCGAATTTACCGGCAGGGTAGAACAGATTGTCGATGATTTAAGCGATATTCGCACATTTTTTTATGTAGGCAGCGATGTTCCTTCTTATGCCGACAGCTATGATGTTATGACAAATTACTGCTCGTCAATCGCCCCTGCCGTTGAAATTGCCGATGATGACAATGCCGCTATTTATTTTTCCTCCGGCACAACGGGATTCCCTAAGGCGATTTTGCACAGTCATACAGCCCTTTATTCTTCATGCAGAACCGAACAAAATCACCACTCGCAAACCCGTGACGATGTGTTTTTGTGCATTCCGCCGCTTTATCACACCGGTGCGAAAATGCACTGGTTCGGCAGCTTGCTTTCGGGCAGCAAGGCGGTGCTTCTCAGAGGCGTCAGCCCCGAGTGGATTTTGCGTGTCGTCAGTGATGAGCACGTCAGCATTGTTTGGCTTCTCGTGCCGTGGGCGCAGGATATTCTCGACGCTATCGACAGCGGCGAAATAAATCTTGCCGATTATCGCCTTTCGCAATGGCGCCTTATGCATATCGGCGCACAGCCTGTTCCGCCGAGCCTTATCAAACGCTGGAAAGCGGTTTTCCCGAATCACCGATATGATACAAACTACGGTCTTTCCGAATCGATAGGTCCGGGTGCGGTTCATCTCGGAGTAGAGAACGAACACAAAGTCGGCGCAATCGGCAAAGCGGGATTTCTTTGGGAAGCAAAAATCGTTGATGAAAACGGAGCCGAAGTTGAAACCGGCAAAGTCGGCGAATTGATTTTAAAAGGTCCGGGCGTTATGAAGTGTTATTACAACAACGCTGCGGCAACAAATGAAGTATTAAAGGACGGCTGGCTTTATACCGGCGACATGGCTATGACCGATCAAGACGGTTTCATTTTCCTTGTTGACCGCAAAAAGGATGTTATCATCTCGGGAGGCGAAAACCTTTATCCCGTTCAGATTGAAGATTATTTGCGTGCAAATAACAAAATCAAAGATGTTGCCGTAATAGGCTTGCCCGACAAACGTTTGGGCGAAATCGCCGCCGCCGTAATCGAGCTTAAAGAGGGCGAAGAATGCAGCTGCGAAGAAATCGAAGACTTCTGCAAAGATATGCCCAGATATAAAAGACCGAGAAAAATCATCTTTGCCGATGTTCCCAGAAATCCCACGGGAAAAATCGAAAAGCCGAAACTGCGTGAAATTTACGGCGCATCAAGGCTTGTCGAATCGCAGAACAAATCATAACCACACTGCAACAATGCGGTTTTGACCGCACAATACTTTTTCAGAAAAGGAAGGCGTTTTATCATGCCTATAATCGTTTCGATTTTAATAGTATATGTTATAATATCCGTCGGTATCGGCGCATACTGCCACAAAAGGTCGAAAACCGTTTCCGACTATGTTCTCGGAGGAAGAAGCGTAGGCCCGTGGATTACGGCGTTTGCATATGGCACAAGCTATTTTTCCGCAGTAATTTTTATAGGCTATGCAGGTCAGTTCGGCTGGAATTTCGGACTTGCCTCCACATGGGTGGGCATAGGCAACGCAGTTATCGGCTCATTGCTTGCATGGGTTTTAATGGGCAGGCGCACAAGAGTTATGACAAAGCATCTTGACAGCTCGACAATGCCCGAATTTTTTGAAAAACGCTATTGCAGCAAGGCTTTAAAAGTAATATCGGCACTTGTTGTTTTCGTTTTTTTAATACCCTATACCGCATCTGTATATAATGGGCTTTCACGTCTTTTCGAGATGATTTTCAACATCGACTATGCATGGTGCGTAATCGGCATGGCGCTTATTACGGCTGTATATGTAATCTTGGGCGGATATAAAGCGGCTGCTTATAACGACTTTTTTCAGGGAATCATCATGCTTGTGGGCATTGTTGCGATAATTACCGCCACGCTCGGTTCCAAGGGCGGTTTTGCCTCGGCTGTTACCGAACTTTCGCAGATTGAAGCTTCAAGCGGCGATTTTGCCGGCATGAAAGGCGCTTACACCTCGTTCTTCGGACCCGATCCCATAAATCTGCTCGGCGTTGTTATTCTCACTTCGCTCGGCACATGGGGCTTGCCTCAAATGGTGCACAAATTCTACACAATTAAAGATGAAAAATCCATACATACAGGCACAATCGTTTCGACCGTATTTGCAATCATCGTTGCCGGCGGTTGCTACTACCTTGGCGGATACGGCAGGATTTTTGTTAAAGCCGGCGATGACGGCTTGCCTGTGACCGGTTTTGACGGCATCATTCCCACAATGATGGAAAAACTCCCCGATATTCTCATCGGTATTGTGGTGATTCTTGTGCTTTCGGCTTCAATGTCAACGCTGTCATCTCTCGTGCTTACTTCAAGTTCAACGCTTACGCTTGACCTTATTAAGCCGTTTTCAAAGAATAAGCTTGACGAAAAGAAAACAATGCTTATAATGCGTGTGCTTGTCGGAGCGTTTCTTGCGATTTCGGTAATAATCGCACTCAACAAAAACAATCTTATTACCGACCTTATGGGCTATTCGTGGGGCGCATTGGCAGGCTCGTTCCTCGCTCCGTTCCTGCTTGGACTGTTTTGGAAAGGCGTCACAAAATCCGCTGTTTTCGTCAACATTGTTTTCGGCGTGGGCACTTCGGTGATACATTTGATTTTAAAATCAGCCGGTATGATTTCGGGCACGATTCTCGGAATAAACATTGCTTCACCCGTAAATCTGGGCGCATTTACAATGCTTTTCGGTCTGATTCTTGTCCCCTTGGTCAGTCTTATCACGCCTAAAATGAAAAAAGACGATATTGACCGGATTTTTTCCTGCTATGACACTTCAAAATAAAATATGATATTTTGCCTTGAAGCTTTACAACAATTCGGCTTCAAGGCACTTTTTTCTGTCTGCGGCGGCAAATTTTTGTGAATAATTATGCATTTTTTGAGTTTATTTACACTTTATATTGAAAAAAAGCGTTGACTTTGATTTGCCGCAATGATATAATAAAAAGCGGTTTTGAATAAATATCAACAAAAGAAGAAAGGAATTTAAAATTTTATGAAAAAGCTTATATCTTTGTTTTGCGCACTTACACTGTCTGTAACGGCGTTTGCCGCCTGTGGCAAGGATGATGAAAAATCCGCTGACGGAACACCTGCCGTAAAGGTTATCGATATCGCACTCACCGAGGAAGAATATGCTTTCGGTGTTGCAAAGGATGACCCCGAATTGCTTGCGGCTGTAAACGATTTTATTGCCGAAATCAAATCAAACGGTACATTTGATGAAATTCTCGAAAACAATTTCGGCGAGGGCACGCCCAAGGCTGTTGTTTCGGCAGATGAAGATTCATCGAAAGATCAGCTTGTTGTTGTCACCAATGCCGAGTTTAAGCCTTTTGAATATATGGAGGGCGATAAATATTACGGCGTTGATATGGAAATTGCCGCAGCTTTGGCTGAAAAACTCGGAAAAGAGCTTGTAATCAAAAACGTTGAATTTGAATCTGTATGTTCAAATATCGACGCAGGTTACGGTGATATTGCCATGGCAGGTCTTACCGTAAACGAGCAGCGCACCGCATTTGTTACTTTTTCCGATTCTTACTACGGCGCATCGCAGTGTGTTGTGGTTAAAGGCTCCGAAACCGCATTTGATGATTGCAAAACCGCAGATGATGTTGTAGCCGTTCTCAATCAGCTGAAAGAATCCGATTATATCGGCGCACAAACCGGAACAACCGGCGAGCTTTTCATCGACGGCGATGCGGATTGGGGATTTGACGGTCTTACCGCAACCTCAAAGGGCTACGGCTCAGGCGCTTTGGCTGTTCAGGATATGCTTAACGGCGGCGTAAAATACGTTATCATTGATGCTGCTCCCGCCAATTGCATAGCTCAGGCTATGAACAAGGTCAACTAAGGTCAACTAAGGTTTGATAAAAGCTTAACCCTGTCCGTGTTTTGCGGGCAGGGCTGTGCTGCTTTTTGAAAGGTTTTAAAAATGGGAAAATTCAACATCAAATGGGAAGCCTTTGTCAATTCATGGCGTCAGGGCGGAAATACAAGAGTGTTTGAGGGCTTGAAAAACACTCTTACAATCGCAATTATCGGTCTGATGATAGGGATTGTGATAGGCGTTGTAATCGCCGTGATTCGGGTTATGCCGAAATACAGAATATTGCCGAAAATTCTCGATAAAATATGCCGAATCTATGCTTCGTTTTTCAGGGGCACTCCGATAGTTGTGCAGCTTCTCGTCGGATATTATGTGCTTTTTCCGTTGATGGGGGTTACGGTTTCCTCTCTTACTACCTGCATAATCATTTTCGGCTTAAACAGCGGCGCTTATCTTTCCGAAACAATGCGTGCCGGCATAAATTCCGTAGATTCGGGTCAGCTTGAAGCGGCAAGGGCGCTTGGACTCAGTTACAGCGCCGCCATGATAAAAATAGTTGTTCCTCAGGCAGTGAAGAATATTCTTCCCACAATCGGCAACGAATTGATTTCTCTCATAAAGGAAACCTCGGTCGTTTCATTTGTCGGTGCGGTTGATTTATACAACGCATTCAGATACATCGGCTCGAACAACTATGAATTTATGGTGCCGTATCTTATCATGGCGATGTTTTATATCGTGATAGTTTTGATTATCAGTATCGGCATTAAGTTTATGGAAAGGAGTTTGCGCAAAAGTGATAGACGTAATTAACCTTACCAAAAAATACGGAAAACTTACTGTTTTGAACGACATTTCCCTGACCATTGAAAAAGGCGAAAAGGTTGTTGTAATAGGACCTTCGGGCAGTGGCAAGTCCACGTTTTTGCGCTGCCTTAACTGTATGGAAGATCCAAGCGGCGGTCAAATTATATTTAACGGTGAGAATATTGCCGATATGAAAGTCGATATCAACAAGCATCGCCGCCATATCGGAATGGTTTTTCAGCAGTTTAATCTATTTAATAATAAGACGGTTTTGCAAAATATAATGCTTGCACCCGTGCATATTGCCCTTAAAGAAACGAGAAAAGCACGAATCAAGGCGCTTTTTCATAAAGATAAAACTGTGACGACAAAAAAAGAAATTGTCGAAAATGCACGTCAAAATGCGCTTAGGCTGCTTGAAAGGGTTGGACTTTCCGACAAAGCCGACCAATATCCGTCGTCGCTTTCGGGCGGGCAAAAGCAGAGAATTGCAATCGCACGTTCTCTTGCGATGAATCCCGATGTGATACTTTTTGATGAGCCGACAAGTGCGCTTGATCCCGAATTGGTCGGCGAAGTTTTGCTTTTGATGAAAGAAATCGCCGATACGGGTATGACGATGGTTGTGGTAACGCATGAAATGGGCTTTGCCAGAGAAGTCGGCAGCAGGATTTTGTTTATGGACGGCGGAAAAATCGTTGAGGACAGGCCGCCGGAGGAATTTTTCTCAAATCCGCAAAATCCACGCCTTAAAGAGTTTTTGAGCAAGGTACTTTAAAACATATGGCTTACAGTATAAAAATCGCAAACAGTCGGGAAATATATGAATATGCCGTGAAAATTCGGCACATTGTTTTTGAAATCGAACAGCATTTTAAAGAAGAATTTGACGATATTGATGCGTATGCTTATCATGCGGCTGTGTTTGAAGGTGATAAGCTGATCGGTTGCGGAAGAACTTATGTTGACGAAAATAAAAAATGTCACATCGGCAGAATCGCTGTGGTTGAGGAATACCGGGGCAAAAATGTCGGCACGTTTATTGTGAGAGAAATGGAAAGATTTGCGGTCAAAAACTTTGATTTTGTCGAATTTGTCCTTTCCGCCCAAAGCGTTGCCAAAGGATTTTATGCAAAGCTCGGATATGAATGCCGTGGAAAGGTTTATTTTGAAGAACACTGCGAACATATCGAGATGTTTAAAGCGTTATGATTTGCCGTTTAAATGCTGTCTGCACATTTTTGTCGATTTGCATTTTTACACACAAAAAGGCACTTTTGATTTTTTCAAAAGTGCCTTAATCGTTTTGCTTTAAAATTTAGCCCGCAATGAACTTTGTTGTTGAAACGGGGATACCGCAACCCATTGTCGAAGCAACCGTGCAGGAACGGATATATGTTCCCTTAGCGGCGGCAGGCTTAGCCTTAACAACTGCCTGAAGCAGTGTTGTGAAGTTTTCATCGAGCTTTTCAGCACCGAATGAAGCCTTGCCGATGGGGCAGTGAATGATGTTTGTCTTATCAAGACGGTATTCGATCTTACCTGCCTTAGCTTCGGTAACAGCCTTTGCAACATCGGGAGCAACTGTACCTGCCTTGGGGTTAGGCATCAAGCCACGAGGACCGAGAACCTTACCAAGACGTCCTACAATACCCATCATATCGGGGGAAGCGATTACAACGTCGAAATCCATCCAGCCTTCTTTCTGAATTTTCTCGACATAATCCATACCGCCGACATACTCGGCTCCGGCAGCTTTTGCAGCTTCATATTTGTCCTCTTTGCAGAAGCACATTACTCTTACGGATTTACCTGTGCCGTTGGGAAGAACAACAGCGCCTCTTACCTGCTGGTCAGCGTGACGTGAATCAACGCCGAGGCGAATATGAACTTCGACTGTTTCATCAAATTTTGCCTTTGCAAGCTCGCAGACAAGTCCGAGAGCTTCAACAGGCTCGTAAAATTTTCCAGTTTCAACCTTTTTAAGGCCGTCAGCATATTTCTTGCCGTGTTTCATTTATAATTATCCTCCTAATGTGGTAATAACGGAATTTTCCTCCCACAGATTTGAAATTAGTCTTCTACTACTACGCCCATTGAGCGTGCTGTGCCTGCGATCATGCTCATTGCAGTTTCAACGCTGGAAGCGTTAAGGTCGGGCATTTTCTGCTCTGCAATTTTTCTGACCTGCTCTGATGTGATCTTTGCAACCTTTGTCTTGTTGGGCACGCCCGAACCGCTGTCGATACCGCAAGCCTTTTTGATGAGTACTGCTGCGGGGGGTGTTTTGGTTACAAATGTAAACGAACGGTCTGCATATACTGTGATGACAACGGGAATTACAAGACCCATATCATTCTTTGTGCGCTCGTTAAATTCTTTTGTGAAAGCCATAATATTTACGCCGTGCTGTCCGAGTGCGGGACCTACAGGCGGTGCAGGTGTTGCTTTACCTGCTTGGATTTGCAGCTTGATAAAGCCTACAACTTTCTGAGCCATAATTGATAAACCTCCTGAAAGTCAGAATTTTTCTGACGAAAAAAATTTGTTTTATGCGTCTACCTTGACGACCTGATTTATCGGCAAGGTCGTGGGGGTTTCTCTTCCCCACATTGAAATGAGTACGCTGACTGTTGAATCGTCAAGATTTATTTCCTGAACGATACCGACCATTCCATCCATAGCTGTTCCCGAAATACGAACGCTGTCACCTACGGCAAAGTTGACGACAACACTCTTTGTGTCAACTCCGAGTGCGGCAACCTCGGCTTCGGTAAGCGGAATCGGCTTGGATGCCGGACCGACAAAGCCCGTTACGCCACGTGTATTTCTTACAATGTACCACGATTCATCAGTCAATATCATTTTTACAAGTACATATCCCGGAAAAAGCTTACGCTCAACATCACGGGTTTTTGTGTCGGAAATTTCGGTTACCGTTTCCGTGGGTATCCTTACCTCCGGAATAAGCTCGTGAAGATTTCTGTTTTCGACAACCTTTTCGATATTCTGAGCAACCTTGTTCTCATATCCGGAATAGGTATGAACCACATACCATTTTGCTGAATCAGACATTTTGAACCTCCATATACGGAATTGCTTGTTGTGTCAAAGTTAAATCAGCCGCCTAAGCTCATTAAAAACTTAAGTGCGCCCGAGAAAATTGCATCAAGACCGCCTACAAACAAGCCTAAAATAATCATCGTTGCCAAAACAACGCCGGTGTTGTTGATGACCTGCGCCTTGGTTGGCCAAACGACCTTTTTAAGCTCGGCCTTCAAGTCTTTGAAATACTGTTTTACCTTACCCGGCTGTTTAGCCTTTTTGGACTTGTCTTTCTTTTCGGCTTTGGCGGAGCTTTCTGCAGCTTTGACATCATTTTTGTTGTTTTTTGCCATAATTACTCCCCTCAGCTTACTTTGTTTCCCTGTGCAGAGTATGCTTCTTGCAGAACTTGCAATATTTGTTCATTTCAAGTCTGTCAGGGTCATTCTTCTTGTTCTTCTTTGTGCAGTAGTTGCGCTGTTTGCACTCCGTGCAAGCCATAATGATTTTTACTCTCAATCTCGGCACCTCCTATTTTGATTTGGGCAAACGCCGTTTTTAAAAAACACGTTGCCTGCTTGAATTTGCCTCCCTCTATGGCGACAGATTTTGCGCCGAAAGGCCTTTTCTTTTAATGTGCGCCCACATTATTGCATACCGTAAAAAAGGGCACAAAAAAATAGACCTCAAAGAGGTATCTATATAATAACACAACCTTTCTCAAAAGTCAAGCACTTTTTCAGCCTTTTTTATTATTGTAAAATTCGGCGGATTTTCAAGTTGTTCATGCTGTATATTTCTATATGCACAATATTAAAATTATCAAAAAATTAACAAAACGTTCTTCAATTTCCTCTATAATTTAATATGCATATTTTTGTGCATTAAGGCGACATATATACAGAAATACAGACAATGTTCGCAAAACAGTGGAGAGAGGAAACATTATTACGATGAATTATTTTAAAACGGCGGCTGTGGCTGCGGTGTGCATTATATTCGCATTAAGCGCCGTTTCCTGCAAAAATGACGGAAACAGCACCGATGCATTTGCGCAGGTTTCCTCGGTTGCCGATTCGGCTGCGCAGACGTTTGCGCAGACGACTGTAACAACATCGGCATCGACCGTTAAAACCACGACATCTCTTGCAACTACGACAACATCGGCGCAGACGACAACCGTATCGACCGATTTAACGTCGGCTGTCACCACCTTTTCGCAAGTGCCGCAAAGCGTTGTTATGACAACTGTTCCGGCGAAATCGACTTTGGATTTTACTCTTAGCGGAATTGTGCGTGAAAATGATGAATATGCCGCTTTAATGGCGGATTTAAACAACATTATGTATCCTTACCGCAACACGGTTTCGTTCACTTACGAGAATCTTGAAAAAGGCATTTGCATATCATACAACGGCGATAAGCGCTATAATTCATGTTCTACGATAAAAGCGCCGTACTGCAAAATGCTGCTTTCGAGCGGAATTGAGCTTGATAAAGAATTTGTGATGACTTCATCTTCTGTAAACGGTTACAGCGGCAGAATCGACAATATGCCTGTCGGTACGGCTTTTTCGGTTGAATATCTCATCTACCGTACGATTGTTTTCAGCGACAATACAGCATATAATATATTGTTTCAAAACTGCGGCTGGCAGGGCTTCAACGATATGACCTCCGGCTTGGGGCTGACAACCAAGCTCGGCAGGGGACTTAATTACCGCAAGGTTTCATCAAATGAAATGCGCACATATTTTAAAGATATATACGGATATTGCCAAACCGAGCAGGGCGCATATCTGCGCAGTTTGCTGACAAGCTGCGACTACGATTTGCAAATCGGCTATGCACTGCCGCAATATGAAGTTGCGGAAAAATACGGCTGTCAAAGCTCAACAAGAAATTTGCACGCCTGTGCGATAGTGTATGCCGAAAGTCCTTTTGTACTTACAATCATGACCGGGCTTAATCCCGATGATGTGCAAAGCCTTGCGATTTTCAGACAGCTTGCCGAAATTATCGATTGTATAAACACACAGCAAACCAAGCCCGACGAAACCACGACTGTTACAACTGCCGTTACAACGACCGCAAAGCCTACATCTACAAGCGCTCATACATCGGCAACCACGAAAGAAACAACAGCAAAAGTCACCGAAACAACGTCTGCCGTGACCGTTCCCGCAACGACAACATCTGTTGTTACGACTGTTCCTGCAACGACAACTTTGCAGACGGAACAGACAACCTTTGAGGTTTCCGAAATTTTTACAACAACGACCGCACCGTGATATGCACACGGTATACGGCATACTGATATGTAAAATTATGTTTTTTTAACATTTTGAAACAAAGATGTAATAATTTTGGTGTTGCATTGTAATCGTTTTTTTGATATAATGTCAGCATATAGAAAACTAAATTTTATTTGGAGGAAAAAATTATGTCTATAAAAAAGCTTTTGGCAGCTCTTATGGCTGTATCCGTATGTGCGGTTTCTTTTGCCGCCTGCGGTGATGACGAAAAAGATTCGTCAAGCGAGTCTGCCGAAACCACAACCACAACAACAGCAGCTGTTACAACAACTGCTCCCGCCGTTACAACGACAGCTGCCGAAACAACTGCCGCAACTACCACAACAGCAGTTCCCGTTGAGCCGGTAACTCTTGAGGGTACTGATATTTCCGACAGGCTTACCTCAACCGAAAATGCCGACAGCAGCATTTATTACCGCTGCGGCGGCTGGTTTATGGGAACAGACGCCGATAAAATGGAAAACCCGTTTACCTATGAGGAGCTTTCGCAGTACGAATATCTCAACATCGGCTATCAGGTGACCTATTATGAGGACGAGTTCCTTTTCCCCATGTTTAAGATTCAGCACGCCGAAACCTACACCCTTGCCGACGGAACGGAAGCTAATTTGAGAACGGAATTTCTCTGCCCCTCATGGATGGCTTACGGTCCTAAGGAAGATTCTGCCGACAACAGAGGCACAACGATGAATGCCGAAGATGTATTCAAGTGCGATATCGACCCTTCCGGCACAGGCGTAATGCAAATTCCCACATCTGTTTTGCTTTCATATATGAAAGAGGGCGAAATTATCAACCAGTTCGGTATCGGTCACGATGGCACGATTATGGACGTAGGCGATGATTTTAACTATGAAATCGTTGTAACAGGCGTTACACTTTCATAATTTTTACGTTTAAATCGCTTTACAGCGCTTTGCTTTTTGCAGGCGCTGTATTTTTTTGTTTCTTTGCTATTGACAATGCGGCAAAAATATGTTATGCTTTATCACATAAAAGATTTAAAGCACAAAAGTCAGCGGCGCAAAATCTGCCGCTGATTGCAAAGGAGATATACTGTATATGAAAATCGGAATTGTCGGTTTAGGGCTTATCGGCGGCTCGCTTGCAAAGGCTATAAAGAAAAACACGAGCCATTGCACACTGGGTATGGATATCAATAAAGGGGTTATTGCAAGCGCCTTTTCGCAGGAAGCGATTGACGGCGAATTGGACGCTAAAGGGCTTTGCGCCTGTGATGTTGTGATTGTGGCGCTTCACCCATGCGCAACGATTGATTTTATTATCGAAAATAAAGATTATTTCAAAAAAGGCTCGATTGTTATTGATGTGTGCGGCGTAAAGAATGAAATTATCAACGCAGTTGAAGAGCCGCTTCGTCTTTTAGAAGTTGAATTTGTCGGTTGCCACCCGATGGCAGGACGTGAATTTTCGGGCTTTGAATATTCTGTTGATAACCTTTTCGAGCGTGCCGCTTTTATTATGACCCCGACGGATCGCACTTCGATGCGTGCAGTGCGAAAAATATCCGAATTGGCGTATGACATGGGCTTTGCAAGGGTTGTTATGTCAACTGCGCAAGAGCACGATAAAATCATCGCATTTACTTCACAGCTTGCCCATATTGTATCCAGCGCTTATGTAAAAAGCCCGAATCTTATGCGCCAGTCGGGCTTTTCGGCAGGTTCTTTCTTGGATTTGACCAGAGTTGCGAAGCTTAACGAAGATATGTGGACCGAGCTGTTTTTGATGAACGCTTCGGCGCTTACCTTTGAAATCGATCAAATAATCGGGCATTTAACCGAATATCGCAAATGCATTGAAAACGGCGATGCCAAAACGCTTAATAAGCTTTTAAGAGAGGGAAGAGAGCTGAAAGAAAGCGTTTAACAGCATTTGCCGAGCATGGATGACATTATATCGCTAAAGCCTTTGCATGATTTGAGCAGCTTTGCCGTTTTTATTTTGAGCCTGCGTTTTTGCCGCAAGCTTGCTTTGCATATCGCATAGGTTATAATTCCCGCAACCGAAGCTGCCGTAAATGCCTTGCAGGCAGATTTTGTGCACATTCATATCACCTCCGTTTCGGTTTGAAGATATGATGTGCACTTTTTTTGCTAAAATTCGCACAGCTTTAAAAAACGTTGCACAAAATATTGCTTTTGCTCTTGCTTTTTGTGAAAGATTGTGATAAAATACAATTGTCGCAGTCTGATTAAGCCGATTTATCAGGCTTTGCTCTTAATTAAAATAAATAATTACGGGGATTTGATTTGAGCTGTAAAATTAACATTGTGCTTTTTGAACCGCAGATTCCGCAAAACACCGGCAACATCGCAAGAACCTGCGCTGTAACCGGCGCTTCGCTGCACCTTGTCGAGCCTATGGGCTTTAAAATCGACGATAAAAAGCTTAAGCGTGCCGGTTTGGATTATTGGCATGAGCTTGACATAACATATTATGAAAGCGTTTCGCAATTTTTGGAAATCCACAAGGGAAAAAAGCTTTATTTTTTCACAACAAAGGGCAAAAAAATTTATTCTCAGGTCGAATACAGCGGAGAAATTTTTTTGATTTTCGGCAGAGAGGACAAGGGCATTGAAGAAAGCATTTTGAATGAGCATTATTCAAGTTGCCTGCGCCTGCCGATGAGAGAAAACCTGCGCAGTTTAAACCTTTCAAACACAGTGGCAATCGCCGTATATGAGGTCTTGCGGCAAAACGGCTTTGAACAGCTCAAAACCGATGGGGCTTTGACAAAATATTAAGCTTATGCCGCACACGCTTTAAAACTACAGTTATGGATGGATATAATGAATAAAGTTAAAATTTTGACTGATTCTTCATGTGATATCCCTAAGGATAAGGAAGAAGAACTTGGTATAAAAATAATGAATTTTTCTATCGTTGTCGATGGGAACGACTACCGTGAAAGAGTTGATTTTGACAGCGACGGTTATTTTAAAATGATGGATGAGGCCTTGGAGTTTCCCTCAACTTCACAGGTGACGATGTTTGAGTTTTTTGAAGCGTATAAAGAAATTTTCGAGCAGGGCTATACAGATGTAATTCACATTACGATATCTTCGACAGGCTCAAACACGCATAACGCCGCCATTATGGCACGCAACCGCTTTTATGACGAGGTTGAAAACGGCGAAAAAATGCGCATTCACATTGTTGATTCGGCAAATTACACCGCCGTGCAGGGCTATGGCGTTATTCAAGCCGCAATTAAGGCGCAGAAAGGCTCAAGCGTGGATGAGATTTTATCTTATCTTGAGGAGTGGTATTCCTCCGCAGAGGTTATTTTTGCGGCTTATACATTAAAATATGCAAAACGTTCGGGAAGAATTTCGGCAACAGCCGCCTTTGCCGGTGAAATGCTCGGCTTAAAGCCGATTATCAAAATTGCGGGGGGAGTGTCCTCAACGCCGAATAAGGTCAGAGGCGATAAGAATATAATCCCCAAAATCGTTGAAATGGCAGAAGCGGAAATGATTCCGCACACGCCCTATTGCATTGTTTACGGAAGCGTTAGAGAATACGCCGACGAGCTTTCCAAAGCGATGACCAAAAAGTTCGGCTATGCGCCCGAATGGCTCTGCAAGATAGGTGCGGCGGTCGCTTCAAACGCAGGGCACCAAGTTGTCGGCATTGTCATTAAGTCAAATCGCAGAAAATAAACTCAAAACGGGAATGTGCTTTGCGTTCCCGTTTTTGTTATTCGGTAAATAATCGGGATGGTGAAAATATGCAGCAAAAATATGATACCGTTATCACGGCAAAGCATTCGCCGCTGAAAATCGGTTTTAAAGAGCTTATCTCATATAAATATTTAATTTTTTTGTTTGTGAAAAGGGATTTTATCGCCAAATATAAGCAAACCGTGCTCGGGCCGCTTTGGGCTGTAATTCAGCCGCTTTTGACAACGGTTGTGTTTACGGCGATTTTCGGCAATCTCGTCGGTTTTTCCACGGGGGGAGTACCCGCATTTGCCTTTTATTTGTGCTCAAATGTTCTTTGGCATTATTTTTCCGCTTCGCTGAACGCTTGCTCAACGGTGCTCGTTTCACATTCGCATATGCTCACAAAGGTTTATTTTCCGAGATTGGTGCTGCCGATTTCATCGGTTATTTCAAAGCTTATTTCGTTTTTGATTCAGTTTTCGTTTTTTCTTGTTTTCTTTTTGTTTTATGCTTTTAAAGGGCAAATCAAACCGAACGGTTTTATTGCGTTAACGCCGCTTTTTGTGGTGCACACAATGGTGCTTGCGCTTGGCGTCGGTATGCTGATATCCGCCTGCACGATAAAATACAGGGATTTGACCATGCTTGTATCCTTCGGCATTCAGTTGTGGATGTATGCCACTCCTGTGATATATACATATGAATCGGTGCCCGAAAAATGGCAAAAAATCATGATGATAAACCCCTTAGCGCCCGTTATCGAAGCGTTTCGCTATGCGTTTTTGGGCTGCGGCAATTTCTATACACGGTTTTATATTCAAAGCTGTATTGTCACTGCGGTGATTTTTATCGCAGGGCTTGCGGTGTTCAACAAGGCGGAAAAAAACTTCGCCGATACTGTGTAAAGGCGGTGAATGCGTAATGAGCGACATTGCAATCAAGGTTGAAAATATATCGAAAGAATACCGCTTGGGCGCAATCGGCGTGCGCACCCTTAAAGACGAATTGCAAACGCTGTCGGCACGGATTAAAAAGAAAGAAAACCCAAATTCAAAAATCGGAAGCGGCGAATATAAAAAGGGCGAATTTTTCAAAGCGCTTGAAGATGTTTCGTTTGAAGTGAAAAAAGGCGATGCATTGGCGATAATCGGCTCAAACGGTGCGGGAAAATCAACGCTTTTAAAGCTGATTTCGCAAATCACATCGCCGAGCGAGGGCAGAATTTGCATAAACGGCAAAGTTTCGAGTATGCTTGAAGTCGGAACGGGATTTCACAGAGAGCTTACCGGCAGGGAAAATATATATATGAACGGCGCAATTTTGGGAATGAGCCGCACCGACATTGCCGAAAGGCTTGATGAAATTATTGAATTTTCGGGGATTTCGCAGTTTATCGATACCCCTGTGAAAAGATATTCAAGCGGAATGTTTGTAAGGCTTGCTTTTTCGGTTGCCGCACATTTAAACAGCGATATTTTGATACTTGATGAAATTCTTTCTGTCGGCGATGAAAGCTTTAAGCAACGCTCACTCGGAAAGATGAACGAAATTTCAAAATCTCAGGGAAAAACGATTCTTTATGTCAGCCATAATATGAGTACTGTGAAGCGGCTTTGCGACAGAGCCGTTGTGTTGGACAAGGGACATTTGATTTTCGACGGCACAGCTTCAGCTGGAATCGAGCGCTATATGAGCGTGTGCGCATTAGGCGCTTGCTTAGGCTTAGTTGAACTTAAAGATTTTGCACGCAGTAAATATCTTGCGCAAAGAGCCGTTATGCAAAGCCTTGAGTTTGACAAAAAAAGCGCAGCTTCGTTTTCAAGCGGCGAAAAATGTGTTATATCGCTGAAATGGCAGGCACTTGAGGACGTTGAAAATGCAATGGTGCGCATTGTCATAAAAACCGCCGACAAAAATCCCGTGGGTATGAGCATTTCGGACTGTGTGCTGAATTTGCGCCGAAACGCTATCGGCGTTACAAGGCTTGCGCTTGATATTTCGCACCTTTGTCGGGGAAAATATTTTTGTGATATTTCAATATCGCAGAAAACCGGCAATGGCAGACCCGATAATCTTGACCGTGTTGAGGACGCTTTTTCGTTTGAATACAGCGGAAGCGCACTTTCAAACGAATTTGTATGGCAAAGCTCGGCTTGGGGCAACAGCGTTTTCGATAAGCTTGAAATACTGTGAAAAAGCCCTCAAAAATTTTGCAAAATATATATGATTAAAATGATAAATAATTGCCCCAAACCGCTGCTTTTTGCGATTTGAGGCAATTTGTGATTTTAGCCGAGAACGATATCTATTGTGTTTGTGCTTTCCATATCGTCAAAGGCAACATAGTTGCCGATGATTTCCCTGCCGTTTAAAACAAGCGATTTTACGCCGCTTTGCACGTTATCGGGATTTTTAACATTGATATAAAGCTTTTTGCCTCGGAAGTTCTTTTCGATTGAAAATTCAGACCAATCCGAAGGGATTGACGGAGAAATTACAAGACCGTTTGCGTTGGGTCGCATACCGCAGATGCCCTCAACGCAGCCGACCATAACCGTTGAAGCCGTGCCGGTAAGCCAGTGAACATGGCTTCTGCCTGCATAAGGCGATTCGACAGCTTCGGTGAACTGACCGTGAACGTAAGGTTCGATAACTCGGATTTCTGCCTTGTCGTTCATTGCGGCAGGCGAGCTTTCCATAAAGTATTCAAAAGCCCTGTTGCCTCTGCCCATAAGACTTTCGGCAAGGATTGCCCAACCCTGCGGCTGAGAGAAGATACCGCCGTTTTCCTTTGTAGAGGGGTTGAAAATGTGCATTAAAGCGCCGTCGAAATAGTGGTCGATATATGACGGAGCGAGCGTTCTTGCACCGTAAGGCGTGTTAAGCTCTCTGTAAACGGAATCCATGGCAAGCTCTGCCTGCTCTTGTGTGGCAAAGCCGGAAATAACGCTCCAGCTTTGGGGATTGAGCCACATTGAAGCTTCAATGTCTTTTTTCGAGCCGACGACAACGCCGTCCTCACGAATTCCCCTTATGAATCTGTCGCCTTCCCAGCAGGCGTCAAGAGAAGCTTTAAGCTTGCCTTGAACATCATCAAGATATTTTATATATTCGCTGTCGTTTTTCATCTGCGCATATTCACGCAAAACGCTCATAGCATAATACAGCTGGAATGCAACGAACGTAGATTCGCCCTTTTTGCCCAATCTCAAACAGTCGTTCCAGTCTGCGTGCAGACCTGCCGGCATATCGTGTGCGCCAAGGCGCTCCATCGAAAACTTAATAGCTCTTTTAAGGTGATTGTAAACCGTATCTTCGCCGCCGTTTGCGTAAACAATCGATTCGTCGAGATAGGCGATATCACCGCTTTCGCCGATATACTTAACAATTGTGGGGAAGAGCCAAAGCGCATCGTCGGCTCTGTATGAGGGGTGACCCGTTGCCTGAACATATGAGGGATCATCGGGAGTGTCCTCGTGACCTGCATTGTGGTCGAATTTTACAAGGGGCAGACCGCCGCCGTTATCAACCTGAGCCGAGAGCATAAATGTGATTTTTTCCTTTGCCAGATTAGGGTCAAGGTGAATAATGCCTTGAATATCCTGAACGGTATCACGGTAGCCGTAGCCGTTGCGCAATCCGCAATAAACAAACGAAGCCGCCCTTGACCAGATAAAGGTGATGAAGCACTGGTATGCGTTCCACACATTTACCATATTGTTAAATTCTTCGCTGGGCGTTTTCACCTTGAAATTGTTGAGCTTTGCGTGCCAAAATGCTTTAAGCTCGTCGATTTCTTTGTCAACAACGCCGTCTTTTTCGTAGTTTGCGATGATTTCATCGGCGTATTTGGGGGATTTTTGACCGACAATATAGATGATTTCCCTTTCTTCGCCGCTTTCAAGCTCAATATCCGACTGCAAAGCGCCGCAGGAATTGAGATTGTAGTTCATTGAATTGTCGCATTTGCCGCTTTCGACTGCAATGGGATTTGAATATGTGCGATAAGAACCGATAAAGTTTGAAAGGTTTCCGCAATAGGCGCTTATGGGAGCGCCGGTGAGCGCAAAAAATCTTTCTCTGTGGTTTGAACCGTTTTCGTCCTTGCCGCTGTTTTCGTTGATATGCTGAACGATTTTGTTGCCTTCAAAGCTCGTTCTTGTGATAAATAAAGTGTATTGCAGATTTACCTGATCCTGCTCATAGTTGTTTTCGTTGGTAAATTCGCAAAATCCCGTAACGGAAAGGCTGCGCTTTTTATCTGAGGTGTTTTTGATTTTGGTTCTCCACACCTCATAGGTTTTGTCAAGCGGAACGTAGTAAGAGGTTTCGGATTGAATGCCCTTATACTCCGAAGTGATTACGGTATATGCCGTACCGTGGCGGCAAACGCTTTTGTATTCTTCAAGGCTTTTGCCGACAGGCTGCCATGAGGCAGACCAATAGTCACCGTCGGAATTATCTCTTATGTAGATGTATCTGCCCGGAAGCGCCATATCGGAATTGAACCTGTAACGCAAAATTCTGCCGTTTGCGCCGGATTTTACAAAGCTGTATCCTCCTGCGTTGTTGGAAATCATTGCGCCGTATTCCGGCGAGCCGAGGTAGTTTACCCAAGGTGCGGGCGTGTCCTGACGGGTGATTACATATTCCTTGTTTTCAAGGTCAAAATGTCCGTACTTCATTCATATACTCCTTTATAAGATATTTTTTGCAAACTTGTAATCTGCATTATACTATTTTTTTATAAAAAAAGCAATATGTTTCTTGAAAATATAATTTTCGCTTTTTTAAATTTTCTCCGAAAACAAGCATATGCGTGGAAAAAAGCGGAGTTATGTTGCCTTTCAAGCTTGACAATCAAGGCTTTGGCTGATATAATATAATATGTATATTTATGTATGGACAACATTTTTGTGAGAAAGGAAGCTTTTGCGCTGTATAAAGCGCCGAAGCATACGGAGAAGAAATTGGAACAAAAGTTTTTGAATCCTGAAAATTCTGATATTTTAAACGGTGTGCAATCAGGCGCAAACGCTCAAAATCCCGATTTCGGTCTTGAGGGCTTTTTTGATAATGCACCGAGTGAAGAAATGCGCCGCAATCGAGAAAATGTTTTTGATATACTTGATTCTGCCGCAAATACGGATGATTCAAGCTTTGACGATAAATATGCCGAGCTTTTCGAAGACGACTGCGCAAGCGTTATCGGCTGCAAATTGCGAAAAAACAGCCGTGGCGAGCTTTTGCGCATAAAGCCGGGCAAAGCCGAAACACAACTTATAAAATCACGCTACAACGCAATCGGACGTTCGGCGCTGCTTTATCTGCTTGCTTCCGTGCTCATACCTTATTTGCTTATATATGCAGCCGTTTTCGGAATGGCGTTTGCAGGCGGCAAAGGCTTTGAAGTTTCGGTGTTAGACGAGCTGTTTTATGATGTTATAGGCTCAACCGGCGGATATATGCTTGTCAATGCCGTAACGGTGATGGTTTCACTGCTTTTGGCAACCTATTCCGGCTGCAAGCGTACTAAAATATCACCAAAATCATTTTTCGCAAAGCCTAAAATCAAAACGGGCAAAACTCTTGCCTACGGCAGCATTGTATTTTTGTTCCAAATTATCGCAAATGTCGTGGTGGCGATTATATCCGCCGTTGCCGCTTATGGGGGAAAAGAACTGAGCAATGCCGATTTCGGCACAAATCAAGATGTTTTCGCAACGATTGTGATTTGTATTTACACGGTGATTATTGCGCCGTTTGCGGAAGAGCTTTTCTTTCGGGGATTTGTGCTAAACTGCGCTTCAAAGGTCAGCAGCGTCTTTGCGATGGTGCTTTCATCGTTTTTGTTCGGCATTTACCATATGAATGTGCCGCAGTTTATGAGTGCGTTTCTCGTCGGGCTTTTGCTGTCATATGTAACGCTTAAAGCCGATTCGATAATACCGGCAATTGTTATTCATGCGTTTAACAACTGCGTTTCCATGTCGCTGACGATATTGAGTGAATATAATGAATCGCTCGGCGATACGGTTTCGGCAATTGTAATTTACGCCCTTGCCTTTATAGGACTTATCTGCCTTATAAGGTTTAGCTCTAAAGAGGCTTTGCCCGAAAATACGGTTTATGATAAATACAGGGGCGCACGCATTGCGGTTTCCTGCGTTTATTTCGATATTGCCGTGATTGCTTTTGTCATATTGTCGGTGAACAATATGTTTGCTTAAATTAATGAAGCGGCATTTGCAAATAATTTTTAAGGTGGAATTTGAAAATGATTGATATTGCGGAAAATTCAAGGAAAATAAACGCTCTTGCCGAAAGTGTTTCAAGGGTCATTGTCGGCAAGGAGAATATAATAAAAAATGTTATTGCCGCACTGATTTGCGCAGGTCATGTTCTTATAGAAGATGTTCCCGGCGTGGGAAAAACCCAGCTTGCATCGGCGCTTTCAAAATCTTTGGGAGGAAAATTCAACAGAATCCAGCTCACGCCCGACATCATGCCTTCGGATATTGTAGGCTTTTCGGTGGTAAATCGCCAAACTTATGAGCTTGAATATCGGCAAGGTGCGGC
This sequence comes from uncultured Oscillospiraceae bacterium, assembly GCA_964490175.1. GTDB lineage: Bacteria > Bacillota > Clostridia > Oscillospirales > Ruminococcaceae > RGIG3077. The sequence goes on along the minus strand of CAZBAI010000003.1, from coordinate 48,108 downwards.
TATGTGCAATTTTTTACTTGCCGATGAAATTAACCGTGCATCGCCTAAGGCACAATCGAGCCTGCTTGAAATAATGGAGGAAGGTCAGATAAGTCTTGACGGTAAAACGCACATTTTGCCCAAGCCTTTTATGGTGCTTGCAACGCAGAACCCTGTTGAAACCTACGGAACATACCATCTGCCCGAGGCGCAAATGGACAGATTTTTCATGAAAATCAGTATGGGCTACCCCACAAAGGCACAGGAGATGGAAATTATAAAGCGCACGGAAAACGGCAACCCGATATTAAATATCGAAAAGCCCGTTCTTGATTTAGAAGATATAATAGGGCTTCAAAACGATGTCGGACAGATAGTTACGGTGCCGGCTTTGCGAGAATATATTGTCGAGCTGTGTGCGCTTACACGAAAAAACGACGCAATAACGCTGGGAATCAGTCCGAGAGGAAGCATTTGTCTGAGCAAAGCTTCGGCGGCGTGCGCAATGATAAACGGACGTGATTACGTCACGCCCGACGATATTAAGAGTATGGCGCTTTGCGTGCTTCCGCACAGGATAATACTTTCGTCAAAAGGCAAAAGCAGATACGGCACAAGCGCCGAATATGTCCGTGAACTGATAAATACAGTTGCGGTTCCGATGTAAAATTACAACATTCATCACATTAAGAGAGGGGTTTTTTCAATGTCAAAAATCAAAGTTGCCGTGCTTTTCGGCGGTGCGTCGAGCGAGCATGATATTTCGCTTGTTTCCGCAACAAATATAATCAACAATATTCCGAAAGATAAATATGAGGTAATATGCATAGGCATCACTAAAAAAGGCAGATGGCTTTATTATCCGGGCGATGTAAACAAAATCGCAAGCGGAGAATGGAAGAACAACCCCGACTGCACGCCCGCAATTATCTCTCCCGACCCTATGCACAAGGGCATTATCAAGCTTGAAAGCGAGGAAACCTCGTTTAAGCGAATTGACGTGGTGTTCCCCGCAATTCACGGTGCAAACGGTGAGGACGGTGCGTTGCAGGGACTTTTCGAGCTTGCAAAGCTTCCGTATGTGGGCTGCGACCTCGGTTCTTCGGCTGTATGTATAGACAAGGCACTCACACATACCGTGCTTGAAGCCGCAGGGATTAAAATGGCAAAATGGCGTGTGCTTACTCAAGGCGATCTTAACAGCATTGAGAAAAAGTGCGAACAAATCGCTTCGGAGCTGGGATATCCGCTGTTTGTCAAGCCGGCTTGCAGCGGTTCGTCGATAGGCGTTAATAAAGCGTATGACCTTGAATCGCTTGAGGCTGCGGTGAAACTTGCTTTTTCGCATTCCAAAAAGGTTGTTGTCGAGGAATTTATATGCGGCAGAGAGCTTGAGGTCGCAATTCTCGGTCAGGATCTTGTAACGGCTTCGGCAGTGGGCGAAATTTGCTCATGCAATGATTTTTACGATTATGACGCAAAATATGTTTTGTCGTCAAGCAAGCTATGCATACCGGCACAGCTTGATTTAAAAGTTTCCGACGAGATTCGCAAAAACGCCGTAAAAGCGTATAAAGCGGCGGGCTGTGCGGGGCTTTCGAGAGTGGACTTTTTCCTGACAAACGATAACGAAATTATTCTTAATGAGATTAACACAATGCCCGGCTTTACGCCGATTAGTATGTATTCAAAGCTTATGGAGGATGCGGGTCTTGACTGCGGCGAGTTGCTTGACAGACTTATTACAATTGCGCTCGACCGCCATCAACAGTAAAAACAAAACATGGATAAAACCAAAGTATTAAAAATGAAAAGCGTTTTGACAGAAGGCAGCGAAAGAAGCGAAACCGAACTTGCGACGGAATGCAGGTTTGAAATCGTTTCTGACGATACCTGCGTTATCACTTATGACGAATCGGACGCCACCGGCTTTGACGGGTCGAAAACAAAGCTTACGTTTATAGGCGACAGCTACGCTTCGATTGAACGCTCGGGCAGTTATAATTCAAGCCTTTTGCTTGAAATCGGCAAAAAGCATTATTGCCATTACGGCACGCCTTACGGTTCGCTCACCGTCGGAATAAACGCAATTGATATAAAAAATTCTCTTTTGCACGGCGACAAAAAAAGCGCCTATGTGAAATATACGGTTGATTTAAATTCAAGCTATATTTCGGAAAATGAGATTTATTTTGACGTTATGTAAAACAGAAAGGACAAAAATACAATGACCTACCTTATCAAAGATGCACAATCACAGCTGCGGCAGCTGATTCTCGACGCTCTCGGACATCTTGTTTTAAAGGAAAAAATCGCCGATGTACCGCTTGACGCATTTAATATCGAAATTCCGGCAGACAGAAAGCACGGCGATTTTTCATCAAATGTCGCAATGGCATCGGCAAAAGCGCTGAAAAAACCACCTAAGGTGATTGCGGAGCTTATCGCAAGCGAAATCGACCTGAAATACACATATTTTGAAAAGTGCGAAATCGCAGGCCCCGGTTTTATGAATTTCTTTCTGTCGCCGCAGTGGTTTTCCGATGTGGTTTCGGGTATTAAAGCCGACGGTGAAAACTACGGCAAAACGGATTACGGCAAAAACAAGCGTGTGCTTGTGGAATTTGTTTCGGCAAACCCCACAGGACCTATGCACATCGGTAACGCCAGAGGAGGCGCTATCGGCGACTGTCTTTCGGCGGTGCTTTCGTTTGCCGGATATTATGTCGAGCGTGAGTTTTATGTAAACGATGCGGGCAACCAAATCGAAAAATTCGGAAATTCGCTTGAATGCAGATATCTTCAGCTTTTTGATGACAGCGTTGAAATGCCGGAGGACTGCTATCTCGGCAGCGATATCACCGACCATGCAAAAGCATTTGCCGAAATCAACGGCGACAGTTTTGTCAATGCAGACAGCGATGTGCGCAAAAAGGCGCTTGTTGATTTTGCTTTGCCGAAAAATATCGCTAAGCTGAAAAGCGATTTGCAAAAATATCGCATTGAGTATGACACATGGTTTAAGGAATCGACATTGCATAAAGAGGGCAAGGTTGACGAGGTTATCGATATCTTCAAAAATAAGGGTCTGACCTATGAACAGGACGGAGCGCTTTGGTTTAAATCAACGCTTTTCGGCGATGACAAGGACAGGGTGCTTATGCGTTCAAACGGATTGCCGACATATGTTGTGCCCGATATAGCCTACCATTACAACAAGCTTGTTACAAGAAATTTTGATATTGCGATAAACGTTCTCGGTGCCGACCACCATGGTTACATCGGCAGAATGAAGGCGGCAATCAGCGCACTTGATATCGACCCTTCAAGGCTTGATGTTGTCATCATGCAAATGGTGAATCTTGTGCGTGACGGACAAACCTACAAGCTTTCAAAACGAAGCGGCAAGGCGGTTACGCTTGAAACGCTTCTTGAGGAAATTCCCGTAGACGCCGCAAGGTTTTTCTTCAATCTGCGTGAAGCAAATTCGCACTTTAATCTTGACCTTGACCTTGCCGTTGAACAGTCGTCGCAAAATCCCGTATATTATGTTCAATATGCGCACGCAAGGATTTGCAGCATTATCAGAAATCTTGAAGCGGAGGGAATAAGCGCCGGAGATTTGACAGACAAAATGCTTGCAAGGCTTTCTGCCGAGCAGGAAAGAGCGTTGATTTTCCGTTTGGCACAGTTCCCCGATGAGATAAACAGCGCCGCCAAAGAATATGACCCATCGGCGATAACACGCTATTCAATCGAAATCGCAACGCTTTTCCACAAGTTTTACGATGCGTGCAGGGTTAAGAGCGATGATATCGAGCTGACGCAGGCAAGGCTTGCTCTTTGCTGTGCCGTTAAAACGGTTATATGCAATATTCTCACGATGTTTAAGATAAATTGCCCGGAAAGAATGTAACAGAAAGGAATTTTTAATATTATGGACATTACCGACGTGCCTTTACCGTGTTCGCATTTTGATTCAAAAACGGCGCTACCTGATATAGTATGCGTGACAATGCGGCCTGAAAGTAAGCTTGATTTAAAAGAAACTGTCAAGCAGGCAAAAAATGCAAAAAACGTGCGTGTTGCCGGCAGACTTTATCTCGAAAAGTGCGATGATAACGAGGACGGTATTGAGTTTTTCGACGCTTTTTCTGCGTATTATAAGCAGGCAAGGGCATTTTACGAAGCCGGTGCGGATTTGTTTTTTGCCGATTCTATGCTCTCGGTTGCGGATGCAAGGGCGGCATTGCTTGCTTGCAAAAGGTTTGATATTCCCGTGTTTGTCACCGTTTATGTTGATACTGCGGATATCGCAGGTGCTAAAAGCTATGCCGTTGCCGCTTTGATTTGCTTGCAGGAAATGGGCGCTGATGCTTGCGGAATCGTTTCCGACTGTGATGTTGAGGATTGCCGTGAAATCGTTTCCGAGCTGGCACGCTATGCAAAGGTTCCGCTTATAGCGTTAGTGAATCGGAAAGATGAATGCGCCGATGTGCTTTCCGAATGCGGTGCTGCAATTGTTGCCCAAAACGGTGACAGTGCGTGCTTGCGTGTTTGCCGCATTAAAGAGCCCAATGCGCTTTTTGATGCGCAGGCGTGCGAGGGAATGCTTATGCTTTCAAACCAAACGCAGTCGTTTTTTCTCTCTCCCGACAATATTGAAATTTCGGAATATATACAGTGCGTTCAGGATATGTCGGACAAACTTTTGGAAATCGGCGAAACAAGCGTTGATATCATCGGGGTTGAGCTTTTCAGCCCGGACGACGCTGTTTTGTTTATGAAAAATGTGCACATGGCGTCGCTGCCCGTAATATTTAAAAGTCAAAGCGTTACTGCGCTCACAACGGCGCTTATTCTTTATCCCGGAAGAGCTTGCATCGACAGCTGCTGCGAGCTTGCAACGGAAACATTGCTGTCGCTGGCGCAAAAATACGGGGCGATTTTATATTAAAAAATTGCGCAGATGTGTTTGCAAAGGTATGCTTTGTGTAATATTAACAAGAAATAAGCTGATTCTTACGAGAATTTAATAATTTCTTAACACTTGTTTGATTTGGATGTGCTAAAATTTAAGGTGTATTAGTGCAAATTAGTGCAAAATGTCGAATCACAGTTTCCGGCGCAACAAAAAATTGCACGAATGATGCCATGTGGCATTGATTCGTAAAGCAAAGGAGTATTTTTAATGTCTAACAGATTATTTCAGGGACTTGTTCACCAGCTTAGGGATACTATCGACGCAGTAATCGGCGTTGTTGATGAAACCGCTACTATCATTGCGTGCAGTGATCTGCAAAAGGTCGGTACGACCAATGAGTTTGTTTCATTGGATTTAAGCGATTCTCACGATATTTTTGTTCGTGACGGATACACCTATAAGCCGTTCGGCTCACACATAAAGCCCGATTATGCGGTATTCGTTGAGGGAACGGACGAGAATGCCGCAAAATATGCAAGCATTATGTCGATTACGCTTTCCAACATCAAGCAGTATTATGATGAAAAATATGACAGAAACAATTTTATTAAAAATGTTGTTCTTGACAACGTGCTTCCCGGCGATGTTGTCATCAAGGCGAGAGAGCTTCACTTAAACGCCGAAATCAGCAGAGTTGTGCTTTTGATAAGAATAGTTTCCGCCAATGATATTTCCGCCTATGACGTGATTCAAAACCTTTTCCCCGACAAGAGCAAGGACTTTGTTTTCAACATCACCGAAACGGATATTGTTCTTGTTAAAGAGATAAAAAGCACGGTTGAATCATCGGATTTGGAAAAACTCGCACGCTCGATCGCAGATACTCTTTCAAGCGAATTTTACACAAGGGTTAACGTCGGCATAGGCACAACGGTTGTCGGCGTAAAGGATCTTGCACGTTCGTTTAAGGAAGCGCAGATAGCGCTTGAAGTAGGCAAGGTTTTCGATACCGACAAGGTGATTGTCAGCTATGATAATCTCGGAATCGCAAGACTTATTTATCATCTTCCCACAACGCTTTGCGAAACCTTTTTGCATGAAGTGTTTAAAAGGGGCAGTATTGAATCGCTTGACCACGAAACGCTTTTCACGATTCAAAGATTTTTTGAAAATAACCTTAACGTTTCGGAAACTTCGAGAAAACTTTTCGTTCACAGAAACACGCTTGTATACAGACTTGAAAAAATCAAAAAGCTTACCGGTCTTGATTTGAGAGAATTTGACCATGCCATTATATTCAAAATCGCACTTATGGTCAAGAAGTATCTTTCCGCAAATCCCACGAAATTTTAAGACATAAAACCGATATTATAACATAAAAAATATTGCCCGACATATGACTTGTTGGGCAATATTGATTAGAAAGAAAAACGCTACACGACCATTCAAGGAGGCAAGTTCGATTGGTTGAACTGAAAAACGTTTCCGTATCGTATTATAATCAAAAAAACGGTGCGGGCGCATTGCACAATGTAAACCTTCGCATAAACGACGGCGAATTTGCGTTTGTTGTCGGCTCAAACGGCGCAGGAAAATCAACGCTTATAAAGCTTTTGCTGAAAGAAATTAACGCAACCGACGGCATTATTTCCGTAAACGGTTATACATTAAGCTCAACTATGAAGCGCAGCAAAATTACCGGATTGAGAAGAACCATCGGCGTTGTTTTTCAGGATATCAGGCTTATCAAAACCATGACGGTTTATGATAACGTTGCGTTTGTTTTGCGTGTTATCGACGCACCGAAAAAATATATAAGAAAACGTGTGCCGTATGTTATAAGCCTTGTCGGCTTGCAGGATAAGGCAAAGGCATATCCCGATGAGCTTTCCGGCGGCGAACAGCAGCGTGTTGCGATTGCAAGGGCGCTTGTCAACGACCCGAAAATCATTATCGCCGATGAGCCTACGGGAAATATCGACCCCGAATATACTTATGAATTTGTCGATTTGCTGAGAGCTATCAACAAATGCGGAACAACCGTGCTTATGGTAACGCATGAGCATGAGCTTGTGCGGCATTTCGGGGGAAGAATAATTAACCTTGATAAGGGAAATATTGTATTTGACGGAGTTATAGGCGGCAGCGAAGAATACGCCGCAGACGGTGATACAGACGAAAATACGCATATTGAAAAGGCGGATTCGGTAAAAGAAACTGCCATGGCAGCTGATGTAAAGGGGGAAGAACAGTGAAACCCTCAAGTATGAAATATCTTGTCGGTCTTGGTGTGCGCAGCATTTTTTCGCATTCGCTTATGTCGTTTGCTTCGTTTTGCGTAATGCTTGTGTCGCTGCTTTTGGTCGGCTCGTCTATACTGTTTTCGATAAATGTAAACGATATGGTTTCCGCTATTGAAAGCCAAAATGAAATTGTTGTGTATTTAGATGACGATATCGACGAGGTTTCAATCGGAAACGTTGCCGCAGAGCTTGAAAAAATCGATAATATCGACAAGAAAAACATAACGTTTTTTTCCAAAGAAAAAGCGCTTGAAAACTATCGTGAAACTTATTCCGAATATGTTCGGATTTTCGATTCGCTCGACGAAAACCCTTTGCCGGATACATACAGAGTGAAAGTTGATGATATCGACCTTATCACCCAAACAGTTGAAAAAATCAACACGATAGATAATATCTATAAAGTTTCGGCGCCGTTTGAATTTGCCAATATTCTCACCGAAACCGAACATATTGTCAAAGCGATTTCGGGCATGATGATATTTGCGCTTATTATTGTATCGACGGTGATTATTTCAAACACCACAAGGGCAAGCGCACAGATGAGAATGAATGAAATTACAATTATGAAATACGTCGGTGCGACAAACGTTTTCATAAATATTCCGTTCTTTGTCGAGGGCTTGCTGATAGGAGCGGCTGCGGGTCTTGTTTCCGCAGTTATAACAGGGTTTATTTATGATGGGCTGATTGCGGCGATTTCGCAGGAAATGTACGTTTGGAATATTCTCGGAGTTACCGGATTTATAGATTTTAACGATATCATGATGCTTGTTTACGCAGCTTATATTCTCGGCGGTGCGCTGATTGCCGCTTTGGGCAGTGTGATAAGCGTTAGAAAATATGTGAGAGTGTAGGCTAAACGCAAGACAAAAATACGGTGATATATTTATGAAAAACGCAAAAAAACTTTTGTGCTTTGCAATGTGTGTGGCAATCGGGGCGGGCATTTTTAACAAGATGCCGGGTTCGGCTACTTCGATTTCGGATTTTGACGAACAAATCGAAGCGCTTGAACAGCAAAAAGCCGACAACGAACAGCAAATTGAAAATTTGCAGCAAACACTTAACGAACAGGCAAACAATATCAACGCACAGGAAACATATCAGGCAACGCTGATTGACAAAATTTCGCTTCAGGAAGAGAATCTTGCACTTACAAAGGATATGATAAATACCCTTGATGGACGAATTGCCGCACTTGAAAGCGATATTGCCGTGCTTGAAGACGATATTGCCGCCAAGGAAGCGGAAATCGACAGCGACCTTGAAGAATTTAAGCTAAGACTTCGTGCGATGTATTTAACAGGCGACGACAGCCTTGCATCGGTTCTTTCGGGTTCGACGGATTTTTACGACGTACTTGCCAAAACAGAGCTTGTTTCAAGACTGATACAGTATGATAAAGAACTGTTTGACAGGCTCAACAGTGAAATCGATGCCTTAAACGACAGCAAGGAAGAGCTTGAAAAAGATAAACTGCTGCTTGAAAACGACAGGACATCTCTTGAGGTGACGAAAACCGAGTACGAAACGGCTTTGGGCGACCTTGAATCCGACTATGCGCAGACCGATTATGTTATCGATATGCTTGAGCGCCAGCAGGAGGAATACGAAAATCAGCTTGCAAACGCACAGGCACAGCAAGAACAGTATGATGCCGAGATAGAAAGAGTAACTCTTGAAAAGCAAGAGGCGATTCGTGCCGAGGAGGAGCGTAAGCGCCGAGAAGCCGCCGCAAGCGGTTCGCAATATACTGCAAGCTATACCTATACAGGCGAAGCGTTTTTGTGGCCGGCAGGTAATTTTGTGTATATTTCTTCCGGATACGGCGCACGCTGGGGCAGCACGCACAGGGCGATAGATATTGCGGGTGCGGGGATTCATTATCAGCCTGCATATGCCGCCGCAGACGGCATGGTTATTACAACATACAGCGGTTGCACGCATGATTACGGCACATTTTGCAGCTGCGGCATGACCTACGGAAACTATGTTACAATCGACCATGGAGCTGACAGTACCGGCACCTCATACGCCACGAGATACGCTCATCTTGCTTCACTTGCCGTAAGCGAGGGTGATATCGTTAAAAGGGGAGATGTTATCGGTTATATAGGTTCAACCGGTCAATCTACGGGATATCATTTGCATTTTGAGGTAATTAAAAACGGTACAAGAGTAAATCCTATGGACTATTTCAACAGAACATAACGGAGATAATATGAATAAAAAAATCAGTATTGGCATTACGATAAGTATTGTGTTTATCACTTCCGCAATTACGATGATTTTGACATGGTATCTTTCGCAGCAAAATTTCAACGGCAAAATCACGAATTTGAAAGAACGTGCCGAGAAATATTCACAGTTTGAAAATTTTGACACGATAGTTCGCTCGAATTTTAACGGAACGATTGACGAAACCGCTTTGCTTGACGCAATTTTCGACGGCTATGTTTCGGGGCTTGACGACCGCTATGCACGCTACTATACAGCGGAAGAATATCGCACAAGGCAGTTGACCGAATCGGGAAAGCGTTTCGGAATCGGCACGACTGTTACAAAGGACGAAAGCGGATATATTCGTGTAACGGATATAAGCGAGGATTCGCCCGCAATGAATGCCGGCATTGAAAAGGGCGATTTGATTATTGCCGTTGACGGCGTTGATGTTCTTGAAACGGGTTTTAACGAAGCGGCAAACGGCATTGCAAAGGGCGAAGAGGGCAGTGAAATCGTGCTTACGATAAACCGAGGCGGCGACGAGCTTGAAATTACGGTGGCACGCAAAACGATGGAAATAACCTCGGTCAGCGGTCAAATGCTTGATGGGAATATTGCGTATATCAAGATAAATTCTTTTAACGAAAAAACGGGAACGCAGTTCAGTCAGGTGCTTTATAAGCTTTTGAACGACGGTGCCGAGAGGATTGTTTTTGATGTGCGTGATAACGGCGGCGGGCTTGTCAGCGCCGTGGAAGAAGTTTTGGAGGATATTTTGCCCAAGGGCGAAATTGCCTTTGCAACCTATAACGACGGTGAGAAAGAGCCGATTGTCACGATGAAAGACAACAATATGCTTAATTTGCCGATGGTCGTTTTAGTCAACGGTTCAACCGCAAGCGGCGGCGAGCTGTTTGCACAGTCACTGCGTGATTTTGCGCAAGTTCCGCTTGTCGGTGTAACAACCTACGGCAAGGGCGTAATGCAAGTGACCTATGAGCTTGAGGGCGGCGGCGCTGTCACAATAACGGTGGCAACTTATCAAACGACTAAAACCGATTGCTATGACGGCATAGGAATTATGCCCGATTTTGAAATCGAGCTTTCCGAAGAGGCGCAATCCTACATTGACGGCGTTGATGTTGAAAACGATTTTCAATTGATAAAAGCCATTGAAGTCGTTACCACGGGCTGATTTTTTAAATTTTTTCCGTATATGGTTTTTTGCGGATATTGCATAGCCTATTTGTCATAAATGTGAAAAATGCAGGCTTAAATTTGTGCAAAATGCAGATAGACAAATCCGAGCAATTTGTGATATAATTTTGTCATAATAAACGTAGTGTCACTACGTAATTTTTTGGAGGATATTATTATGAAGCTTACAAGAATTTTTGCAGCTGTTGCAGCTTGCGCTGTTTCAGTATCTGCTATGGCAATCACATCATTTGCCGCAAAGACAATCACAAACGCTAATGACGGTGCTGCATATGTTGTTGATCTTACTGCTGAATCTGTTGAGTGGAACGGCGGCATCAGCGGTGCTCTTGTTACAATCACACCTGCTTCCGGTTGGGAAGAAACCGGTATCGGCGGCGGCGTTATTTTCCAGGGTGCCGGTGTTGAGTGGTCTGACGGTTCTAAGGAATTCGGCGTATCCGGTGAAGGCGCTGATTGCAAGAACATTTCCGGTATGACCGTAAACTACACAGGTTCTGTTATTGAATTGAAGTATGATTTCGGCGGCGCAATCTTTGATTCAAGTGCCGATTGGGGTCAGTTCATCGTTCAGGCATGGTGGGGTGGAGACTTTGAAGTTTCCGATGTTAAGTACCTCGACCTTAGCGGTAACGTAATCGGTGGTGCTGCTACAACAACTACAGCAGCTGCTGCTGATAACAATGCTACAACAACCACAACAGCTGCCGCTGCTACAACAACGGCTGCCGCAAACAACAATACCGCTGCAACAACTACAGCTGCTGCCGCAAACGCTGCAACAGGTGTTGAGGGCGTTGCTTCCGTAGCTGCTCTTCTTACAATTGCAGGCGCTGCAGTAGTTATTTCCAAGAAGCACTAATCGCACGTTTTAAGTAAAAGCTAAGTTTATCACAGGCTCGGTTGTAGCTCTACCGCCGAGCCTATGTCATAAATTAAGGAGATTAAATTATGAAAATTTCAAAGATTTTTGCAGGCATTGCAGCTTGCGCTGTTTCGGTATCTGCTTTGGCTATCGCTTCTTTTGCCGATACTGCAAACTACAGCACTAAAATTTCGCTTGATTCCGCTGATGATACTAAAAAGATGGCTCAGATTACTTATGCCGAGCTTGGTCTTCCCGCAAACACAGCTGCAATTACCAATATTGAATTTACCGTAACTTGGGATTGCACTACTGAATATTGGGCAGACGGCGGCGGAGCTGTCGGCTTGAGCGTTAATTCTGACGAAACCACAGGTTGGGTTCAGGCTGATATGGCTAACGTTCCCAAAGATTACCTTGTTACTTCATGGGTTGAAAGCATTAGTTTTGACGCTGAAGGTCAGGATATTGCTTCTGTTTACGCTGACGGTTTTGTTCAGTTCGGCTGGTGGTGGGGTGCCGATCCTACTGTTGATATCAGCGATATCGTAATCACCTACACCGTCGGTGAAGGTAGCGGTGAGCAAAATCCCGACGGTAATGATGACGCTGTAACAACTACTACAACTGCTGCTGTTACAACCACAACAACAGCTGCCGCAGATGATGTAACCACTACAACTACTGCCGCAGGTGGCGAAACCACTACAACAACAGCTGCTGCAACGACAACTGCCGCTTCAACAACAGCCGCTGCTGCAAACGTTGCAACCGGTGTTGAGGGTGTAGCTTCTGTAGCTGCTCTTCTTGCAATCGCAGGCGCTGCCGTAGTTGTTTCTAAGAAACACTAATTTCTTTGCACAAAAAACGGTATGGTTGAAAACAACCATACCGTTATTTTTTTGCCAGAATTTCGTTGATTATTATGCTTTTAGCCCTTGCAACAAGATTGCTTTGGACATTCGGCACATTTTCAAGCCTGTATTTTATACCAAGCTCCGCATATTTTTCAACGCCGTAAGTGTGATACGGAATGACATCAAGCGCCTTAACATTTTTCAGCGTTGCTATAAATCTTCCAAGCTCGGCAAGGTCGCTTTCACTGTCCGTTAAATCGGGCACAACGACGTGCCGTATCCACACATCGACATTGTTCCTGTCGAGATACCGTGCAAAATCGAGAATATTACTGTTGCCTTTCCCCGTGATATCAATATGCTTTTTATTGTTGATGTGCTTGATATCAAGCAAAACAAGGTCGGTATATTGAATCAATTTGTCAAATTCTTTAGTATTGCTTGGGTCAAAAACCGCCCCGGAAGTGTCAATACAGGTATGAATATTTTTTTGCTTTGCGCAAGAAAAAAGCTTGGTCAAAAAGTCAATCTGCAAAAGCGGTTCGCCGCCGCTGACAGTTATGCCGCCGTTTTTGTAAAACTGGCGGTTTCTTTGATACTGCTCAATAATTTGACTCGGCGACATTTGCCGTCCGACGCCGATTTGCCATGTATCCGGGTTGTGACAATAGGCACAGCGCAGTGTGCAGCCCTGCATAAAGACAACAAGCCGTATGCCGGGACCGTCAACTGCGCCGAAAGATTCAATCGAATGAATAAAGCCGTTCATTTTTAAATACTGTCGTGAAATGTGCGTGAAATGATTTCATCTTGCTGTTTTTTTGTCAGCTTAATGAAATTTACGGCATATCCGCTGACACGAACGGTCAACTGCGGATATTTTTCGGGGTGCGCCTGTGCGTCGATAAGCGTTTCCTTTGTAAAAACATTAACGTTTAAATGGTGACCGCCCTTTTGCGTATATCCGTCGAGCAGGGCAACAAGATTGTCAATTTGATTTTGCGTTGCAGCCATATTTTTCCTCCTAAATCGAGTTTTAGTCACGGTCAAGACCTTCAAAAAGCGTGGGCGAGAAGCAAGCGCCGTTTTCACACAGGCAGTTAATGTCGAGGTCGCCCGTCATGATGATGTCCTCCTTGCCGAGTGCATTCGGAATGATGGAAAATGTGTTTGAAATTCCGTCTTGCGCATCTTTAAACGGCAATTTTGAAACCGAAGCAAGCGAAGCTATCGCACCGCTTGTGTCACGGCGGTGCATTGGGTTGGCACCGGGGGCAAAGGCCTCGCCACGCTTTCTGCCATCGGGCGTAGAACCTGTGTTTTCGCCGTAAACAACGTTTGAAGTGATTGTCAGTATTGAGGTTGTCGGAATGCTGTCCCTATACGTGTGATTTTTTCTGATGTGCTCCATAAATCTATGCACAATATCATAAGCGATTTTATCAACGCGGTCATCATCGTTGCCGTATTTGGGAAAATCGCCCTCAACTTCATAATCAACGGCAAGACCCGATTCGTTACGAATGACCTTGACCTTTGCGTATTTTATTGCGGAAAGCGAATCGGCAACGACGGAAAGCCCGGCAATGCCCGTTGCAAACCAGCGTGTGACGTTTTTGTCGTGAAGTGCCATTTGAATTTTTTCATAACAGTATTTGTCATGCATATAGTGAATGATGTTGAGCATATTGACATAAACGCCCGCAAGCCATTCCATCATATCGTCATACTTCTTCATCACCTCGTCATAGTCTAAATATTCAGAGGTTATCGGGCGAAATTCAGGCGCAATTTGTTTGCCGGAAATTTCATCAACGCCGCCGTTTATTGCATAAAGCAAGCATTTTGCAAGGTTTGCCCTTGCGCCGAAAAACTGCATTTCCTTTCCGATTCGCATTGATGAAACGCAGCAGGCGATAGCGTAGTCGTCGCCGTGCGTAAAGCGCATTAAATCGTCATTTTCATATTGAATTGATGAGGTTTCGATAGAGATTTTTGCGCAGAATCGCTTGAAATTTTCGGGCAGGCGTGATGACCACAATACGGTAAGGTTAGGCTCGGGTGCGGCGCCGAGATTTTCAAGCGTGTGCAGATATCGATATGACATTTTGGTTACCATATGTCTGCCGTCTATCGAGATACCGCCGATCGATTCGGTTACCCATTGAGGGTCGCCCGAAAACAGTGCGTTATATTCGGGGGTTCTTGCAAATTTTATAAGCCGAAGCTTCATAATAAAGTGGTCGATTATTTCTTGAATTTCCGATTCGGTAAATACTTTGTTCTTTAAATCACGTTCGGCATAGATATCAAGAAAAGTTGAGGTGCGACCCAGCGACATTGCGGCGCCGTTTTGTTCTTTAACAGCGGCAAGATAACCGAAATACAGCCACTGAACCGCCTCTTTTGTGTTTGTTGCAGGCAGTGAAATGTCAAAGCCGTAGCTTGCCGCCATTTTTTTCAAATCTTCCAAAGCACGGATTTGCTCGGCAAGCTCTTCTCTGTCCCTAATTACCTGAGAATACATCGCAGAGCGTGTTGTTGCTTTTTGCTCGATTTTGTCCTCAATGAGCCTGTCAACGCCGTAGAGAGCAATGCGCCTGTAATCGCCGATGATTCTGCCTCTGCCGTAAGCATCCGGCAGACCCGTTATAATATGGCTTGATCGACAAGCGCGCATTTCCGGAGTATAGGCGTCGAAAACGCCGGCATTATGCGTTTTTCTATGAGTTTCAAAAAATTCTTTTACATCTTTATCAAGTTCAAAACCGTTATCTTTGCAAGCTTTTTCAGCCATGCGTATTCCGCCGTAGGGCATAAGCGCACGCTTAAAGGGCTTGTCGGTTTGAAAGCCCACAATTTGTTCGATTTCTTTATCGAGATACCCGGGTGCGTGTGAGGTTATTGTCGATATGACCTTTGTGTCCATATCGAGAACGCCGCCGGCCTCTCGCTCCTGTTTTGAAAGCTCAAGCACCTGATTCCACAACTTTGCGGTACGCTCTGTCGGCGCTTTTAAAAAATCGCTGTTGCCGTCATAAGGTGTAAAATTGTGCTTAATAAAGCTTCTTACGTTAATTTCGTTGACCCAAGTGCCCTTTTCAAAGCCTTTCCAGCCATCATACATATAAATCATTTCAATATATCCTGTAACCTTTCTGCATAAAGCTGTTCGTATATATTATACAACATCATCTCAAAAAAATAAAGAGCAAAATTTAAAAAATCTTCGCCTATATATGTGTTTTGTTGCGTGAATTAAAAATTTATGACGGCGGCGATAATTTTTGATAAAAGGGCACAAAAACGGCAACGGAAAGTATCCGTCGCCGTTTTTGTTAATATTTAAAAGGTTAATCAGTCAAAATCTTTATTGATTTTTCTTGCAACGTAAGTTGTGTGAAGAATCTCATGAGCCTTGTGGCTGCCGGGCTTTTCGAGGTATTCGTCATAAAGAGCCTTAACAGCGGGGTTGTCCTGAGATTTTCTCAGTTCCATTGCAGCGTCCTCATCATAAAGAGCCTTGGCTCTGAGCGAGCGAACGTCAGTGAAGTTGCGTACAGATGCGGGAACAATAGGCTGTCCGCCGCCGTTTACACAGCCGCCGGGGCAAGCCATCATTTCGATGAAAGTGTAATCGGCTTCGCCGCTTCTTACCTTATCCATAAGCTTTTTGGCGTTTGCAAGTCCGCTTGCAACGGCAACCTTGATTTCAAGACCGTTTACGTTGTAGCTTGCTTCCTTAACGCCTTCAATTCCTCTGACTTCCTTGAAGTCAAGCTTTTCATTGTCAAGCTTTTCACCGGTCAGCTCTTCAACGGCAAAGCGGAGTGCAGCCTCCATAACGCCGCCTGTTGCACCGAAGATAAGTCCTGCGCCGGAGAAAATGCCCAGCGGGTCGTCAAACTTTTCTTCGGGAAGCTCTGCAAAGTTAATGCCTGCTCTGTCGATCATTCTGCCAAGTTCTCTCGTTGTGATAGCGTAGTCGATATCGGCAACGCCTGCGGCATTTTGGTTATCTCTGCCCATTTCAAACTTCTTGGCTGTGCAGGGCATAACGCTGACAGAAACGATATCTTCGGGATTCCAACCCATCTTTTCGGCATAATATGTTTTCAAAACAGCGCCGAACATCTGCTGGGGTGATTTGCAGCTTGAGAGATTATCGATACAGTCGGGATAATAATGCTCACAATATTTAACCCAACCGGGTGAACATGACGTAATCATGGGGAGCTTGCCGCCGTTTTTAACCCTGTCGATAAGCTCTGTACCCTCTTCGAGGATTGTAAGGTCAGCGGAGAAGTTTGTATCAAATACACAATCAAATCCGAGTCTGCGCAATGCGGCAACCATTTTGCCTTCAACATTTGTGCCGATAGGCATACCGAAGCATTCGCCCAAGCCTGCTCTTACAGAGGGCGCTGTCTGAACGACAACTTTCTTCGTGGGGTCAGCGATTGCGGCGATGATTTCCGAAGTGAAATCTTTTTCGGAAAGAGCGCCCGTGGGACATACGTTGATGCACTGTCCGCAGGATACGCAGGAAGTATCGCCCAAGCCCATTTCAAATGCAGAGCTGATGTGGGTTTTAAATCCTCTTTCGTTAGCGCCGATTACGCCGATGCCCTGTGTTTTTTCACAAACGGCAACACAGCGTCTGCAAAGAATGCACTTGTTATTGTCACGGTACATATGTGCGGCGGTGCAGTCGATGTCAAAATCCTGTTTTTCGCCGTCATATTTGCCCTCAAATTCAATACCGAGATCGTTTGCAAGCGCTTGAAGCTCACAGTTTTTACTTCTTACACAGGAAAGGCATCTTCTGTCGTGATTGGAAAGAATAAGCTCAAGTGTTTTCTTTCTCGCTTCAATGATTGCAGGTGTGTTTGTGCGAATTTCCATGCCCTCGGAGATAGGGTAAACGCACGATGCAACTGTTCTGAATCCTCTGCCCTCGTTTGCTTCGACAACACAGATACGGCAAGCGCCGATTGCGTTGATATCTTTAAGGAAGCACAAGGTGGGGATCGTTATTCCGGCAAGATGTGTGGCTTCAAGGATAGTTGAGCCTTTGGGAGCCGCAAAATCCATACCGTTAATTTTAATATTTATCATATCACTCATATCCAAACCTCCCGATTACTTCTTGATGATTGCGCCGAACTTACAGGTTGCAATACAAGCGCCGCACTTGATACATTTATTTGTATCGATAACGTGAGGCTGCTTAACAGCGCCCGAAATAGCGCCGACAGGACATTTTCTTGCGCAAGCCGTACAGCCCTTGCACTTGTCCTCAATGATAGAGAAGGAGAGAAGATCCTTACAAACGCCTGCGGGACATTTTTTGTCAACAACGTGAGCGACATATTCGTCACGGAAGTAACGAAGTGTTGAAAGCACGGGGTTGGGGGCTGTTTGACCGAGTCCGCAAAGCGAATTTTGCTTAACATGGTAGCAAAGCTCTTCAAGCTTGTCGATATCTTCAAGAGTGCCCTGACCCTTTGTGATTTTGTCAAGAATCTCGTACATTCTCTTAGTGCCGATTCTGCAAGGCGTGCATTTGCCGCAGGATTCATCGAGAGTAAATTCGAGGAAGAATTTGGCAATATCGACCATACAGTTATCTTCGTCCATAACGATAAGACCGCCCGAACCCATCATCGAGCCTATGCCGATGAGGTTGTCATAGTCAATCGGAATATCAAAATGTTCGGGAGGAATGCATCCGCCGGAGGGGCCGCCTGTCTGCGCCGCCTTAAACTTTTTGCCGTTGGGAATGCCGCCGCCGATTTCTTCGATGACTTCACGCAAAGTTGTACCCATGGGGACTTCGACAAGACCTGTATTGTTTATCTTGCCGCCGAGAGCAAATACCTTTGTGCCCTTGGATTTTTCCGTACCCATTGCCGAGAACCACTGAGGACCGTTGAGAATGATTTGAGGGATATTTGCATATGTTTCAACATTATTGAGGATTGTGGGCTTGTCGAAAAGACCTTTTTCGGCAGGGAAAGGAGGACGGGGCTTAGGCTCGCCTCTGTTGCCTTCGATAGAGGTCATGAGAGCGGTTTCCTCGCCGCAGACAAACGCGCCGGAACCAAGGCGCAAATCAATGTCGAAAGAAAAGTCCGTTCCGAAAATGTTGTTGCCGAGCATACCTTTTTCTCTTGCCTGAGAAATTGCGATTCGCAATCTGTCAACGGCAATCGGATATTCCGCACGAACGTAGATATAGCCCTGCTTTGCGCCGATAGCATAGCCGGCAATTGTCATTGCTTCAAGAACAACGTGGGGGTCGCCCTCAAGAACCGAACGGTCCATAAATGCGCCCGGGTCGCCCTCGTCGGCGTTGCAGCATACATATTTCATGTCTGCATCGGGAACGATGTTCTTTGCAAGCTTCCACTTCATGCCGGTAGGGAAGCCGCCGCCGCCTCTGCCACGCAAACCGCTGTCGAGAATGGTTTGGATGACATCATCCTGCGACATTGTGGTAAGAACCTTACCGAGAGCGGCATATCCGTCTCTTCCGATATATTCGTCAATGCATTCGGGGTTGATAACGCCGCAGTTTCTCAAAGCAACTCTGTGCTGCTTTTTGTAGAAAGCCGTGTCATCAAGAGCTTTTATGCCCTCATCGGTAACGGTTTCGTCATAAAGAAGCTCTTTAATGGGCGTGCCGCCGATAATGTGCTCATCAACGATTCTTTCAATATTTTTTTCTTCAACCATTGAGTAGAAAGCGCCTTCGGGATATACAATCATGATAGGTCCGAGTGCGCAAAGACCGAAGCAGCCGGTTCTAACAACCTGAACTTTTTCGGAAAGGCCTTTTGCCTGAATGGTTTTTTCCAATGTTTCGGCAATCTTCATAGAGCCCGAGGAAGTACAGCCTGTACCGCCGCATATGAGGATGTGCTTTTCATATTTTGAATTTTCGCCGCCGTGAGTTCTCAAAGCGACTTCATTTTTCATTTTTTCCTTGACAGCATTAAGTTGTTCAAGCGTCATAATAATTGTTCCTCCTATTTGATAGTAATTTTTGCAGTTTAGTCTGCATATTTTGCAAGGATAGAATCGACGTCGTCAACAGTAAGTCTGCCGAAAACGTCATCGTTTACCGTCAATACAGGAGCAAGTCCGCAAGCGCCTATGCAACGACAGGCCTCAAGCGAGAATTTTCCGTCCGGTGTGCATCCGCCGTCGCCGATGCCAAGCTTTTCCTGAAGCTTTTCGTATATGTCGCCGCTGCCCTTAACATAGCAGGCAGTACCAAGACATACCGAAATACGGTATTTTCCCTTGGGATTGAGTGAAAACTGAGAGTAAAACGTAGCTACGCCGTAAACCTTTTCAAGCGGTACGTTCAAGCCCTCGGCAATCATTGTTTGAACCTCAATGGGAAGATAGCCGTAAATATCCTGCGCTTTCTGCATAACCGGCATAAGCGCTCCTCTGGTGTCTTTAAGCTCTGCGATAATTGCGCAAAGCTCAGCCTCCTGTTCCTTTGTGCCGTTGAAAGGAACAGCTGCTTTAATCATGCCCATTCCAAAACCTCCTTGATTTTTCCGCAGCTTTAATGCGGATATTTTCCGCCGCATTTATGTAAAAAAAGCAACATAATGCGGGGGTTTGTCTATACCTTAACATTGCAAATATCAATTTGATATTTTTTTAACAATGTGAGTATGCCGTCTACATTATAACATATAATTAAGTAAAATACTATAAATAATTTGACCAACTTTTTTGTATAATTTTTGACATATAATCCAAAAAAACGGTAAAATCACTTGCCGATTAAAATGAATATCGGCGATTTTTGCGTATATCGGAATTTTGCCGAAAGCTGTTAAGCTTTGTCAAGCTTTTTAAATAATCGGAGTATCAGAAAAATTCCTATAATCAAAGCGATTGCCGCCATTAGGGGAGAAACCCACAAGATGTATTCCAAGCCGAGCGTTTTCTTTACGACGAAGAAAAGTATAATATCGATTGAGCCTTTATGTATAAGCGAAAGCACAAAAGGCTTTACGCCCTCGCCGATTGCCTGAAATACGGCGATTATAACAAAAAGCAACGGATATATGGCAACGGCAATGCAAAGTATGCGCAAAAATTTTGTTCCGTAAAAAATCGTTTGCGCATCACGAATGAAAAAAGCGATTAAATGCGGTGCAAACAGGTAGGAGCAAATGCTGCATATAAGTGAGAATATGACAGTCAGCGCAGCGGAAAATCCGACAACAGCTTTCATTCGTTTAATTCGGTCTGTGGCAAAGCAATATGCCACAATAGGCAGCATTCCCTGTGTAATGCCTTGATTTACGGCATAAGCAAGCGAATCGATCTTGCGCACCACGCCGATTCCGGCAATTGCCGCACTTGCGCCCATTTTGGCAATCATACCGTTGATGAAAAAGTTTGAAACCTGCCCTGCGCCAAGCAAAAGAAAGCTCGGAATGCCCGATTTTACAATATCGTACGTAGTGATGCGAACGTAGCGTCGGTTTTCCAGTGTGAAGCGGAAAATATAAACGTCACGGTGCTTTATCAAGTAGCAGACAAAATAGAGCATTGACACTGTGTTTGAAAGTGCCGTGGCAGTTGCCGCACCGACGACCTCACATCCTTCGGGCATGAGCACAAACATGAACAAAGGGTCTAAAATCATATTGAGAACGGCACCGAGTGTTATGCCGAAGCTTGCCACCTTTGCCTGACCTGTGCTGCGAATCAGGTGTGCGAAAACGGCAGACATAACTGTCGGAATGCCGCCTATCACCATAGTGATTACGGCGTAATCGACCGCAAAGCCGATGCTGTCATTATCACCGCCTATCAACATCAAAAACGGTTTTGCGATTATGGCAAAAAGCAGTGAATAGCAAGCTGATGTTATCAAAGCGCCCCTTACTGCGAGGACAAATGCCCTCCTTGCCCTGTGGTGATGGTTTTCGCCGACGGCTCTCGTGATTACGCTTGCTCCGCCGATGCCGAACAAATTTGCGATTGAAGTCATGATATTATATGCCGGCAGGCACAGCGAAACCGCCGCAACCGCCGCCGCATTTTCGGTCAATCCGACATACCATGTATCGGCCAAATTGTATATTACCGTTATGATTTGGCTGATTATCGTGGGAATAACCATCGTAGCAACCGCTTTCGGAACGGGAAAGTCGGCGTAAATTTGCTTTTCACGCAGTGCTATTTCGGATTCTTCGTTTGATTTATTCTCCATATTTATTTACCTGTGCCGATTTATTAAAATAAGAAAATGTCAGTTTACAAAGCAGTCGTATATAGCCGAGGTTGCTTTTTCAAAATCTTCCTCTTTCACGCCTATGATAATGTTAAGTTCGCTTGAACCCTGATCTATCATTTTAACGTTTACCCTTGCGTGGGCAAGTGCGGCGAATGTTCTTGCGGCTGTACCTCTTGTCGAACGCATTCCTCTGCCGACGACGGCAAGCAGGGCAAGTCCGTGTTCAACTTCGAGTTTATCGGGATTTACGGATTTTTTGATTGCGTTTAAAATCTCATCTTCTCTGCCCTCAATGCAGGCGCTTGAAAGAATAACCGACATTGTGTCAATTCCCGAGGGAAGATGTTCAAACGAAATATTAAATTCACGAAGAACATCGAGTACTTTCATTCCGAAGCCTACTTCGCTGTTCATCATATCCTTTTCGATATTGATTGCGCAAAAGCCCTTTTTGCCTGCAATACCCGTGATGATGTTGCGGCTTTCTTCATCGGTGTCGGCAACGATCATAGTGCCGCTTGCGTCAGGGTCGTTGGTGTTTCTTATGTTGATGGGAATACCTGCTGTTCTGACGGGGAATATGGCGTCCTCGTGAAGCACGCCCGCACCCATATATGCAAGCTCACGCAGTTCGGCGTAGGTGATTGTTTCGATAACCTCGGCGTTGCGTACAACTCTGGGGTCGGCAATTAAAAATCCCGAAACATCGGTCCAGTTTTCATAGATTTCGGCATTTACCGCTCTTGCGACAAGAGAACCCGTGATATCCGAGCCGCCTCTTGAAAAGGTTTTGATGGTGCCGCCCTCTCTCATGCCGTAAAATCCGGGGATTACCGCACAGGTTGAATTTTTAAGCCTTTCGGAAATAAGCGAGATTGTTTTGTCAAGCAAAAATTCACCGTTTTCGCCGAATGCGACAACGTCTGCCGCATCGACAAAATCAAATCCGAGATATTCCGCAATAATTATTGCGTTGAGATATTCGCCTCGGCTTGCGGCGTAATCTCTGCCGGCGTTGCCCAAAAGGCAGCCTTCGATTATTGCATATTCTCTGTCGAGATTGAGCGAAAGACCGAGATCTTTGATAATGCCGTTATAGCGCTCTTTAATCTGCGAAAAAACATCGCCGAAATCCTCGCCTTTTTTGGCTTTGTCATAGCAGGCATAGAACATATCGGTGACTTTGATATCGTCGGAAAATCTCTTTCCCGGTGCCGAAACCACGGCATAACGTCGGCTTTCGTCAGCCTTGATGATGGCTGATGCCTTTTTGATTTGATTTGCGTCGGCAAGCGAGCTGCCTCCGAATTTTACTGCTTTTACACTCATAAATACAGTTCCTTTCAATTAAAAAATATATATTTGAATTTGGTTTGTCTGATAAGTTGTTTTAAGTCATTCGCTGAAAATTCTCGGAACACGCTTTGAAATTCCGCAAACCAGCTCATAACCGATCGAATCGCAGAGCAATGCCAGCTCGTCGGCGCTGAGTTTCTCGGAGCCGTCAATGCCGAAAAGCGTTACGGTATCGCCGCAATTGACGTTTTCAAGATCTGTGACATCGCACATCATTTGATCCATGCAAATTTTGCCTATGATGTTGCACCGCCTGCCGTTGATGAGAACCTGCGCCTTTGAAGAAAGCGCTCTCGGATATCCGTCGGCATAGCCTACGGGCATTGTGGCGATTTTCATTTTCCGCTTTGCGCAAAAGGTGCGTGAATAGCTGACATAATCGCCCGGGTCGATTTCTTTTATGTGTGAAATTACGGTTTTAAGCTCCATAACCGGTTCAAGCTCGATAGGCAGTGGGAGCAAAGCGTTCGGCATAAGCCCGTAAAGAATAATTCCCGCTCTTGCCAGCGTGCTTTTGGTGTCTTTAAGATACATAAGACCGGCGCTGTTGAGGTAATGAAGATGGTAAGGGGTGTTTTCTTTTAAAGTAATACGGGCGATATCATAAGCTTCTTCGATGAAGTGCTTTTGCGAAAGCGTATATTCGACATCGCTTGCAAGCTCACTGTCGGCGCATGAAAAATGCGTGTATATGCCTTCGACCGAAAGATTTGGAAGCTTGCATATTTTTATGATTTCTTCGGCACACTCTTTCGGGGTTTTAAATTTCAAACCGACCCTGCCCATTCCCGTATCAAGCTTTATGTGACAACGCAAAGGGCGATTTGAGCCTTTTGCCGCATTCGAGAACGCCAATGCGTTTTCGTATGACAAAATTCCCTGAATAATGTTGTTGTCGATAAGCTCTTTGGCATATTCGGGGCTGGTGTAACCGAGAATCAATATGTCGCTATCATGGCACACCGAACGAACGTTTTCCGCTTCATCGATGTTTGAAACCGCAAAATAGCCGATTCCGAGCGAGCTGAGCTTGCGTGCAAGCTGTATATCGCCGTGACCGTAGGCGTCGGCTTTGACAACCGCCATAAGCTCACAGTTACTGCCGCAGTTTGCGGTGATTTTTTTTACATTGCGTTCAAGGCGGTCAAGATGAATTTCCGCCCAAGTGCGGTTTTTGTCCTTTTTCAATCGATATTCTCCTTTCGGGTGCAGTGCTTTCAACCGCAGCTTTTGCGTCGGAATTTGGAGAAAGCGGTTGTTTTTTTGATATAAATACTTGAATATTGAAAAAGTTTATGCTAATATATTATTTGTGCGATGAGTAAATATTCGTAAAGTAAAGGTTTTTTGGGATTTATGAAAAGCAAAAGCGCTTGCTTTTCGGGGCACAGACCTCACAAACTGCCCCGAAATTTAACGATTGTAAACGTGCTTAAAAGCCGCCTTTATAAGGCAATTGCCGACAGTGTTGCGCAAGGCTATCATGAGTTTTATACAGGCTGTGCCTTGGGTGTTGATTTATGGGCGGCAATGTTTTTGGCGGAGATGAAAAAAAGCTGCCCCGAAATCAAACTGCACTGCGTGCTGCCGTACAGCGGGCATTCGGAAAAGTGGTCTGTGTCGGACAAATACGACCTTGAATGCGTTTTGCGCAATGCCGACAGCGTTTGCTGCCTTTCGCAAAAATATTATAAAGGCTGTTTTGCCGCAAGAAATAAATATATTGTAGACAAATCGTCGCTGCTGATTGCGCTTATCGGCGATGAATTGAGCGGAACGGGTCAAACAATACGCTATGCCGAGCAAAGCGGCATAAAGGTCATAAGACTGAACGTTTCGGACATATATTGCAGCAAAGCCCTTTATGACGAGCGCCTTGCCGCCGCAAAATCGCTTTGATTTTGCACAACTATCTATTATACACCAAAAAAAATATTATTGCAAGAAAATAAGTGAATTTTATGTGATTTTTTTGAAAATCGAAAAAATCTCGGTATATCGGGGTTTTCAACGTTTTCAACCGTGTTTTCAACATTTTGCATATTTTCGTGTGGAAATGAATATCTTACGAAACGCAAAGGTTTGCGCTTGCATATTGTCATTTGTAAAAAAATAAAGAATAAATATTACGGAGGCTGATAAAATGAGCTATAAAAAAGGTGCGGTCGCCATACCGTTTTTGATAACGTTTTTGGTTTCGCTGATTCTGTTCGGAGCGACAGCGTGGTATATGTACAAAATTACGGTTGATGACGATGATGACGCCGGCGTTTCAAATGCGCAGATGTCCGTCGGAATCACCGAAGAGATGAATCATGCATTGCTTTTTGTATATGACAACGGAGCGAGCGACACCGACCTTGCCTTTGCGGTGGTGTATTGCATGCCGTATAAGGAATCGACTTTAAGTATTCCGATTTCTCCGAAAACGCTTTGCAATGCCGATTCCGGTACGATGACTGCGGCGCAGATATACAGAGCTTCGGGCGCAGGCGCACTTGCCAACGCCATAAGCGGCGAGTTGGGTATTGAGGTTTCGAGATATATGAAGCTTGACGCCTACGGGCTTGAAAAGCTCCACAGCATAATGGGCGGAGTATCGGTCAGCGTTCCGTCGGAGTATACCGAAATTTCAACCGGAATGAAAAGCGTCAACAGCGAACAGCTATCCGACCTTATGACATACCCGTTTTATTCGGGCGGCGAGGATTTCAGAACGAAATTTATCGGAATGGCTGTTCAGAATATGATAAATACCGGTTTCGGCGAAAGTCTTTCGGCAAGGCTTAAAACAAGTTATGAAACAATGTCGGCTGTTTGCGAAACGAATATCACCGCAACGGATTATGCAAATTACAGCGAGGCGGCGGAATACCTTGCCGCAAAGGGACAGGCAAGCTGTGTGCTTGTAATCACCACGGGCAGCTGGTCGGGCGAAAACTATACTATCGACGCTTCGTTCCGTGATGCCTTGAAGGAGCAGTGGATTGACTCATGAGCACGAAAATTTTCGATTCGCATTCGCACTATACCGATTCTGCGTTTGATTCAGACAGATTTGAGCTTATAAATCGGCTGCTTTGCGGCAATGTGGGGGCGATTATGCTTGCGGGAACGGATATAGCCGACAGCAAAGCTTCGCAAAGCCTTGCACAGCGGTTTGACGGGGTTTACTCTTCTGCCGGAATACACCCCGAATTTGCATCGCAAACATCGGGAAACTATATTGAGGAGCTTGAAAAAATCGCACGGTTGCCCAAGGTTATGGCGATAGGGGAGATAGGTCTTGATTATCATTATCCCGGCTATGACGTGAATTTGCAAAAACGGCTTTTTGAAAGTCAGCTGGAAATCGCAAATTCGCTTGATATGCCTGTTATTGTCCACAGCAGAGATGCTTGCGCCGATACTTTTGAAATACTGCGCAGATACAGACCGAAAGGCGTTGTGCACTGCTTCAGCGGCAGCAGGGAAACGGCTGACGAGGCGCTGCGTTTGGGGCTTTACATCGGGCTGACCGGCGTTGTGACCTTTAAAAACGCAAGAAAAGCAAGAGAAGTTGCCGAAAGCGTTCCGCTTGAAAGGCTGCTTATTGAAACCGACTGTCCGTATATGGCGCCCGAGCCGTGGCGCTCAAAGCGCTGTGACAGCTCAATGCTTATTTCCGTTGCCGAAAAAATTGCCGAAATTAAGCGAATCGGTGTTGAAGATGTTATTGCGGCAACGAATGACAACGCTTGCAGGCTTTATCGAATCAACAGATAATCGTTAATTTTTTAACATCTGATTAACTTAGGTTCTTTATTTATTCACAATGTTTGTGATGAGAGCACCCGTAGCTTTGCGGTGTGCTTTTTTCTTTTGTGTATATTTCACAAAAGGTTAAGGGCAATTTGTATGTATTAAACAATTGAAATTTTTGTGAATCAGTGATATAATGTCTATGATAGAGTAGTATGTATAGATATACTCTTACGATGCTTATTTAAGAATAACGGAGGTGGTATGATGAAAACTTATTCTTATAGTGCAAAGGACGCATTGGGCAACACTTCAAAAGGTACGATAGTTGCCGAAAACGAGCGTGCGTTTTTTGAAAAAATCTCGGAAAAGGGATTATTCTGCACGAACTATAAGGAAGTTACTTCATCCAAGAAAAGTGCGCACAAGTTCACAACCAAGGAGCTTGCGTACAACTGTAGACAGCTCAGTGCGATGATGTCTTCCGGTCTTACGCTGGTAAGATCGCTTGATATTCTCTACAAGGAGCAGACAAATGACGCTTGCAGGAATATCTGGCAGGACATTTACGAAAACGTTCAAAAGGGTGAATCGTTTTCGCAGTCGCTTATGATGCAGCAGGGCGCTTTCCCCCCATTCCTCATAAGTATGGTTGCCGCGGGTGAATCATCCGGTTCGCTTGATGTAATTATGAAGCGAATGGAAGCACATTACGCAAAGGAAAACAAGCTTAACAACACGATTAAGGGCGCAATGATTTATCCTATCGTTCTTCTTGTGCTCACCGTGGTTATCGTTATTGCGATGTTCACGTTTATCATGCCGATTTTCGTTGACCTTTTTGAAAGCCCCGATGATATGCCGGCGCTTACACGTGCGCTTAACGCTTTCAGTGATTTTCTGCGTTCAAAGTGGTACATATGCGTTGCGGTTGTCGCAGCGGTGGTTTTCGGCATTATCTATGCGCTTAAAGTTCCTTCGATAAGGCTGAAA
The DNA here is from genome assembly GCA_964490175.1 of uncultured Oscillospiraceae bacterium. Lineage (GTDB taxonomy): Bacteria > Bacillota > Clostridia > Oscillospirales > Ruminococcaceae > RGIG3077. Next base: position 20,372 of record CAZBAI010000003.1, on the reverse strand, counting down.
TTTGACAAGTTTTTGGTTACAAACCCGCTGTTCGGAAACCTTATCGTAAAAATTTACACAGGTCGTTTCGGACGTACTCTTTCTTCGCTTTACTCCGCAGGTCTGCCTATGGTAGAATGTCTGCAAAGGGCTTCGTCGATTCTCGGCAACTCATATATTGACGAAAAATTTGTTACCGTTGTCGATGAGGTCAAACAGGGTGAAACGCTTTCATCCTCTATTCAAAGAACCGAAATTTTCGAGTCGATGTTCTGCTCGATTATTTACGTCGGTGAGGAAGCCGGCGCTCTTGACGATATTCTCGAAAAAACCGCCGACTACTACGACGAAGAAGCCGACTCGGCTGTTGCACGTCTTGTGTCGATGCTTGAACCTTTGATGATTATCATTCTCGGTGTCGGCGTAGGTCTTGTTATCGCAGGCGTACTTCCCGCACTTTACGGTTCGTTTGAAGGTATTTCGTAAGAAAAAATCCAACTATAATTATAAATCCATCAGAGAGGTGAAAGTATAATGTTATCATTTGATGTAACAGACAGAAATATACGAATTATCAAAGGTCAGGAAAATAACGGAAAGGTTCGCATTCAATCCGCAGCGACGCTTGAGCTTGAAGAGGATATAATCGTCAACGGTCACTGCAAGGATATTCCCCGTTTGGCAACGCTTATCAACCAAACGCTTCGCACCAACAAAATGGGCGATAAAGAAGCTATTATCAGCATTTCCTCAAACCTTACGATATTTAAGGAAATTACGGTACCCAAGGCTAAGGAACCCGAGTTTTCAAAGCTTGTAAAGAACAAAATGCAGTCCACAATGGGTATTGACGATTCTTACGGCGTTTCGTACATTATCGTAGGCGATGTTGAGGACGAAGAAAACGGTGCAGTTGTAACAAAAGTTTTGGCAACCGCCTGTCCTTTCGATGTTGTAGATTGCTACCGTAAGGTGTTCACAATGCTCGGCATTGCGCTCAAATCGGTAATCGTCGGCTGTAACTGTATTACGAGAGTTCTTCTTTCCGATGAGAAAAACAAGTCGAGAATGCCGCTTTTGGCAGTTCAAATCGACAACAACTTCATCAACCTTAACCTTTATGAAGAAGGTCAGTTGACATTCTCACGTTTTGCGGCAATAGACCCTGCCGATTATGACGATCCCGAAGATTATGTATTTGAAGCGGTAAACGAAAACATTTTCCGTATGATCCAGTTCCAGCGCAACAGAAACCGTTCAAATCCGATTGAAAATGTTGTTTTCTACGGCGATACAAAGGAATATGTCCGTTTGACAAACGCTTTGGATCAGATGGAAATTTCCGGAAGCGTTATCGGCGTTCCCCGTCAGGTTTCGGGATATGAAAATATCGAATTTGCCGTATACGCAAACGCCGTCGGCGCAATGTTCAGAAGAAATAAGGAAACCGAGCACATCAATCTTCTTGAAACGATGGAATTCGGAAGCCTTGTTGCCGATAAAATCAAGTCCGACAGATCGTTCCCGTTCATTTTCTTCGGAAGCGTGGGAATTTCTGCGGCGGTTATACTCATTTGGTATTTAATCGTTGCAAACCAAAACTCAAAGCTTGAAGACGAAATTCAGGATATTGACGATCAAATCAACGGCGCAAATTCCAAAATCGCACTTCTCAATCAGCTTAATACCGTAAAGGATTCGATTGACAATTACGCAACGATGATCGATGACGCATATTATGCTTATGAATCAAAGCCGATACTTGATTCCGAGGTATATACCAAGGTCAACGATGCCGTTGAAGCTTATTGCGATGCAGAGTATTATACCGAACAGTATCAAAAGCAAAAAGAAGATCTTCTTGCTCAGTTCAACGATGATCCGAACCTTGAATATGCAACCTTAGATGCTCACAATCAGGGCATTACGGGATTTGCTTATTCAAACGGCACAATTTCACTGACAATTTCGCTTCCCGGCGATATGCAGCTTAATGCACAGCAGGTCGGCTACAAGCTTGTAAATGATTTGCAGGCGCTTACATTTGACGAAAACGGTGAACCGATGTTTGTTGATGTGGCATATACAGGTTACAGCATAAACGAAGAAACCGAAGCTTCGGAAACAACCGAAGGCGATGCCGCAGCACCGGCAGTCAACGCCGATGAAGAAGAGCGTATGTGGGTTGATTTTAACCTTACGCTCACAATGGACTCTCCTTGGAATCCCAACGCCGCAGCAGCAGATGACGCCGCCCAGCAGAGCGCTGAATAATTGAAAGCAGGTGAATGTATATGTCAAAAATCAATTACAGAGATAAAATCATACTTTTGTCCTTTTTGGTTATCGCAATTTGGGTATTGGGAATAATATTCCTTATCAAGCCCAAGAATGAAGAGCTTAAAGCTAACAAGTCGGAATATACCACGAAAAAGAATCAGCTTGAATCGCTTGAAAAACAGGTTGACCAGATCTATGAAGTGCAAGAGCACATTGTTCTCACTCATGCCGATTCTACTGACAAGGCCGCCAGCTTTTCCGATATCAGGCACAATGATGAGCTTGATGAATATGTAGAATCCACATTGCTCAACCTCGGTCTTAACGAAAAAGGCGATCAGATAGGTCTTAAGGTTTCAAACACAATCGCATACGGCGAGGCGAACACTTCGACTCTTACATACTACTACTACACGCCGAGCATTCTCACATACCCGATTTATACGGCGGCAGACCTTAACGGCGATTTTGAAACGGAAAGTGCCGAGGCACTTGCGAAGAGCGCTTCAATTTCAGCCAGAGCCGCACAGACCATTGTTTCATCTACGGTAACCCTTGCATATGAGGGAACGGAATCCGAGGTTTTACAGTTCCTTGATTTGGTTGCCGATTCTGACGAAAAGGTATTGCTTAACTCAATTGATATTTCAAGTGTTCTTCAAACATATGTGCGTGCGGGCACACAGCTTGTCGAAGACGAAGCGACCATTACAGGTTCGCTTACATTCCAGTTCTATTCCGCACAAGCGCCCGATTTGCTCTATAAGGATCTTTTTGAAGAAACAAGCGATGGCAAATCAGACGCACTTAAAGAGCTTGTAGAAAAGAATGCAAGCAGCTTTAAGGAAAAGGCTGAGGCAGCCCAATAAGCAAATATGACAGATTTTACGAACATCCGCAACCAACTACAAACGCATTAGAGAAAGGCGGTAATGTTATTTATGAAATTTATAGACAGAATCCGAAGCCGTAGGCTAAAGGGTGCTGTTCTGTTCACTGTCGTATCGGTGTGTGCCGTTATAATAATCTTTGTTATGGCGACATTAACTGTCGTTGCAACTGTACAAAAGCGTACATATTCGGACTATGCGAAAAGCCAGTCTTATTATACGGCACGCTCTGCTGTAAACAGTGTTATTACGGCACTTAATGAGAGTGATGACCTGGCGCTGACGTTTAAAAACATCAGCGGCAGGACGGATCTCAAAATCAACATGAACGCATCGAACGATATGGGTCAGATTACGTCTTGCTATGTTGATAAAATCACCGACGAGATGTACAAGATTTGTGCGACCGCACGTGTTCTCGATGATGAATCGACTGTGGCGGTGTATGTTTACGAGGGCACGAAGATTGAGCCTTCAAGCGGCAAATCAAGTTCAAGCGCAATCACCACGTTCGGCAGTGCAAACGCAAACAACCTTTCGATGATAGGCGGCAGTGCGATAAATGTTTATGCCAAAACCTGCCCTTCGGGAGAGAGCCTTACAAACCAAAATAATAGCGGTATTGTGGGTGATTTGATTGTAAACGGCAGTTATGCTTTTACCGCTCAGACCGATATAATCTTTGAGCGTGGTCAAGGTATGTCGGTTTTCGGCGACCTTAGCAGTACAAACAATGCAAAGGCTTTTTCGGTTTTTAACACTGTCGAAAATGGCGCAACCACCTGTCAAGGTTATCCGCTTGAGGTTGTTAGTGTCGGCGAAGATATTAAAGTAAGTGATATCCCTTACATTTTCTGCACGGGAAAATTTGCATTTCTCTATAACAGCGGTTCCGCTCTCGGGCTGAAAGACAGCAACGCATATTGCCCTGTCAATATTTATTGCGGTTATGCAGATATCGGTCAGAATTTCGGCGGTCAAATAAACGGTAGCGTATATTGTTATGATGCGTCGCAGACAAGCACTACAAATGTCAACAGCAGTTTTTCTCTTTACGGTTGGATTGAAAGCCTTACGCAAAACGGCGCAACCTCACAAAGCGTTGTTCAAAAAGGCAATTTCTACACAAAGGGTGATTTGAACCTCGGCTCAAACAATTGCGCAACATATAGATTTGAGGGTGATTTGTGCGTTGACGGAACGCTTACTGTTCAAAGAAACGACGCTAAAATATACATCGGCGGCGATTTTAAGGTCGGCAAGCTCAACGCTCAATCTCAAGTGCAGTTTTTTGACCTTAATAACAATCCGATAACTCCCTATGTCACAAGCGTTGACGATGCAGAAACGCTTAACGATTATTACGGCGTTTTGAATGTTTCCGATTTTGACGCTATGCGCAACAAGCTAATAGCAAACCCTGCAACTGTGGGAAATTTCGGCGGTGCGCAGTTGTCGTATCAAGATGTGCTTGATGAATTTACATTCTTCAAGTCCGATTACGAATTGCGAAATATGCTTTGCGGATATTATTATGCGCTTGATATTTCGGGTAACGTTGATGACAGCGTGATTTATCATGATGATGTAAAAACGGGAACAGAACCTGCAAATTATGAATATCAAAAGCCGGAAAGCGGGTTTATCAATACGGTTGCCAGCGTTAAGGAGCAATTCCCCGTTGACGATGTCAAGTCCGTTACAGATGCAGACGGAAATGTCACCACCGAGATTTATGAGTGCGAAACTTATTCCAGCGCCGAAGAATTTGACAAAGTGCTCAAAGGTTCGGGCAACTATCTTGATGTAAGGTTTGACAATCAGAATTGTACAGTTAGGATTCTTGATTTTACCGGCAAGGATATTACCGATACAATAGATGATACATCTAAGTATTACAGCGTTGATAACGGCGTTTATACATTCTATACAAACGCAATATTCAGAGGCAATTCTCAGGCAAACGGCAAGGCTTATTATATTGACCCGCAAACCGCCAAGCAGGATATTTATATCCGATTTGAAGATTTTTCGCTCAACAGCGATGATTTCATTGTTGTTAAAGATGAAAAACTCAAATCCAGCATAGACGGCAGCGAGATTATTTCGGATCAATATGTTTGCTATATGTATGCTTCAACCGCAAAAACCGTTACGCAAAACCTCAACGGTGATAAGGTTTATGAAAACAACTGTATTACTTTGAGTAACGGCGGTATTGTTTCGGAATATTATTATGATTACATTAAAAAGGGTAATAACATTTATCTCGAACAGTATCCGAGTGAAGAAAACTATCGTCAAATGCCTAATATCTATATGTATGTACAGCCCTATACCAATATAAACGCCGGACAGAATCAAAACTCTATTACGGCTTATATTACAGCGCCCCGTTCATCACTTTCAATAGATAACGGCAAGAGCGGCTCGGGTTCAATGTATTACACAACAGGCAAATTTACCGATACAATATCCAATCCGCCTAAGGCTGACGCATACTCACAGCAGGTAAATAAATCGATAGCGCTTTTAGGTTCTTTCGTATTCGGAAGCGCTTCAATGAAAAACTCAACCGTATCGTATATTTACATCAGCGATGAGGGCAGAGATGACAGCGATGCCGACGACAACGGCAAAGAAGTTTATACATGGCAGCCGTTGTACTACGATTCAAACTGATTTAGGGGAGGTTTTAAAATATGATTAAGAAAATCTTCCGAAAACTTCGTTTAAAGGGCATGACCCTTGTTGAAGTAATAGTTGCATTGGGCGTATTCACGATTATGACCTCTGCAATGGCACTGTGCGCAGGCTCGGTGAGCAAAATCGTCACGGAAAACATATACTTCAACAAAAAAATGAATGAACAGCGAGTTGTTGTTGACAATATGCAGGATGTCGGCGATACAAATATCACCGATGTGAATATGCAAATCACATTAGGCAGCACCTCATATTCGCTGAATACGGCTAAGAATACCGCTGAAGAAAACTACTGCAACAATGGCTTGAATTTTAAATATCTCAAGCCGAGAAGCTGAGAATATCATTGAAAGGGAGGTCTTTATATGGAAAAAGCAAAAACGTCATGTAGGCTGAAAGGCTTTACACTGTTGGAGCTTATCATAGTGTGTGCTCTGTTTTCGATGATACTTATCGGTGCGTTGTCGGTATTAAGGCCCGTTTCACTTCTCTATAAACAGAATGTGGAGTATGAAACATCTCGGGCAACAAGCGATATTGTGTCCACTTATCTTGAGGGCGTTCTCAATTACGCCGACAGAATGTGGATATATGAGGATAAATGCGCCGACAGCAGCGTATATAATGAGCAGGATGAACTCAACAAATTCATCAACACTTATTTTGACGGTCAAAGCGGTCACCAAACGATATACATAATGGACGTGGTCAACGACCCTGTTGTCGATGCAAGCGGCAACATTATCGAAGAGGGCTACGGACGTGTGTATATGCGTGAAATCGGCACGGGTAAGAATACAATTGACGATACCACGCCGAAATACCTTGCAATCAGCAACGGTATTTATGAAGATTACGGTTTTCAAATCGATGTTCAAAACGCTCTTCCGAGAACGCTTACAACAACGGTAAATGTTTATAAAAAGAGCAAGACCGTCACTCCGAGCGGAGTGCAGTCGCAAAACGGTGTTTTAGCGCTTGTTGATTCAAACGGAAGAAACCGTTATGAATCGAACGGCGTTGAGGTTGTTAAATCTTCAAATATGCTTAACATTTGCTATTATGATGTTGACCTCAATTCTCCGACGGGTATTCCGAATTATGTGATAGTTTATAAGGCAGACGGAACTACGTCAAAGGTTTCGGCATTCTACTCAAACCCCAATTCCGCAAGCATTACCGACGCTACACCGCAGAGCAATAATTATCACATTATTTTCACTCTTCCCGACCAGGAATATTACAAGAGTGCGGCGCAAAATCAGCTTGAATATATTGATTGTGCCCCTAAAACGATAACCGCTGCCTGCTATACAACAAAAACTCTTGATGAAATTTTGGAGGGCGCAGGCTTTAAGGTATCGGCAAAATACACAAACAGCAATGTTTTGGTTGAAATTTCAAAGGGCTTGCTTAATGACGGAACCGACGGCTGGTATGTGCAAAACCGAGCAAGTTTTGACACCGATAAAAAGACAGCCGGAACATACAGCTATTTTGTATATTTCGAGTCGGAAATGACCACGGTGAACATAACTTTTGAGCAGCAACCGATGGTTACCGCAATTTCTGCGCAAAACCTTATTGTTTCACCCGGTGACAGCGTTTCTAAGGGTATGTTTAACGTTACCGTTGTAAGAGGCGGCAAGACCGAAGCGATCAGCTCGTCATCATATGATGTAACTCTTGCGGATGGCAGTGCTTTGGATACTCTCACTCCTGCGGCAGGCGGAGTTTATGCGGTGACTGTTAAGTATAAAGGCGATGGCGCTATATCCGATGACATAACGTGCAATGCCTATATTCTTGTTCCGCAGGTCAGCGGCATTACCGCCGGCAAGACCAAAACGGTATATTCTGTCGGTTATACCTTGACCGATGCCGATATGTCGGATATTGTTGTTACCGCAGAATATCTTCCGATGAACGTTGGCGGAGTTGAGATAACACCGACGCCGACAGTTGTAACAAGCAAGGCTGTATTTACATATACAACCGCACCGCTTGTCGAGGGTACCGATTACATCAATGTGAGCTGCACGGTTGGCGGAAGCGATTGCACAACTTCGATTCCGATTGAAGTAAAATCAAATGCGCTTGATGCGATGTTCTCCCTTACAAACGGTAATATAGGAGATAGTAGCGGTACTATAACTGTAAATTGCGTTATCAATAATCCTTCCAAACAAAATGGCTGGACGTTAAAGATGACTGTACCTGAGTTATCCGCTGATGTAAATGGAGTTGTCACATCCTCAGTGTGGAGCGAGCACTATGATTGTAGTAGCGATACAAAGAACAGTATAAATATTGTGGGAAAAGATAATTCCGAAAGCGTTACAATACCAATAACAATCACAGTTTATTGGGATGACGCCGGCGGACCGAATATAACAGCATTGAAGAATATGTATGATGAGCTGCAAGCCGGAACATATGCTTGGAATTATACTATTGAATAACAATTTTGTTACTTTACGTATTAAGTAAGTGCAAGTCTGTTGACTAAACCTCAAAAAATTAAGGAGAGCCCGACATTATCGGGTTCTCCTTAAAGAGAGCTTTTGGTTTTTATTCTTTGAAAAGGGTCAAAAAATATGCGGCATAAATTTATACCGCATATATTCATTCTATTTTGGCATTATTCAAAGGTTAAAAATGTGTTTATGTACCAGTCGGCGATTTTTGCGCCGTGCGTGGCGGCAATTGCCAAACCAATGCAAAGATACGGTCCGAATGCCATTTTTGACTCGCCGCTTTTCTTTTTGATTATCAAACCGACTATTGCGGCAAGCACAATGCCTATTAAAGCGGCAACGACAATTGCTTTTGCGCCGAGGAGCAATCCGCCCGACGCCATTAAAACGACATCGCCCATGCCCATTCCGCCTGTTAAAAGGGCAAGCAGTAAAAACGGCACGCTGATGATTACAGCCCCTAAAAGCCTGCTTGAAAGCGAAGCGCCGTATTCGCCTGTGAGGAAGAATGACGGGATTGAGAGAAGCAGCGACGCTATCAGCACAGAAAGGTGCATTTCCTGCGTGTCATAATCAATAAAGGCAATGACTATCAGCACGGACATATAAAGGCACAGTATTATGCAATTTGCAAGGGCAGCATAGTCAAAAACCAAATTCGCAATATCGACTTGCAGAAAAACCCAAACATAAAGCAAAGCGTTCAGGCTTTCGACTAAAGGATATCTGCCGGAAATCTTTTCTCCGCAACTGTGACATTTTCCTTTGAGAAAAAGCCAGCTGAAAATCGGAACGAGATCCCTCGCTCTGATTTTTTCGCCGCAGGTCATGCAGTGTGAAGAGCGCTTTATCAGCGATTCGCCTTTCGGCAGCCTGAATATACAAACATTCAAAAAACTGCCGATAATCATTCCGAAGCAAAATACAATCAGATAAATAATAATGCACATGATGAGTTCGAGCATTTGGGTTGACATTTGTTTTAACCTCCAATAAGTTTCTTTACTTATCATAGCATAATATATTGCAATTTTCAAGAAAATTTTATAACAGGAGGCAAATTCCATGAAAAATGCACGCATTGGCGACTATCTTGTAGAATACGGCTTGCTCAAACCCGAGCAGCTTGAAGAGGCTTTGCAAATTCAGCGAGAAGCCCGTGAAAACGGTCAGGATAGGCAATTTGGCGACATTGTTGTCGAACAGGGTTTTGTAAGCGAAATTAACTTTGCAAAGGCTTTGGCGGCAAAACTTCACGTTCCGTATGTTGACCTTGCAACATACGAATTTGATCCCGAAACCGTAAGAAAAATCCCCGAGCACGTTGCAAAAAAATATGCCGTTATCGCAATTCAGCTCCAAGGTAAAAGGCTCACCGTTGCGACTGATGACCCTATCGACTTTGAAAAATTAGAAGATGTAAAGGTTTTGACCGGATATGACTGTAACCCGGTTCTTGCAACAAGATCTGCAATTGATAAAGCAATCGGTAAAAACTACCAGATGGACACCGTATCAAGCGTTCTCGATGACGTAAGCGCTTTGGCGGCGGCAAGCGACAGCGATGACGACGGCTCGGCAGAGCGTGTTGAATCCGCACCTATTGTTCGACTTGCGACAACTATCGTCGAAAACTCATACAGAGCCGACGCAACGGATATTCATATCGAACCGTTTGCTTCTTATACAAGAATCAGAATCAGAGTAAACGGCGACCTTATCGAATTGATGAACGTTTCTTCACAGGTTCACAGTGCGTTGGTTACACGTTTGAAAATCGTCAGCGGTATGAACATCGCCGAAAAGCGTGTCCCTCAGGACGGACGTTTTACTCAGGTCGTTGACGGAAAAACCCTTGACGTCCGTGTTTCTTCACTTCCGATGGTTCACGGCGAAAAAATCGTTATTCGTATTCTTGCCGGTGATAACATCGCTTTGAGAAAGATTACCGAGCTTGGTATGAGCGATTATAATTATGAAAAATTTGCCGCAATGATTAAGTGTCCGAACGGCGTTGTGCTTGTTACCGGCCCTACCGGTTCCGGTAAAACAACCACGCTCTATGCGGCTCTCGGCGAGGTTGCAAAACCTTATGTCAACGTTGTTACCGTTGAGGACCCTGTCGAAAAGAGAATCGACGGAATTAACCAATGCCAAATCAACGCAAAAGCAGGCATGACGTTTGCCGCAGCGCTTCGTTCTATCCTCCGTCAGGACCCTGATATCGTAATGATCGGTGAGATGCGTGACAGCGAAACCGCCGAAATCGGTATTCGTGCCGCTATCACGGGTCACTTGGTTTTCTCCACACTTCATACAAACGATGCGGCTTCGACAATTACCCGTCTTGTGGATATGGGTATTCCGCCGTATATGGTTGCAACATCGCTTATCGGTGTAGTTGCTCAGCGACTTGTTAAGGTGCTTTGCCCCAAGTGCAGAAAGCCCAGATTTTCCGATGAGGAAGAAAACAAGCTTATGAGCATAAGCGAGCCTGTTGCAATATATGAAGCCTGCGGCTGTCCCGAATGCAACAATACCGGATACAGAGGAAGAACCGCTATTCATGAGATCATTCACTGCACGCCCGCTATGAGCGCACTTATTGCCGACAACGGTAATATGGAGCAAATTTCACAGCTTGCCAAATCGCAGGGCACAAAGCTTTTGCGTGACAACGTTTCCGAAAAGGTTATGGCAGGCGAAACCACAATCGATGAGCTTGTAAGAGTTACATATTCGGTTTAATAAAAATAATATTTCAAATACGGAGGAAAATCAATGGATTACGGTTACAATCCTTATGAATCGCTTCAAAGCGAGGGCGTTATCGAGATAAACGAAATACTTGATAAGGCAAGAAAAATCGGCTGTTCCGACTTGCATTTCACAGTCGGCAGAGGACCTATTGTCCGTTTGCACGGTCAGTTGCGTCAAATGGGTGAATACCCCGTAATGACAGACGGCGAGATCATGCATATAATCGACCAAATCACCAATGAAGATCAGCGTGCGCAGTTCAAAAAAATCATTGATACCGACTTTTCGTTTACCACGAAAAAGGGCTTTCGTCATAGATGTAATATCTATCACCAGAGCGCACACCCTGCGGTAGCTATTCGTTTGCTGCGAAACGATATTCCTACCCTTGAAGACTTGTTTTTGCCGCCGATTTTGGCTGAATTTTCAATGCGTCCGAGAGGACTTGTGCTTGTCACAGGCCCTACCGGTTCGGGTAAATCAACAACCCTTGCCGGTATGATTGACTTTGTAAATGTCAACAAAAGCGCACATATTATCACGATTGAAGACCCTATCGAATATGTTCACCAGCACAAGCGCTGTATGGTAAACCAGAGAGAAATCGGTCAGGACGTCGGCGACTTTGCCCTTGCGCTTCGTGCCGCACTCCGTGAGGACCCCGACGTTATCCTCGTAGGTGAGATGCGTGACCTTGAAACGATTACGGCTGCCGTAACTGCGGCTGAAACAGGTCACCTTGTAATGTCTACGCTTCATACAACGTCTGCGGCTGATACCATCAACCGTATCATCGACGTTTATCCCGAGCATCAGCAGCGCCAAATCAGAACGCAGCTTGCGAATACCCTTGTCGGTATTATTGCGCAAACGCTGCTTCCTAAGGCTGACGGAACGGGACGTATCGCCGCACTTGAAATTCTCACCTGTACAGACGCCGTTTCGGCAATGGTTCGTGATGATAAGGTTCACCTTATTCATTCGGCGATTCAAACAGGTAAGGCACACGGCATGATGTGCCTTGACCAAGAGCTTGCACGTCTTGCGAAAACCGGCGTTGTCAAAGAGGTTGACGCTCTTGAACGTTGTCATGATAAGGAAGAATTTTACCGCTATTTCAATGCTGATGATTTTTAATCACGTATAATGGAGGATGTTTATTATGAAATTTTTAAAAAAACAATATGTTTTCTTTCCGCTACTGTGATGCTTGTATCTTTAAACCCTATGGATACAAATGCGCAGGAAAACAAATTCGGAATCGGTGGGGATGTTGCCAAATGAGAAAACACAAACTTTTTGCCGTAAATGTCATTATTGCCGGTGTGTTTTTTATTACAGGTTGCGGCGATTTGAAATTAAATAGTGACAATTCCGAAAACATTGGTATTGGCATTGACTTCACCATTTCAAATACCGATATTCCAATATATGATATCAATAGTAAAGAAATCGGTTGTATCAATTGCTACGGTTTTTCATTCCTTGTTGATAACTATATACTTTATGATAAATTGCCGAAAAATAATGTTGATGAGATAACTGAATTAGAATACTATCTATATGATATTGATACAAAGGAAAGTTTTCTGCTCTCTACAATAAGCGATTGGTATTATGAAGCAACCTTGGAGTCTGTCAATATAGATAATCATGTATATTTAAGCTTATCTACCGGTGAATATACAAGCTTTGAAAACAGCAAAACGATTATATATGATATTGATTTGATTGAGCACAAAATGTCACCTTTATTGGAGATTGAGGGCGGCATACCGTACAATTCGTACACTATTGTGGGCAACACACTGATATTGGCTGAACTCTTAGAAAACGGTCATACCGATATTATCACTTGCAGTATTCATAATAACAGTGATACGCCAACGGTGCATAAATACGACAGCTCTGAATGCTTTACGGAGAATTCGATTCGTCATATTTATACAGATCAGCAATTTATTTATATGATAAGGTTGCGTTCGGACGATAATGACAATACTTTTTTGTATCTTGACAAATATGATTTGGATTTGAATTTAGTAAACACAATTGATATTAGCAATTCGTGTATTAACCCGAATTTTGATGCAGATTCAGTGACAAATGAGCGACGTCAGTTTATACCTCATTTCTTTGTTGATGATTCACTGTTTTATTATGAAAATGCCAGCATGACCAATTTTTTGGGCATAATAGAAAACGCTGAGCTTGAAAGTATTCTTGATATTGATCAGGGTCAGTTTTCATATGTTCATACACTTTGTCAGCATAGCGATTTTCACTATTTTATAGATGTATTTAACTTTTATGACGATCAGCGAAATACATTTTACCGTGTTGATGCTGAAAATCGGACAATATCTACAGCTCAATTTTTTGCATCCGAACCTAAGCTTACCTTCAACCATGCTTGTATTAATGATGAAGGCAGGGTTCTTATGGCAATGTCATATGTTCCGGAATATGACGGCGATGGAGAGCGTATTCCCACGCGCTATTTCTGCTTCGACATCAATGATTTGACATTTGAGCCGATTGGGCAGAATGAATTAACGCAGAATTTGACAAAGTTTTAATCTGAAAATACCGCAAAAGGCAGCTTCAAATTTGATGAAGCTGCCTTTTTTATAATGACGGGGCAAGCCCCTTATTGAAGATGAAAACAAATGTGATTTTACGGCGTATATTTAAGGTTGGTCGTCCATATCCATGAATTTGAATTGATAATTGAGCCTTTTTCAATTGCGATAAGCTCCAATCCCGTGCAGTCATATTCAACTCTGAAATCAAAAGCCGAAACGCCGCTGTTGTTTTTGATGTATACCGGAACGACTACCTGTTCACCGGCAAAGCCCTCAACAGAGCTTACGTAGATTATGGGTGTGCCCCCTGTGGGAACATCGGTCTGTATCGGACTTCCCACCGAAACACAGCCGTTTGATGTTGCAAATTCGCTTACTTCAAGGTCGATATTCGCCATCATTATTTCGTATATGTTTACTGCGTATTTGCCGCTTGCGTTTTCTTTTACATTAAAAACAAGATTGATAAATTCACCGTCTTCTTTGGTATCAATCAAATCCACCACAACAGAAGAAAGCGCACCGTAGGCGTAATTGCCGCCGTTCGGGTTGCCAGTGCTTGAGCTTTGAGCGGTGGTTGTGGTGACAACGGCATTTGTTGATACAGCAGAGCTTGTCGAGGCCTTGGTTTGTGAAACGGCACTTGTGCTTGCCTTGGTTGTGTATGTAGTGAGCGATGTGCTGTTGCGTGCGGCAGTGGCGGTTACCATTGTCGTTACCCAAATCGTTTGCTCTGATGTGATTGCTTCGCCGCTGCTGTCGGTCACGGCGTTGCCGTTATCATCGGTTACGGTCACGTAAGTGGTTTGCGGAATTTGCGTTATAATTACCGGCTCAACCGTTGTTACGGTGTTTCCGTCGTTGTCGGTTACGGTGTTGCCGCTGCTGTCGGTTACGGGAACATATATAACGCCCGTGGCAGTTGTCATTTCCGTTGAAAGGGGAGTGGTTTCGGCTGATGATGAATCTGTATTTATGTTGTCATTGCAGCCGAAAGCCGCAGTTGCCAGAATAAGCATAAAAACAGCTAAAGTGATTTTTTTGAACATTTAAATCTCCAATCTTTTATTACACAGTATCTGTGCGGCCGGTGTGATTTTAAGCCGCACATTATTTTAAAGCTCACCTTGCAAAGGTATTATTATCTGTCCCATTTATCACACAGTGCGGTGATTTGGTCGGCAAATTTTGCCAAGTCTTTATTTGCGCCGTCTTTATTGTTTTCAATAACGGAAAGAAGTCGCCTGCCTGCGGCGAGAAGCCTGTCAAATACAGATGAATGCTTGCGTGAAGCCGCATTTTCGGATTTATCGATGCGAACATCGTTGCCCTTGCAAAGGCATTCGCCCGTTACAATGTCATATTCGCCGCCGCTGTAAGGCGCAACGGCTTCAATACCCGTGCTTTCGGTGATGTATTTTGCAAATTCGTCACAAACCGTGTCGGCACCGTGGTTTACATATATGCGGCAGGGCTTTTGTTCCATTCCCTTTATCCAGCCAAGCAGCATATCTCTGTCGGCGTGTCCGCTTATTCCGTTTATTTCGAGGATTTTGGCGTTTACCTGCACCCTTTCACCGAAAAGTTTGACAGTATCCGCACCGTTGACAAGCGCCCTGCCCAAAGTGCCCTCGGACTGATATCCGACGAAAAGCACAGTGCATTCGCTTCTCCAAAGATTGTGCTTTAGGTGGTGACGAATGCGCCCTGCGTCGCACATACCGCTGGCGGAAATGATGACCTTGGGCTTTTTGTCGAAATTTATCATTTGTGATTCTTCGCTTGAAACCGCAGTCGTAAGTCCTTTAAACTGAATCGGGTTAATCCCTTTGCTGAGCAGTTCTAAGGTTTCCTCGTCAAAATAGTCGTAAAGTTTTGAAGAATAAATCTGCGTTGCGTCAACCGCAAGCGGACTGTCAACATATACCTTAAATCCGTCATGATTCTTTATAGCGCCGCTTTCTTTAATTTGCCGCAAACAATAAAGAATCTCCTGCGTTCTGCCGACGGCAAACGAAGGAATTACGACATTTCCGCCTGCATCAAACGTTTGCTGAATGATTTTTGTCAGCTGCTCGGTATATTCATGCCTTTCACCGTGAAGTCTTGTGCCGTAGGTCGATTCGATTACGACAATGTCCGCTCCCTGCGGAATTTGCGGGTCTTTTATCAGCGGTCTGTCAATATTGCCGAGATCGCCCGAAAAGATGATTGTTTTTGTAACGCCGTTTTCGCATATTGTGATTTCAATGCTTGCCGAACCGAGAAGATGCCCCGCATCTGTAAACTTTATTGAAATGCCGTCGCAGATTTCGATTTTTTGATTGTATCCGCACGGCTTGTACAGTTCAAGCGCTTTTTGTGCGTCTTCAATGGTGTACAGCGGCTCATAAAGCTCACCGCCGCTTCGCTTTGCCTTGCGGTTGCGCCATTGCGCTTCAAATTCCTGAATGTGCGCCGAATCAAGCAGCATGATTTTGCACAGCTCAAACGTTGCTTTCGTAGTGTGAATTTCACCCTCAAAGCCAAGCTTTGTGATATAGGGGATTTTGCCGGAATGGTCGATGTGAGCGTGCGTTAAAAGCACAAAGTCAATATCGTGCATAGATATGGGAATATCACAATTTTCGTAAATATTGCGCCCCTGCTCCATGCCGCAGTCAACAAGAATATTTTTGCCGCAGGCGCTGATAAGCGTGCAAGAGCCTGTTACTTCATGTGCCGCTCCGATAAATTTCAGCTTCATAAATAAAATCCCCTCTTTCGTATTTTTAAAGCAGATTTTTCGGCTTTGGACTTAATGTATCGCCATATTGTAAAAAATTGCCGAAAGTCACTTGCCTTAAGGTTATTATAACACCGTTTCGAGCGATAATCAATAGATAATTTGCAATATATCGGCTATTTGCTCTAAATTCGGCAAAAAAAATCGCCGTTGCTGTATAATATGGCAAAATTTGCTTAAACTTAAAAGAAAAAAGCTTGACAAACTTTGAAAAAAAATATATAATGATAAAGCGTGTTGATGGGGTTGTTGTGCCCTGTCGGCGCAAATAAAATTATGAAAGGAGAAAAATATGCCAACCTTTAACCAGTTAGTTCGCAAGGGCAGACATGATTTGGCTGTTAAGTCTACGGCACCCGCATTGCAGAAGGGTTACAACTCAAAGAAAAAGGTTATGATTGACCAGAGTTCACCCCAGAAGCGCGGCGTTTGCACAGCTGTTAAGACAAGCACACCTAAGAAGCCTAACTCGGCTATGAGAAAAATCGCCAGAGTAAGACTTACAAACGGAAACGAAGTTACAGCCTATATCCCCGGTATCGGCCACAACTTGCAGGAGCATAGCGTTGTTCTCATCAGAGGCGGACGTGTTAAGGACCTCCCCGGTGTGCGTTATCACATCATCAGAGGAACGCTTGACGCTCAGGGTGTAGCAAACAGAATGCAGGCACGTTCAAAATACGGTGCAAAGCGTCCTAAGGCTGCAAAGAAGTAATTTTAAAGCAATTTATCCCCACAAAGATTTAATGTAGGGCTTATATACATTTGATATATTAAAATATCAGGCGTTCGGCTTTCTGCATTGGTTTGTGACGGAGCTTCCGAAAATCCGAAACTGATTCCGAATATATTATATATTTTACGGATTTATCGGGAGAGCGAGTACCTATGATATCATTATATGAAGGAGGGAATCAAGATGCCAAGAAGAGGCAGAATCGCTAAGCGTGACGTTTTGGAGGATCCTATTTACGGTTCAAAGCTTGTTACAAGACTTATCAACAACATTATGCTTGACGGTAAAAAAGGTGTAGCTCAGAAAATAGTTTACGGTGCGTTTGAGATTGTCGGTGAAAAGTCCGGCAAGGATCCGCTGGAAGCATTCCAGGAGGCTATGAACAACATCATGCCCGAGCTTGAGGTTAAGGCACGCAGGCTCGGCGGTGCGACATATCAGGTTCCGATGGAGGTTCGTCCCGCAAGAAGACAAACTCTCGGACTCAGATGGATCACAAAATACGCAAGGCTCAGAAATGAAAAGACTATGAAAGAGCGTCTTGCAGGCGAAATTCTCGATGCTATGAACGGCACGGGCGGCGCTTGCAAAAAGCGTGATGACACACACAAGATGGCAGAGGCAAACAAGGCGTTTGCTCACTACCGCTGGTAATTCTTTCGGTTTTCGGGCACATAGCTACCCGATACGAATCGATTTTTTAAAGAGGTTATATTTATGGCAAGAGATTGTTCACTTGAACAAACCAGAAATATTGGTATAATGGCTCATATCGATGCCGGAAAGACAACTACCACCGAGAGAATTTTGTTCTATACAGGTATCAACCACAAGCTGGGCGAAACCCACGAGGGTGCTGCTACTATGGACTGGATGGCTCAGGAGCAGGAAAGAGGTATCACAATTACTTCGGCTGCTACAACGGCTTATTGGAAAGGTCACCGTATCAACATCATCGACACGCCCGGTCACGTTGACTTTACGGTAGAAGTTGAACGCTCGCTCAGAGTTCTCGACGGTTCTGTTACCGTTTTCTGTGCAAAGGGCGGCGTTGAGCCTCAGTCTGAAACCGTTTGGCGTCAGGCTGATAACTACGGCGTACCCCGTATGGCTTATATCAACAAGATGGACATTATGGGCGCTGATTTCTATAATGTTCTCAATATGATGCACGAAAGACTTAAATGTAATGCTGTTCCGATTCAGCTCCCTATCGGTGCCGAGGACGATTTCAAGGGTATTATCGATTTGCTTGAAATGAAAGCATACATTTATAACGATGATATGGGTAAGGATATTTCCGTTACCGATATCCCCGAAGATATGGTTGACTTAGCCGAAGAATACAGAGAAAAGCTTCTCGACAGCGCTGCTGAAAACGATGAAGAAATTATGGAAAAGTATCTTAGCGGCGAAGAGCTTACCATCGACGAAATTAAAAAGTGCATAAGAACAGCGACTATCGCAAACACAATGGTTCCCGTTGTTTGCGGCACATCATACAGAAACAAGGGCGTTCAGAAGCTCCTTGATGCTGTTGTTGATTATATGCCCGCACCGACGGATGTTCCCGCAATTAAGGGTATCAACCCCGATACCGATGAGGAATGTGAGCGTCCCTCATCAGACGATGAGCCTTTCTCCGCACTTGCTTTCAAAATCGCAACCGACCCGTTTGTCGGCAAGCTTTGCTTCTTCCGTGTATATTCCGGTTCGGTAAACGCAGGCGATACGGTTCTTAACGCAACAAAAGGCAAGAACGAAAGATTCGGAAGAATCTTGCAGATGCACTCAAATCACAGAAAAGATATCGAATGCTGCTATTCGGGCGATATCGCCGCAGCAGTCGGTCTTAAAAATACCACAACGGGCGATACGCTTTGCGACCCCAAGAATCCCGTTATTCTTGAATCCATGGTGTTCCCCGAGCCTGTTATCAGCTTGGCTATCGAGCCTAAGACAAAGGCAGGTCAGGAAAAAATGGGTCTGGCGCTTTCTAAGCTTGCCGAAGAAGATCCGACTTTCCGTACCTATACAGACCCCGAAACCGCTCAAACCATCATTTCCGGTATGGGTGAGCTTCACCTTGAAATTATCGTAGACAGACTTCTCCGTGAATTTAAGGTTGAAGCAAATGTCGGCGCACCGCAGGTTGCATATAAGGAAACAATTAAGGGCTTTGCCGATGTTGACGAAAAATATGCAAGACAGTCCGGTGGTAAGGGTCAATACGGTCATGTTAAAATCAAGGTTGAACCTAACGAGTCCGGCAAGGGCTATGAGCTTATCAACAACGTTGTCGGCGGCGCAATTCCTAAGGAATATATTCCCGCTGTTGACGCAGGTATCAAGGGCGCAATGCAGACAGGTGTTCTCGCAGGCTATCCTGTTGTTGACGTAAAGGTTACACTTTACGACGGTTCATACCACGAGGTTGACTCTTCTGAAATGGCATTCAAGATTGCCGGTTCAATGGCGTTCAAAAAGGCTATGAACGCCGCAAACCCCGTAATTCTCGAACCTATCATGAAGGTTGTTGTGCTTGTTCCCGAGCAGTATATGGGCGATGTTATCGGCGACCTTAACTCTCGCCGTGGTCAGATTCAGGGTATGGAATCCAGAAACGGTGTTGAACAAATCAACGCTTTGGTTCCTCTTTCCGAAATGTTCGGCTACTCTAATGACCTTCGTTCCAAGACACAGGGACGTGGACAGTACTCAATGGAGCCTCACAGCTACATTGAACTTCCCAAGTCAATCGCCGAAAAAGTTATGAGTTCAAGAAAGCACGACTGATTTTTTTGAAATATTTTTCAAAAATGCTTGCAATCTAATTATATTTCTGCTAAAATAGGAGTATAGTTTATTTCTTAAATAATTTTTAGGAGGATTTAACAATGGCAAAACAGAAATACGAAAGCACTAAGCCCCATGTCAACATTGGTACAATCGGCCACGTTGACCATGGTAAAACAACACTTACTGCTGCTATCACAAAGGTTCTCGCTCTTAAGGGTCAGGCTCAGTTTGAAGCTTACGATATGATCGATAAGGCTCCCGAAGAGAGAGAAAGAGGTATTACAATCAACACAGCTCACGTTGAGTATGAAACTGACGCTCGTCACTACGCTCACGTTGACTGCCCCGGCCACGCTGACTACGTTAAGAACATGA
>CAZBAI010000002.1:0-98731 GCA_964490175.1 uncultured Oscillospiraceae bacterium | reverse complement strand
TTCTTGGTGAGTATGTGGAAATCTGCTCCGCCGAGGAAATGAACGAAGAACCCGATGAAGGTATGAACATGATGTAAGCTGAAATGGAGGTATGAATATGATGATTACTAAGGAAACATTCGTAAAACTGATCGCCATGCTGATGAAGAATGTGGATCAAAAAATGTATTATGGAAGAAACTGAATTTCAGCAAGATATGATCACAATGCTCACCGTAGTGACCTTTGATCGCTCCGGAGTAATCCGTGATTATCTCTATGACAGAGATGAAAACGATGAGTACTTCTGTTGCATTCCCAAGGGCAATAAGATTGAGGTCTATCTCCTGACTTCGGCAGAGGATTTGTATGAGTACCTCAAGGAACAGGGTGAAGGCTTCTGTTTGTTTGCAAAAAAAGAATCCCCGACTGACTGAGATCGAGGATTTGAAAATTGTTACCATTATAAGTTCTCCAAGTAATGAAATGCTTGAAAAACCTCGTAAAACCGTTGCTTTTTGATGTCATCTTTTTTGTATAAGACAGCCATCTATATGTGACGAAATAGATCACATAGCGAAAAACCACGCATTTGCGTGGTTTTTCTGCATTCAGAGGCCTAAAATTTTATTCGCAAAACCGTGGATCACCTAAGCCCTTTTGATGGACTTGAACGGGCGTTTTTTGATTTTCAAGAGATTTAAGTGCAGATTCGGAGAGAAATTTCCGAATTCTGCTCTTTTTTATGAGTAGAATCTTTCAAAAGCTATTGCAAATTGTGGTAGGATATGGTATAATACACGAAAATCGTAAAACTCTAGTTTGAGCAACCTTTATGGTACAATAAACAAAACACTGATAGGCAAATAATATGAATTTTATGTTAGGCGATTATTATGAGCATTAACGATAACTATGATAGAATCAAGCTTTTAAAAATGGTTTCGGATATTTTCGGTATTAAAAGACGAAAAAAAGAACTGAATGAATGTGTTGCACTTTGGAAACTTGCAGATAGTACAACAGATTCAAAAATACTTTCGGAATTATCGGGTTCAAAATATTTAGAGGTACGCGAAGCAGTCGCTTGTAATCCCAATACGCCTGTTGACGTGTTAATTGCTTTGCTGACAGATGACAGCTGTGAAGTTAGGCAAACAGTCGTTTTAAATTTTAATACACCTTTGAATGAAATAGAAAAACTTTGTAATGATGAATCAGAATTGGTGCGAAATGCTATCGTAAGGAGAAAAAAGCGTAAATCTTAGTTTGCAGAAGTGACAACTTTCAAATTTTTTAACTGAATATTACTGCATAACCGTTTGTGTTAAACCACAATAGTACACGTTTTGCACAGATTTTATTATAATATTGAAAAGAAAACTGACCGAAATATAAGAATTTGAATTGAGAGGTAAAGGTTATGAATAACGTTGAAAGACGAGATAAGGAAATGGCTTATATTACTGATGAGAGTGTTTTTGAAGAGATGAAAAAATGTCGTTCAATTCTTCAAAAACTTAATACCACCGATTGGACTGATTTTGAGAGAATAGCAGATATCGTAAAGGAATTGCTCGGAAAATCGGAAAATCCTTTTATCAGTCCGCCTTTCTTCTGTGATTATGGTTCTCATATCGAAACGGGGAAAAATTTTTCTGCAAATTACAACTGTACAATTTTGGATGTGGCAAAGGTAACATTTGGTGATAATTGTATGCTCGGACCTAATGTTGCTATTTACACGGCAGGACATCCGGTATATCCTGCAACAAGAAATTCGGCATATGAATATGGTAAGGAAATTACTATCGGAGATAATGTGTGGATTGGCGGAAGTTCCGTTGTATGTCCGGGAGTACATATTGGAAGCAATGTGGTTATTGGAGCAGGAAGTGTTGTTACCAAAAACATTCCGGATTGGTGTATAGCGGCAGGAAATCCTTGTAAGGTAATACGAACAATTACGGAAGACGATAGAGATAAATTATTTAAAAATGAAAAAATAGATGAAGAGGCTTGGCAAATTATAGTAGAACGAGGGTTTGCAAAATAGATAATAAAATTCCAGTTTGCTTAAATTCCATTTTTTTAACTGAATATTACTACATAGCCGCCTGTGACTAAAAATCACAGACGGCTTTTTTCATACCCAAAAACGAAAGGAGTTTTGAATTCGCAAGTCTGCTTTTTTATTCACCTGAAAACGAGAAATAAAAGCGTAAGAATCGGTTTAAAAATTTAATGCCCGAGACGCTGTAAATTAAGCTTCTCGGGCAATTTTTATTCGGCAATTACGGTAATAAAACGTGCTTTTTTGTCACCGACACAACGCTGTCCGTGAGGCATAGTCGGGTTGAAATATATAGAATCGCCTTCGTTCAAGATGAACTCTTCCTTGTCAAACACAACGGCAATGCTGCCCTCAAGGCACATATTAAACTCCTGACCGGAGTGAGAAACAAGCTCGGCAGGGTCATCAGACGGCTCAAGAGTTACAAGCAACGGCTGCATAATCTTTTTGCTGTATCTGAAAGCAAGATCCTCATAATGATATCCGGGATAGCGGCTGACGGTTTTTCCCTCGCCTCTTTTAACAATATGATATGTATCAAGTCTGGCGGGAACGCCTGTCACAATCTCGTTAAAATCTACGCCGAATTTGTGGGCAATCGCATAAAGTACGCTGATTGGAATATCTTCACCGTTTTCTTCGTATTTTTTGTAAACATCGCAATCAACGCCCAATTCTGCGGCAAGCTGCTCTTGCGTATAACCGCAAACATCACGCAACTCGGAAACACGCCGTGCAATATCCATCAAGTTATTGCTGTTCAAAATCATCTCTTCCTTTCACTGTATCATTCGTTTTGCTTTTATTTAAAACAAAACCGCTTTTTTCGTCGAATTTTAAAGCTTCAACGACCATATCTCCCGATACAAGCTTGTTATAGATATATCCGTCAAGCCAAATCAATGCAATTGCATTTGAAAGCACGCTGTAATATATCTGAAATTTGAAAATGCACCAAAGGGCAATCGGCAAAATCAGCGCTATCATAACGGCAACGAGCGAAGCTATTCGCAAGCCGTTGAAACAATAATCCAACCTTGAATACGAATACAGCATAACGGCGCTGAAAAGCATATGCAAAACTATTAAAACAACACTTTGCCGATTGTAAGTGCCTTGAAAAATCACACCGAAATCGCACAGCATAATCATCAACTCGGCAATACAATATACGGAAATAATTATTTTAAAAGGCTTTAAATTCGACAAAAGCAAATCATACGCCACTGTATATGCAAACAGCAAAACAAAACCGATAACCTCGAATGGCATTACGCCAAATTCACCCGCCGCCTCAAACGCCGAAGATGCGGTGTTTGTCGCAACTAAATAATAGCACAGCCCTAAAAAAATAAAGAGCAAAAACGAAAAATTTGCCAAAACGCCGAGCAAGGTGGCGGTTTGAATATTTATATGTTTATTCATATTTCACCAAATTTACAGTCAAATTTCAAATTGCAGCGCTCTTTGACCGATATCATTTCTGAAATGCGCCTTATCGAAGCGAATTGATTTTACGGCGGTATAGGCGTTGTCAAGGGCTTTTTGCAAATTCTCGCCGATTGATGTCACACCGAGTACACGTCCGCCTGCGGTAAGAAATTTTCCGTTTTCAAGCTTTGTGCCTGCATGATATACAAACGCACCTGAGCACTGGCCTTTTTCATCAAGCCCCGAAATTTCCTTTCCCGATTCATATTTTACCGGATATCCGCCGCTTGCCATAACAACGCAGACGCACGCATCGCTTTTCCATTTAACGTTGATATCGCAAAGCTTTTTGTCAGCTATCGCAAGCATGATATCGACAAGGTCGGTATCAAGCAAAGGTAGCACAACCTGTGCCTCGGGGTCGCCGAAACGACAGTTATATTCGATAACTTTCATGCCGTCGGGCGTTGCCATAAGACCGAAATACAAGCAACCGCTAAACGGTCTGTTTTCGGCTTTAAGTGCTTTTATCGTGGGATAAATTATCGTTTCAAGCGCTTCTTTTGCCCTTTGCGGCGTATAGCAGGGATTTGGGGCAATCGTGCCCATTCCGCCTGTATTTAAGCCCTCATCATTATCATAGGCACGCTTGTGATCCATTGAGGAAATCATCGGAACAACGGTTTCGCCGTCGGTAAAGCTTAAAACGGAAATCTCTGGTCCTGTTAAAAATTCTTCAATAACGACCTTGCTACCGCTTTCTCCAAAGACTTTATCTTGCATGATACTCTTTACAGCATTTGCGGCTTCATCAAAGGTTTGTGCGATAATTACGCCCTTTCCGAGTGCCAAGCCGTCAGCCTTGACAACAATCGGAAATTTGTTTTTTGCGCTTATGTAAGCAATTGCACCGTCGGCATTATCAAACGTTTCGTAATCTGCTGTGGGAATGCCGTATTTTTTCATAAGCTCCTTTGAAAAGACCTTGCTGCCCTCAATAATCGCCGCATTAGCTTTAGGTCCGAAAGTTTTAAAGCCAAGTGCGTTCAACCTGTCAACAAGACCCATAACAAGAGGGTCATCGGGAGCGACAACAACAAGATCGGGGCAAAGCTCTTTTGCAAGCTCGCATATGCTGTCAAGGTCGGTAGCTTTAATATCGGGAAAGCACTCGGCATATTGGGAAATACCGCCATTGCCGGGCGCACACCAAATTTTTTCACACTTTTCGCTCTCTGAAAGCTTCATAATAATGGCGTGTTCACGTCCGCCGCCGCCTATTACCAATATATTCATATGAATACTCCTTGAAAAAAATCAATGATGAAACAGTCTGATACCCGTAAACGCCATTGCAATATTATACTTATTGCACGTGTCGATAACATTGTCATCTCTTATAGAGCCGCCGGGCTGAGCAATATATTCAACACCGCTCTTTTTAGCTCGTTCAATGTTGTCGCCAAATGGGAAAAACGCATCGGAACCGAGGCAAACGCCGGTGTTTTTATCAAGCCATTCACGCTTAGCCGCAGCGGTAAACACCTCGGGCTTGGTTTTAAAGATTTTCTGCCACTGCCCGTCACGCAATACATCGTCATACTCATCGGATATATATACATCGATAGCGTTATCACGGTCAGCCCTGCGGATAGTATCGACAAATTCAAGCGACATAACCTGCGGCGACTGGCGAAGCCACCAGTTATCCGCCTTTTGACCGGCAAGCCTTGTGCAGTGAATCCTCGACTGCTGACCTGCGCCTATGCCGACAGCCTGTCCGTTTTTGACGTAGCAAACAGAATTTGACTGTGTATATTTAAGCGTTATAAGCGAAATAAGCAAATCACGTTTTTTATCTTCGGGAATATTTTTATTTTCGGTCACAACATTTGTGAGAAGCGCAGTATTGATATCCAAATCATTTCTGCCCTGCTCGAATGTAATTCCGAAAACCTGCTTGCGCTCGATTTTTTCCGGAACGTATGAGGGGTCAATCTTGATGATATTGTATGTGCCCTTACGTTTTGACTTCAAAATTTCAAGAGCTTCGTCGGTATAATCGGGCGCTATGATACCGTCGGAAACTTCACGCTGAATCATCAATGCGGTTGATTTATCGCAACAATCGGAAAGGGCAATAAAATCGCCGTAGCTGCTCATTCTGTCCGCACCTCTTGCTCTTGCGTAAGCACAAGCCAACTGCGAAAGTTCACCCAAATCATCAACCCAATAAATCTTTTTAAGGGTATCATCAAGCGGCAGACCGACTGCGGCACCTGCCGGCGAAACATGCTTGAATGATGTTGCCGCACACAGACCCGTGGCTTTTTTAAGCTCACTTACAAGCTGCCAGCCGTTAAAGGCATCAAGCAAATTTATATATCCGGGATTGCCGTTCAGCACGGTAATCGGCAAATCACCGTTTTCGCAAAAAATGCGAGAGGGTTTTTGATTGGGGTTACAGCCGTATTTCAACTGCATATCTTTTGACATAAATTTATCCTCCTGAAAAATAATTAAACTTCGCTGTCATCACTATTCAAATTGCGCACTGTTTTATTGCGGTCAATGCGTGATTTGATTTTTTTTGCAACCAAACATACGGCGCAAAAAGCACCGCTTGCCAAAGCAAGAATAATACAGCCCTCAACAATCGAAACCAAAACCGCTTTCGGCACATCATCAGAAGGGCACGGACCGCTAAGTGCGACGGATATATTCCTTATGGCGATGACGGCAAAAACCAAAACGGATAAAACCAAATACGTAATTATAATTATTAAATATCCGTATTTACTCTTTTTGGACAAGCTATATCCCCCCGATATTATAGGTTTTTGTTGATAATTCTTGTGTCGGCATTGCCGCTTTCGAGGTTAATGTATCTTACAAAAAGCGATACTTTATTGTCCGCATTAAGGCTGTTCCAAAGCATATCGGCAAAGCTGTCGATATCGCCGTCAATGGCGATTTCGGTAGGTTCGCCTTCAAAAGACGGAAGCGGATTTCCGTCGCCCTTATATGTATGGATAAAGTGACCTACGCCCGCCATGGCATTTGTGTATGAAAAGCAATATCTTCTGCACTGGCTCGGGTCACCGTCGGCACTTTTGAGAATGGAAAGCGCATAGTTAAAATCACCGTTATCCTGCTTAATAATGCCCGAAATGCGAGGTGTGTAGTTGGGTGCGTCGGGTTCAAACTCTCTTGTTCTCAAAGCTTGCTCAAATGTAAACTGCTGATTCATAAGATTGTAAACGGTGTCGGTCTGGTCGCCGTTGGTGACAATGGTTTTGTTGCCAAGCACCCTTACCGGATAGTAAATTATCAGGCTCGGGTCGGTAAGCTTGCTTTCATCAAAAGCTTTTGTGCGCATATCAAGCCCTTGCGCAACGAAAACTCTGTTCCTGCTGTTTTCGCTTCTGCCCATAATAAAGTATGCCGCAACGGCGTTTTTTCCGTCTTTGCTTTTGCCGATAATGATGCCCCTGCCGGGGTATTCATTAGATTTTAAAATTTCTGCAATATTTTTCATAAAGACAGTCCTTTCGATTTAATCAATAAAGTCTTTTACAATAGATTCAAACGCAGCCAAAGCTTCATCGACCATATATGTTTTGCCGATACCCGCCATTGCCGAATCGGGGCGTCCGCCGCCCTTGCCGCCGGTAACAGCCGCAACTCTTCCGACAATCTTGCCTGCGTGTGCACCTCTTTCAACAGCCTGTTTACCGCAAATGCAGCAGAAAGTGCCGCTTTCACCGTCAACACCGGCAATCAATCCGATTCCGTTTGGATTATTCTCTTTAAATTTATCACCGATTTGGCGCAAAACATCGGCCTTTACACCTCTGACCATTGCGCTTGTCAAAGTGACGCCGTTATATTCTATACCGGGCTTGAAAACATTGCTCATTTCAATCTCGGCAATTCGCTGATTAAGTGCGAAAATCTGCTTTTCAAGCGCTTTGTTATCATTGCAAAGCGCTGCGCACTTTGAGGGAATTTCCGCAGTATTTTGAAGTTTTAATGCACTCGCCGTATTGTTGATAAGAGAAAGCGCATCGTTGAGATAAGAAAGAACGCCGCTGCCTGTTACAGCTTCGATTCGCCTTACGCCGGAGGCTACCGAGCTTTCGGAAACAATCTTAAACAAGCCGAGTTTAGAGGTATTATCAACGTGTGTACCTCCGCAAAACTCCGTAGAGAAGCCGTCGCTTGTAGAAACAACACGAACGATATTGCCGTATTTTTCACCGAAAAGAGCCATAGCTCCGAGCTTTTTGGCTTCATCTATCGGCATTTCGGTGCACTTTACATCAACACAATCAAGAATTTTATCGTTGACAATTTTTTCAACCTGTGCAATTTCATCGGCAGTCATTGCGGAAAAATGCGAAAAGTCAAATCTGCAAGCCTGCGAGCTGACAAGCTGTCCCGCTTGATGAACATGATCACCCAAAACCTGCCTAAGCGCCGCCTGAAGAAGGTGTGCGGCTGTATGATTTTTCATTGTGGCATTTCGCTTGCATTTGCAAACCTTTGCCGTGCATTTTGAGCCGAGATTAACAGAATCGTTTTCTACCGTACCTATATGTGCAATATGTCCGCTTGCAAGCTTTTTGGTATCGGCAACCTTAAAGGTGCCGCCTGCGATAATCTTTCCGCAATCGCCTACCTGACCGCCGCTTTCGGCATAGAACGGTGTCTTGTCAAGAATTATAAGTGCTTTTTGACCGACATTTACGCTTTCAACGCATTCGGAATCAACAATAATCGCCTTAACGCAGGCATCACATTCAAGCGTTGAATATCCGACAAATTCGGTAGGCTCGATATCGGGCAGCTCAACAGAATCGGCAGCCCATGACGAACCTGCCTTGTTTGCTCTATCCTGCCTTGCCATTTCACGCTGAGCAAGCATAAGCGCATGATATTTTTCCTCATCAACGCAAAGTCCTTTTTCCTGTGCGATTTCAATTGTCAGGTCAATGGGGAAACCGAACGTGTCGGAGAGCTTAAAGCAATCCTCACCGGAGATGACGCTATTGCCCGATTCACAAGCTCTTGCAATGATTTTATCAAGCAAATCAGAACCTTTGTCAATTGTCCTTGCGAAATTTTCTTCTTCGATTCTGATAACCTTGACAATGTAATCACGCTTTTCATCCAATTCGGGATATGCGGTTTTATTCTCATCAATAACCGTTTGGCATACTTTATAAAGGAAAGGTTCGGCAATACCGAGAAGCCTGCCGTGGCGTGCCGCCCTGCGCAAAAGTCTGCGAAGAACATATCCCCTGCCCTCATTAGAGGGCAAAATACCGTCGCCTACCCTAACTGTTGTGCTTCTGATATGGTCGGTGATAACACGAAGCGAAACATCTGTTTTTTCGTCTTTTTTATATTCAACACCGGCAATACGGCAAATGTGCTTCATAATGTTAGCCACGGTGTCAACCTCAAACAGGTTGTCCACCTCCTGCATAACGCAGGCAAGACGTTCAAGTCCCATACCGGTATCCATATTTTTCTTTTCCATAAGGGTGTAGTTGCCGTTTCCGTCACTGTCAAACTGCGAAAATACAAGATTCCACACTTCGACAAAGCGGTCACAGTCACAACCTACAAAACAATCCGGACTGCCGCAGCCCTTGTCCTCTCCTCTGTCAAAATAAATTTCCGAGCAAGGTCCGCAAGGTCCGCTGCCATGCTCCCAAAAATTATCTTCCTTTCCGAGGCGCTTCATGTGCGACGGGTCAACGCCGATTTCCTTTGTCCAGATATCATAAGTTTCATCGTCCTGCTCATATACGGAAACATAAAGCCTGTCTGCCGGCAATTCCATAACTTTCGTAAAAAACTCCCACGCCCAAGCGGTTGCTTCGTGCTTAAAATAATCGCCGAACGAAAAGTTGCCGAGCATTTCAAAATATGTACCGTGGCGTGAGGTTTTACCGACACGTTCGATATCGGGCGTTCTTATGCATTTTTGACAGGTAGTTACTCTGACGTTGGGCGGAGTTTCCTGTCCCAAAAAATATTTTTTCAAAGGCGCCATGCCCGAATTGATGAGCAGCAAGCTTTTATCCCCTTGCGGAATAAGCGGTGCGCTGGCAAGCCTTGTGTGATTTTTACTTTCAAAGAATGACAGATATGCCTCTCTTATTTCGTTTACTCCGAGTTTCTTCATAGTATATGTATCTCCGTGTAATAAAAAAATTAAATGCGGCAAAAATAAACTTGCCGATTAAGGTTCACATAATGAACCACTTATCATTTTACCAAATCAGAAGAAATAAGTCAATCATTTTTTCAAAATATCTAAGTGAATCTATTGAATTTTAAAAAAATTTGAGGTATAATTATCCCTTGAAGGTAACCCACACAATGTAACGGAGCTGAGCTATGGACAAAAAATTATCGAAAACTTTGATTTTCAGCGGTGCTGTAATTGCGCTTATTGTATTTATTTTATCGTATTTAAGTGAAATTATGGGCGCTCTTTCTCATGCCGCAGGTGTTCTTCGACCGATATTCATCGGCTGTATCACCGCATTTATTTTAAATAAACCGTTGGGACTTATTCATTCTCTGTATTTTTCTCCGATAAAGCGAAAAATCGATAACCCGAACATAAAGCCGCAGGATAAGCCATCGCAAAAATCAATTAAGCGTGCTCATTCACTGACATTGGCGCTTGCCGTGGTTACTGTGTATTCGCTGTTTATCGGGTTAATTGTCGGTTTTTGCTGGTTTGTCATTCCGCAGCTGATTGAAAGCGCAAATTTATTTATCGGCAATTTCGATACCTATTTTTCAAATCTCGAAAAGCTTTTAGATAAAACGATTCCCTTTACAAATATGAATCTGTATGATTGGCTTATCGAAAACGACATTAAAACGGTTGTTTATGACAAATTGACGGAAATTGCCGATGAAATTCCGAAAATTGTCGTTTCAACTCTCAATGTCACGGCAAGCATCGTCGGCGCCGTTATCGATTTCTTTTTAGGATTTATACTTTCAATATATATTTTGTGCGGCAAATACAGGCTGAAAGCACAAGCTTCAAACATTCTCGTCGCTTTTGTTTCGCCGAAAATCGCAAGCAAAATATCATATTGCACAAGGGTCGTGCTCGACAGCTATTCGACATTTTTTTCCGTGCAGTTTTTCGATTCGTTTCTTTTGGGCGTTCTGTGCTTTATCGCAATGACGATTTTCGGTTTTGATTATGCACCGCTTATCAGCACCGTTGTCGGCGTTACTAATATGATACCGATTGTAGGCCCGTGGGTCGGCACAATACCGTGCGTTTTCATTCTGCTCATGGTTGACCCCGTAAAAGCGCTTTGGTTCATCGTATTGGTTGTTGTCATTCAGCAAATCGACTCAAACCTGATATACCCGAGAGTAGTCGGCAATTCGATAGGCTTGCCCTCAATATGGGTGCTTGTTGCGGTGATTGTCGGCGGCGGTTTCTTCGGCGTTTTAGGTATTTTGTTCTCAATACCGCTCTTCTCGATAATATATACTCTGATATCTGCCGAAACCAGAAAAAGAAAAGCTGTAATATCTATGGAGGATA
Source organism: uncultured Oscillospiraceae bacterium (assembly GCA_964490175.1). GTDB lineage: Bacteria > Bacillota > Clostridia > Oscillospirales > Ruminococcaceae > RGIG3077. The sequence goes on along the minus strand of CAZBAI010000002.1, from coordinate 87,653 downwards.
ACATAAATGAAGATAAATAAAATCAAATCGACAATCATCTGTATATTTGCCTTTGCCGCCATTCTCAGCGGCTGCTCCTCTGCCGATAATGCCGAAAGTTCAAGTCAAGCCGATGATACACAAGTTACCTACAACGGCGTTACGAATCCGCCGAGTGATGAACCGCCAAAAGCTCACAGAGTGACCGCTACTACCACAACTGCCGTTGTTACAACAGTGCCTTCGCAAACAGAAGTTGTCACATCAACATCGGTTATTTCCACAACGACAGGCAATGCGGAAACAACAACAACTTCTGTAACAGAGGCGGCTGAAAACGACAATATTTCCGACAGCGGCATCGAATTTACGGTCGGCAACCAAAACTCATGGGAGCAAAACGGCTCAACGGTTTATCAATACGAATTGAATATTACAAATAATTCCACGCAGGATTTGTCGGATTGGACAATTCAAGTGCCATTGAGCGACTCTAACGCCGAGCTTTTGCAGGGCTGGAGCGGTGAATTTTCTATATCCGGCAGTGTGCTGACAATTAAAGGCGTTGACTTTAACTCAACGCTCTCGCCGAGTGCGCAAACATCCGTAGGCTTTCAAATTGCATCGTCATCGCCTGTAAATATCGGCGATTCTGTCCTTTCCGCAAACGGATATTCAATTTCCGTTACATAAAAAACGCATTGAACATTGATTTTTTCAAAGCTTTTTTAACATGATCAAAATTTTAAAAATTGTTATTGACAGGTGCCGATAATTTTATTATAATAGTATGAGTGGAAGATTTGATATATTTTGCACAAAATGCAGGCTTAATAAATTATTTCCGCTAATTTTCACCAATCCTGCCTTATGCTATATCTATATATTGTATAACGGTTTTTAAGGATTCGCAACAGGAGGTATATTGATGTCAGAAGAAAAACTCACAAAAAACCCTAATGTTCTCAATTGGCTCGATGAGGTTGTCGCCCTTGTAAAGCCCGATAAGGTTGTTTGGATCGACGGCAGCGCCGAGCAGCTTGAAGCTCTTAAAGCCGAAGCTGTCGCAACAGGCGAAATGATTGAGCTTAACAATGAAAAGCTCCCGGGATGTCTGTATCACAGAACCGCCCCTAACGATGTTGCCCGTGTTGAGGATAGAACATTTATCTGCTCACGCAGAAAAGAAGATGCAGGCCCTACAAACAACTGGTGCGATCCGAAAGAAATGTATGCAAAGCTCACACCGATGTACGACGGCGTTATGAAAGGAAGAACAATGTATGTTATTCCTTATTCTATGGGACCTATCGGCTCTCCCCTTGCCAAGGTCGGCGTTGAGGTGACCGACTCTATCTATGTTGTTCTCAACATGAACATCATGACAAGAATCGGTGTTGACGCTTTTAAGAATCTCGGCGATGAATCAAACGATTTTGTCCGCGGTCTGCACGCAAAGGGCGATGTTGACCCCGAAAAGAGATATATTGTTCATTTCCCCGAAGATAACACAATTTGGTCTATCAATTCAGCCTACGGCGGAAATGTTTTGCTCGGCAAAAAATGCTTTGCTTTGCGTATTGCTTCATATCAGGGCAAAAACGAGGGCTGGATGGCAGAGCATATGCTCATTCTCGGAATCGAAAAGCCCAACGGCGAGGTAAAATACGTTTCTGCCGCATTCCCCTCGGCTTGCGGTAAAACGAATCTCGCAATGCTCATTCCGCCCGAAACATACACCAAAAAAGGATATAAAGTATGGACAGTCGGCGATGATATTGCTTGGCTCAAGCCCGGTGAGGACGGCAGACTTTATGCTATCAACCCGGAGAACGGATTCTTCGGAGTTGCTCCCGGCACAAATGAAAAGTCAAACTACAACGCTCTTGCTTCAACAAAGAAAGACACCATTTTCACAAACGTTGCCATAAATAATGATGATATGACCGTTTGGTGGGAGGGACTTGACAAGAATCCGCCCGAAAACGCAACCGAGTGGAAAGGCGCTAAGGTAAACGGCAAGGAATTTACTTCGGTTATCGGCGCAGACGGAAAACCGCAAAAGCTTGCACACCCCAATTCGAGATTTACCGCACCCGCAAAGAACTGCCCGTGCATCAGCTCGGAATTTGACAATCCGCAGGGTGTTCCGATTTCCGCAATGATTTTCGGCGGCAGACGTGCAAAGACCGCTCCCCTTGTATACCAAAGCTTTGACTGGAATCACGGTGTTTTCGTCGGCTCTATAATGGCTTCGGAAACAACCGCTGCCGCAACAGGCGCTGTCGGCGTTGTAAGACGTGACCCCATGGCTATGCTTCCTTTCTGCGGATATCACATGGGCGATTATTGGGCACACTGGCTTGAAATGGGCGAAAAGCTCGGCGATAAAGCTCCGAAGATATTCAACGTAAACTGGTTCAGAACCGACGATGAAGGTCACTTTATTTGGCCCGGATTCGGCGACAATATGCGTGTTCTCGACTGGATTATTCAGCGCTGTGAAGACGTTGCGGACGCTGTTGAAACGCCTATCGGCTTTGAGCCTAAGGCTGAAGATATCAATGTTGACGGTCTTGACGGCATCGACGTTGACACTATCAAGGGTCTGCTCGATGTTGATGTTGACCTTTGGAAAGAAGAAGCTAAGGGTATTCGTGAATTTTATGCAAAATTCGGCGATAAGCTCCCGGCTGAACTTTCACATCAGCTTGACAATCTTGAAGCAAGACTTAAATAATTTTTTCATAAACGGTATTAAAGCCGCCTTTGGTTCGTTCAAAGGCGGCTTGTTTTTATCTGCATTTTTAAGGCTGTTTGCTGCGCAATTCTTTTCTTATAGCTCTTCGCACACGGTTGATGTGCCTTTCAAAATCGCCGCTGTTTAACAGTTCTGTCAAAACATACTGTTCAAATGTGGGAACGGTGCAAGAATAAAATCCGAGCTTTTCGTCAAAAGGTTTTATCAGCTTTTTCGGAAGAACCATATATCCCACACGCATTGAAGACGAAATTGTTTTTGAAAATGTGTTCAAATAAATCACATTATCGGAATTTGAAAGCTTAAACAAAGTTTCCATCGGCTGTGATGATACGGAAAATTCGGAACCGTAATCGGATTCTATTATAAAGCATTCGCCCTTTTCCGCCCATTTTATGTATTCGTGCCTTTTTGAAGCCGAAGCTGTTACGCCGCTCGGATAACTCTGGTACGGTGTGGTGTGTAATATATCGGCTTTGGACATTGAAAGCGATTTACTGTCAATACCGTCTTTAGCCAATGGCAACAATTCGCAGTTCACCTGTGCGGTGCGATAAATCTGTTCGATTTTCTCATAAGACGGATTCTCGATTGCAACGGTTTTGTCTTTGCCGAGAAGCTCGATAATCAACGTATATAAATATTCCGCTCCCGAACCGATTACGATTTGATTAACTTCAACATTCATTGCACGGTTGCGCAAAAGATAATGTTTTATAGCGTTTCGCAGCTCCAAACAGCCCGTATTCGGCGACTTTTCCAACATCACATCATAGTAATCGGTAATGACCTTTCTCATCGTTTTGCACAAAACGGAAATGGACAGATTCGGATAAGACGGTGTGATGATTTTATGATTTATCGGCAAAACATCAATGATGCCGGATGATGCAAAGCAGTCTGTTTGCTTGAATATAACAAAATATCCGCTCTTTTCACGTGCCTCTGCATAGCCCTCGTCACACAAGAGAGAATATGCGTGTTCAACAGTTATCGTGCTGATTCCGATTTCGTCGGCAAGCAGCCTTTTTGATGGAAGCTTGCTCATATACGGATATGCCCCGGCTATAATGTCATCTCTTATTTGCTTATATACCTGCAAATATATAGGTCGTTCTTCTTTTTTTATTGTATAGTTCATCTGGTTATATTATTTTTCTCCGTTCTGGTTATTTTGTATCACCAGTTGATATTATATAATATTTTCATAAAAATATCAAGGAGAAAATTAAAATGAAAGACACAAAAAAAAGAACAACACTTTGGCTTTGCACAACGGCAATGTTTATGGCGCTTAATGTTGCTATGAGCTCGTTCGGCGTTCCCGTTCCGGGCGGTCACCTTTACATGAACGATATCGTTATCTGCACCGCTTCGATTTTGCTCGACCCATTTGCGGCATTTATGGTAGGCGGCGTCGGAGCTTTCTTGGGCGATATGTTTTTTTACCCCGCTCCGATGTTTGTTTCGCTGGCAACGCACGGACTACAAGCTGTGGTTATCTCCGTCTTTTCACACTATGTTTTGAAAAAACACCCCGTAATATCTTCGGGAATCGGCGTTACACTCGGCGCAGTCATCATGGTTGTAGGATATTCGCTCGGCAGAGCATTTATTTACAGCACGCCCGAATATGCGTTGCTAAAACTTCCTTATCAGATTTTGCAGGCGGTTGTGGGCGCAGTTTTAGGCATGATACTGTGCTGGAAATGCGGAATGCATAAACTATATAACAAGGGAATCGGCAAAGGACAATAACAGTATTCACGATAAGGATTAAGCTTATGCAGATAATTGAATACGATTCAAAATACAAAGATGATTTTGTACGATTGAACACCGAATGGCTGACAAAGCTTTATTATATCGAAGATTTTGACCGATATTCGATGGAGCATGTTGAAGAACTAATTGAAAAAGGCGCAATGGTATATTTTTGCCTTGAAAATGAGAAAGTATTGGCAACCTGCATGATAGAGCCGTTAGGTGATGATGTATGGGAAATATGCAAACTTGCGGCACAGGGACAATATACGGGAACGGGCGCAGGTTCGGCGGTATTAAAAGCCTGTATGGACTACGCAATTTCACATAGAGCAAAGAAAATATGCTTAATTACCGTATCGGGATTAAAACCTGCAATTCATCTGTATAAAAAATTCGGCTTTAAGCAAATTCCATACAGAAAAGACATTTGGAAATCCGAAAAAGCTGATATTGAAATGGAATATATTGTCAAACCCGATTGTTGACTTTGTCCTTTCGCTCAATTTGCAAATCAAAGCAAATTCAAGCGAACGAGTAGGGGCTAATTTAATGAAAAATATAACAGCAAAGCGATTATCAATTGCCGCAATCGCTTTGCTGTTTTTATTTTGTCAAATCTTCTTAAATTTCGGCAACACCGCCGATTTCGACGATTTTTATCACCGCCGAAGCAACTTCGGGGTCAAACTGCGTACCCGAGCCGACTTTAAATTCATTGATAATGCGCTCTCTTGTCAGCTTTGGTCTGTAAGGTTTTTCGGTTGTCATGGCGTCAAGCGATTCTGCCGCAAAAATAATTTTGGCGGCAAGCGGAATCGCATCGCCTTTAATACCCTTTGAATATCCCGAACCGTCATAGCGTTCATGATGATACAAAACAGCGCTTGCAAGGTCACGCAGTGCATCATGTTCATTAAGAATCGAAAAGCCGATATCAACGTGCTGCTGCACCGATTTAATTTCCTCGGGGGTGAGCTTGTGCGGCTTTTTCAAAACCTCATCGCAAACGCCGATATTACCGATATCATGCAGCAATGCGGCAATATAAAGGCTTTCTTTAAAATTATCGTCACAGCGAAGCTGCTTTGCAATTTTAACGGAATATTCAGCAACACGTTTTGAATGCCCTGCCGAAACATTCGAGCGTGAATCAATCGTTTCGGAAACCGCCATTATTGACGCTACGGAAAGATTTGACCTGACAATTTGCAAATTTTCCTCTTTTTCCAACTTTTGCGCAATAAAAAACATACTGACAAGGAACGATATTATAGCGGCGGCAAGGACAAGCACAATCCAAAACACAACGGATTCATACCAAACATTTTGTTTTGATATTTTTATCGAAATCACTTCTGTATTGTTACCGTCACAATCGGTGCCGTAAATTTTTAAGGTATATTTTCCGCCGTCAAGATTTGTGTATCTTATATGCTCTGATGACAATACCGTTTTTTCGGATTTATCAAAACCCTCAAGCACATATGTTATACTGCTTTTTCCCTTAAAGCTTAGCACGGAAACGTCGATATCAAGCTGTTTTACGTCAGAATCAAGCTTATACACGCCGTTGTCTGCCGATATCACTTCGCCGTTGCCGTATATGGCGTTTACGGATATTTTAGGCATACTTTCGGGAATTGCGGTTTTAAGCGCCACAACGCCGTTTACCGTGCAGATATAAAGCACGCCGCTTTGCATGCACGCCTTTGAAGCAACGGTCGGTGAAGCATAAAGCCCGAACATTCCGCAAATATCGCAAATATCGGTTAAATTCCCTTTACCGTCGAAATTTGCTTTGTAAACCGATTCTTCACCGATAAGAAAAACACCGCTTTCGTCAAATACAATATCGCTGAATATTTGCTCTGTATCATGCACGGCTTTTTTCAATGTATCCGACGAATATGAATAAACGCCGCTTTGCGCCGCAAGCAGCATTGTCGAATCGTCAGCGGCGCATATATCATAAACGCACACATTGTCAAGGTCATTGCCAAGACTTATAAATTCTTCGCCGCAAAGCTTATAAGCGCCGCTGTCGCAGGCAACATAAAGCGTACCTTGCAAATCAAACTCAATATCATTTACCTTAAAGTCTATCTCATATACCGATTCTATCGAATCACCGATAAGAATGCAAACGGCACTTTCCGTTGCAATTGCGACATTTCCGGATTTATCGGTAGCGATAGCGTAAACGCTTTGTCCGCAAAGACCGTTTTCCGAATTGAGAATGCTCCAGCTTCGGTCGGTGTCGGCGTTATATCTTATAAATCCGTATTTTTCATCTGTGCCTATCAGCAAATTGCCGTTTTCACCGACAATAATACAATTGATTTTTATTCCCGAAAGAAGCGCTGTAAGTTCATTTTCTTCAACCGAGGCAACATTAAGCGCATCATAAACGCAAAGGCCGTCATTCGTGCCCATATACAAAAGATTATTATAAACGGCAGTGCAATTGCAAAGTTTTGCGCCCATGCCTGCCTGTGCGCTGAGATTGACCTGACGACCTGCTGTAATTTCAAGCAAGCCCTCTTCTTGTGAGCACATCCACAGGTTTGATTCGCTGTCGCAATAGCCCGAATTAACATTGCCCGAAATATAAGATTCAACGGCATAAGCTCGGTCGTTTTCGATATATCCTATTCCTGTGTCGGTGCAAAGCCATATCCTTGAAGCGCCGTCCTCGACGAAAGAATATACAGCGTTTGAAAAATCACATTTAATAACGCCCGAATCAAACGAACCGTCATCACACGGGTCAAAATAAATAATTTCGTTTGAAGCCGTTCCCACATAAACCCGACCCGAAGCGCTTGCGAAAACGCTTATCGGTTTTTGAGTTGAAACAATATTTTTACCGTCATCGCCGTCAATATCCACAAGCGATTTTTTTGAATTTGCAATAAAATATACCGAAGAATTTTCGGTTATACACCAAACAAGACCGTTTGCTGCCGCCGATATATCCGCAAGGCTTTTATCTGCGCTGGTAAGCTCATCACACAAATTGTTAATTTCATTATTATCAGAATCGATAACGGCTATGCCGTTGCCTGCGGCGACAACTATATTTCCCAAAGCGTCGCACTCGATTGCGACAATATCCTGCGAAAGGTAGCCCTTTGTATCAAAGCGGCGCAGCGTGTTTTTGCAGAGTTTAAAAAGCCCGCTGCCTTCGGTGCCCACCCAAAGCGTGCCTGCACCGTCGCAGGCAAGAGCGGTAACGCAGCAGCTTTTTAAATCATCTTCTTCAAAATCAACAGCTTCAAATTCAGATGCATTATATCGCACAAGTCCGCAATCGGTAGCAAACCACATATAGCCGTCATCGGTCTGCACGGCATCATTAACGGTATTGGAAGCAATGCCGTCGGTGCGGTCAAATGCGGTATATGTATATTCGTTTCCACGAGCGTTTGCCTCATTACCGAAATCCTCAATATTGTACAAAGCCGATATCGGCAAGGTTAAATTCAAAGCAATGCATACAGCCGAAAATATCGACGACATTCTTTTAATGTGTTTTAGCATATAAATCATTTTTCCCTTTCGGATACGGATTTTAAACTACACTATATATTATATCTTTTCACAAAATTTGTCAAGCGCACCCACGTTCGGGCACGGCAAAAGCCGCAGAATCAAAATCTGCGGCTTTGTATTTGCACTGTTTTAAATTATCAGCCGAGCTTTGTGCCGTTTGATAACGTTCCGCCGTATGCTGCAAGCTGAGTATCGTCAAGCGTTTGGAAATAAGTTGAATTTGTCAACGTTCCGCCGGAATAGAATGCAGCGCCGCTGTATGCCGTGCAGCCTGCAACCAGCGAAGTTACGCTCTTATCCGCAATAAACGAAACGATAACATTGCCCGAGCCGTCGCAAAGCGTGATTCTTGTTTGCGCACTGAGCGATGTCGATACGCTGACAGATTGGGTCATTGATGAACTGTTGCCCATGCCGCCGAAGCCGCCCATTCCTCCAAAGCCGCCCATGCCGCCTGAACCTGTGTTTTCAACATAAACACCGCCGGAATAGGTAATTGTACCGCTGTCGCCCCAGTCAAACGGGTCGTTGCCGTTGGAGATGGCAATGCCGCCCGAAATGATGATGTTTCCGTTGGAATCGTAGCCGTCATGATCACCGTCTTGAGCATTTACAAGTGAGAATCCGCCGCTGATTACAAGGTCACCGGCAGTGGAAGAACTGCCGAAACCACTCATGCCGCCGCCCATTCCGGGACGGAAATCGGAAGAGCCGGAATCATCCGCACCGCCCGCAACGTTAAAGCCGTCATCATATGAATTGACTATTACGCTGCCGCTCATCTGGTTGATATTATATCCTTCAAGACCCTCATAAGCGTTATATACAATAATCGTTACATCGTCATAAACGGTTTCGTTTCCGCTTGTGCCGATATTGATAGTGTCATCGGCATGAATTGCCTGACGTCCGTCTTTATCATCGGAAAAACTTGTTGCGTTTATCGTCAGCTCCATCTGACCGCCGATAAGGTCGATATTGCCGTTTGAGTTAATGCAGTCATCGGTTGTGTTAATATTCATATATCCGCCGTTGATTGTGACATTACCGGTATATTCGGTGTCTGTGTCATCATCGGTATATCCGGATTTTATGCCCTTTGAGCTGGTCGTTCCGTATGTGGTTTCCGATACAAGCTCCAATGAGCCGCCGTTGATTTCGACATTATACACGCCGAAAATGCAATCGCCGTAGGAATTAACATTTATATTGCCGCCGTTTATGCGAACAAATCCGCAGCTTGTGTCGGAGTCGTCCGTTGATTTGATTCCGTCACCGCCCAAAGCTTTTACGGTTACATTCAGCGATGAATAATCGGTAGCGTCGGGGTCGCCGATTCTTACCGAATCCTTTCCCCTTATACCGTCATCTGCCGCTGTAACGTTAAGCGTGCCGTTCCAAATCTTGATATCGTTTTTGCAAACAATACCGTCTTGACAGTTGCCGTTTACATTCAAAACGCCCTTGCCCTTGAATTTGATGTCATCACAGGCATAAATCGCACCGCAATCACCCGAAGCGTTTGTATAATCGCTTCCGTCCGTAATCGTGTTGGTATAGCCTTTTTTGCTGGCGAATACGACCTCATCGTCAATTGCGGCAATATAAATCGGCGATGTAGATGTGTTTGAAAGGGTCAAGCCCTTGAGATTAAAGGTAACAGCACCGTCAACATAGGCTGTTTTATCACAGTCTACCGCAAGCTGACCCGAAGAACAAGTGCCGGAAACGTCAATATCGCTCGGAGCGATAACCGTAACGTATGTGTTGTTTTCGACAGTAACGTTCAAAGCTTTGTTTGCCTCAACAACATTGCCCGAGGCGTTGTAAAGTGTAACGCCTGATTCGGCATATTGTATTTCGGTGACGGTGTTGTCCGTATCCAAAGCACCGCCAAACGGGGTGCGGCGCATAATGAGCAGGTCAACTGCGTTGAAAATGCCGTCACTGTTCATATCACAGTTTTCCATATACTGTGAACCTATGCTCTGCGCACGCAGCAAAACACTCTGCGCTGTTGCAAGGTCGCTTGAATTAAAACAAGAGTCGCCGTTTGCATCGCCCGATAAGGTGACCGTAGCGCAGGCGCTTTGCATACAGCAAGCGGCAACACTGACAGCACAAGCGCCCGACAGCGTTCGCTTTAATGCTTTTGTAAGCATTGATATTCCTCCCAAAAATGTTGATTTTAGTGATATTTCGGGCAATCGGAAATTTTAAAAAAACATTCCGCGGCTAATATTGCCCTTTGTGTAAGTAAAATATATCTTTTCAATGTTAAATCACCGTTAAAACACGTCGTATTTTTATATTAAAAATAATTTAACAAAAGCTTTAAAATAATAATGTACAATATATATGTACAATACGGTAAAGGAGGAAATGAATGCTAAGGTTTATTTTTGTGATACTTGTCTGCACGCCCGATATTCTCTACTACGTGCCGAGGATGAGAAGATATGCGGCGAATCCGTCAAAATATACAGTCGAAAAATGCTATAATATGACCAAAAAGATGATAAGGATAATTCAAACCAAAGGTTTTGTGTTCACAAAAGCCTACGGCAAGGAAAATCTCCCGAAAGATACGGGATACATCATGTTTCCCAATCACCAAGGCAAATACGATGTGCTCGGCATCATGGCAACCCATAACGAACCCTGCTCGTTTGTTATGGACTATGAACGTGCAAAGTTGCCCATTGTAAAGGACTTTGTCAAATTTATAAGAGCGATAACGCTCGATAAATCCAGTCTGCGCCAACAGCGCAATGCCATTTCCGAACTTAGTTTAAGGGCGCAAAACGGCGGTAAGTACATAATTTTTCCCGAGGGCGGTTATTCAAACAACAAAAACCGACTGCAAAAATTTTACAGCGGCTGTTTTCGCAGTGCCGTTGATGCAAAATGTCCCATCGTGCCGGTTGCGTTGATAAATTCCTACAAAGTTTTCACCGGTTTGAAGCTGACGCCTGTTTTCACAAGAGTTTATTATTTAGAACCGATATATTATGAAGATTATAAAAATATGAAAACCTCCGAAATAAGCGCTCTTGTCAAGAGCCGTATCGACTCGCTTATAGCTTCAAAAGTAAGGCACAGATAAAATATGCAAAACGCCAAGGCGACAAACAACGTCTTGGCGTTTTTTGTGTATTGACTTATTAAAAGAAATGTATTAAAATGTATAATGTAATATTTTTGTTATTCGGAGATGAAAAATCATGAGCTGTTGCAACTGTAACAACACAAATACAGACCTTTCGCTTATCGACGGCGTTCTTGACAGATACGCCCAAGTTAAGGGAAGTCTTATCACGATTTTGCAAAAAGCACAGGATATATACGGATATCTGCCCACGCCTGTGATATATAAAATTGCGAAAGCCACAAACAACACACCCGCAAAGGTTATGGGCGTTGCCACATTTTACACCCAGTTCAGATTTAAGCCTATCGGAAAATACCTGATAATGCTCTGCAAGGGCACTGCCTGCCATGTAAACGGCAGTGATGATATCGCAAAGGCGATTTTGCAAAAGCTTGGCATAAATGACGGCGAAACCACCGACGACGGGCTTTTTTCGCTGAGCTTTGTTGCGTGTCTCGGCTGTTGCAGTCTTTCACCTGTTATGATGATAAACGGCGAAACTTACGGCTCGCTTAACCCTGCAAAAGTAAACGAAATTCTTGATGATATCATGCAAAAGGAGCGACAAAACGTATGAAAATTTCTGTCGGACAGGGCAGCTGCGGTATTGCCGCCGGCGCACAAAAAGTTGCAAATGCCTTAACAGCACAACTTGAAAGCAGCGGCATTTCGGTTTTGACAACAGGTTGTATCGGAATGTGTTGGCTTGAACCGATTGTCGATATATATGATGATAACGGCGTTTTGCATAGACTTGTAAAAGTCGGAGAAAACGATGCTCAAAGGATCGCTATGGCTGTAAATTCATGTAATTTTTCCGAAATTTCAGACCTTGAAATTTCTGCCGAGGACAAAGCCTTTCTTGAAAAGCAAACACGAATCGCCCTGCGCAACTGCGGCATTATCGACCCTAACGATATTAACGCTTACATTGCCGCAGGCGGATATACCGCACTTTCAAAGGTTTTAACCGATATGTCGCCCGAAAGTGTGATTGAAGAAATCAAAATTTCCGGGCTTGCCGGCAGAGGCGGCGCCGGATTCCCGACATGGTTTAAATGGAACGCCGCAAGGAACTCGAAGGGTGATGAAAAATATTTTATATGCAATGCCGACGAGGGCGACCCCGGAGCATTTATGGACAGGGCTGTTATCGAAAGCGACCCGCACACACTGATTGAAGGTATGCTTATCGGCGCTTTTGCAATCGGAGCTTCACACGCAATCGTTTATGTGCGTGCAGAATATCCTCTTGCAATTGTAAGACTGCAAAATGCCATCAAACAAGCCGAAAGAGCAGGATTTATCGGCAAAAACATATTAGGCAGCAAGTTTTCGTGTGATTTTACCATCAAGGCAGGCGCCGGTGCTTTTGTCTGCGGTGAAGAAACCGCATTGATCGAATCGCTTGAGGGCAGCCGAGGTATGCCGAGGCTGAAGCCGCCTTTTCCGGCGCAGGCGGGATATTGGCATAAGCCCTCAAATATTAACAATGTTGAAACGCTTGCGAATGTTGCATGGATAATCACAAATTCGGGCAAAGCGTTTTCGGCAATGGGCACGCCCGATTCAAAGGGCACAAAGGTTTTCGCCTTGACAGGTAAAATCAAACGTGGCGGACTTGTCGAAATACCGATGGGCAAAACCTTGCGTGATGTAATTTTCGACATAGGCGGCGGCATTAAAAACGATAAAGAGTTTAAGGCTGTTCAGATGGGCGGTCCTTCGGGCGGCTGTATTCCTTCGGATTTGCTTGACACCGTTATCGATTATAAAGAGCTTGCCAAAACCGGTGCGATTATGGGCAGCGGCGGTATGGTCGTTATGGATGAATCTACCTGCATGGTGCAAATGGCAAAATTTTTCCTTGATTTTACCGCTAAAGAATCATGCGGTAAATGCGTGCATTGCAGAATCGGCACAAAGCGTATGCAGGAAATTCTTACAAGAATTACACAAGGCAAAGGTCGGCAAGGTGATATCGAACTGCTTGAAGAGCTTTGCTATGCCATTAAAGACGGCGCACTTTGCGGTTTGGGTCAAACAGCGCCCAATCCGGTGCTGACAACTATAAAATATTTCAGAAATGAATATCAGGCACATATCGCCGAAAAGCAATGTCCTGCGGCAGAATGCAAGGATTTGCTATGTTACAGCATATTGCCGGAAAAATGCAAAGGCTGTACTTTGTGCGCAAAAAAATGCCCTGCAAAGGCAATTTCGGGCGCTGTAAAGAATGCCCATATTATTGACCCTAAGCGGTGCATTAAATGCGGTCAATGCGCAAATGTATGCCGTTTCGGTGCAATTTGCGTCAAGTGAGGTTAAATATTATGAATAAAATCGAATTAACTATAAACGGCAGGCAATGCCAATGCTTTGAGGGTGATTCAATTCTAAAAGCCGCGCTGGATAACGGCATTGAAATTCCCAACCTTTGCAACAATGAAAGCGTAGAGCCGTACGGTGCGTGCGGTTTGTGCGCCGTTGAAATTCTTGATGACGGAAACGGCAAGGCGCTGCCGAAACTTATGCGTGCGTGCTCTGCAAAGGCAATGAACGGATATGTCGTTTCAAGCGACACCGAACGTGCAGCTAACGCAAGAAAAATCGCTTTGGAGCTGATTATGAGCGACCATGACGGTGACTGCATAGGTCCGTGCAGGCTAAATTGCCCCGCACAAACCGATTGTCAAAAATATATTGAGCAAATCGCAAACGGAGATTATCACGGCGCTGTAAAAACCATTAAAGAAAAGCTTCCGTTGCCGGCTTCAATCGGCAGAGTATGTCCGCACCCATGTGAGCAAAACTGCCGCCGACAATATGTTGAGCAGTCGCTCTCGATAGCGAAGCTTAAAGCATATGCCGCCGATATGGATTTAAAGTCAGACACATACAGGGCAATCGCAAATGCCGACACGGGAAAAAAAGTTGCCGTTATCGGGGGCGGTCCGGCAGGACTTACTGCGGCGTATTTTCTTGCTTTAAAAGGACATGGCGTTAAGGTTTACGACATGATGCCGAAAATGGGCGGCATGCTTCGCTACGGCATTCCCGCATACAGGTTGCCTAAAAATGTTCTTGATAGGGAAATTGCCGAAATTGAGCTTTACGGAATCGAATTTATAAACAATTGCAAAATCGGTGTTGATATAGAGTTAGACGAAATCAAAGCGCAATCCGATGCGGTTATCATAGCATCAGGCGCATGGAAAAGTATGTCGATGCACGTTAAGGGTGAGGATTTAAACGGAGTTATCGGCGGAATCGACTTTCTTGCGCCCATATCGGGGATGGCTCAAATCGCTGATTTGCGCGGCAAAAAAGTTGCCGTATGCGGCGGCGGAAACACCGCAATGGACGCTTGCAGAAGTGCTGTTCGCTGCAATGCCGACAAGGTTTATGTAATTTACAGGCGAACAAGAAACGAAATGCCCGCCGAGGACATTGAAATTTCCGAGGCAATAGAAGAAGGCGTTGAGTTTAAGTTTTTAACAAATCCCGAAGAAATCATCGGCGAAAACGGCAATGTTTCGCAAATAAAACTTGCAAAAATGCAGCTTGGCGAACCTGATGCAAGCGGACGTCGCTCACCTGTTGCAATTGACGGCGAATTTGAATATCTTGATGTCGATACGGTAATCATGGCAATCGGTCAAACGATTGAACCGAGCGGATTTGAAAGTATCGGCAAGACAAAAAAAGGCACAATTCTTGCGGACGAAACGACATTTCTCACCAATGACGAAAAGGTTTTTGCCATTGGCGACGCAACTAACAAAGGCGCTTCAATTGCAATTGCCGCAATCGGCGAGGCAAACAAATGCGCCGAGGTTGTGCACAGCTTTTTGTGCGGCGATATCAAGCCGTGCAAAACACATTTTGTTTCGCAGCGGCGCCTTTCGGATATCGACTTTAGCGCTAAAGAAAAGAAAATGCGCATAAAAATGCCGCTGCGCTCATCTCATATCCGCAAAAATGATTTTGATGAAATAAATCTCGGATTTGATGATGAGCAAGCCGTGCGCTCCGAAGCTGCACGCTGTCTAAAATGCGGCTGTTTTGATTACAAAGATTGCAAGCTCATCAAATATGCCGATATGCATGATATCAACCCGAAAAGACTTGACGGCATCAAAAACATAGGTTCTGTTGAACGGCGGCTTAAAGTTATCGAACGCAACCCCGGAAAATGCATTCTCTGCGGACTTTGCGTCAGAATTTGCGACGAAGACGCTAAAAAAGGCATTCTCGGACTGGTCGGCAGAGGCTTTAATACGGTTATTAAACCCGAATTTGACAACGATGAGGTTATTTCGGCTTGCAAAGATTGCAAAAAATGCTTTGAAGCTTGCCCTACCGGAGCACTAAAGCTTGTCGATTGTTGACGATTCATTTAACTTCATCGGAACGATGTACGCAGGCACAGAGCTTTTGCACCTATTGCGGCGCCCCAAAATATCAAATCACACAGTATCAACATACAGTTTAAAAGCTAAGGGCACTTACCGAAAACAGTAAGTGCCCGTTTTTTGCATTATCACCGTATTGTAAACCAAAGATTTTACAGCGGCAAATCTTTTTTTACAAAACATAGAGAACCGGCTATATATCCGATAATACCCGATATTCCCAAAATGATGAATTTAATAATAAATGTGTTTGTGCCGTCGATAATCGAAATTACATCAAACAAAGAAATAATTGTTGCAAAATTAAAGTTATTTAATGCTTCAAGACGTACAACCGAGGGAATTACAGGGCTGCCGAATAATCCGAGCATTGCGGCAACAAGCGCAAAAATCGAAAGTCCGCCGCCGATTGCCATTGAACGTTTGCTGCGGTCGAATACGCACGAAGTGAAAAAGCAAAGCCCCGAGAGTGCGACGAGCACAAGAAATGCGCCGACATTAAGCAAAATCAGTTTGGTGTATGTCAGTTCAACCTCTTGCGTGACAAGGCGCAAGCATATGCAGCCGGTAATCGTTGTAAGCGAAAACATTGCAAACAACGACCCTAAAAGATAGATAGCCTGTGTGAACACAACTGTGCTTCTTTTGGTCGAGGTAGAAAGCACGTACGCCATTGAGCCGCTGTCTACCTGACCGGCAATCAGGTTATTTGAAGCCATTATCATATAAATTATCGGCAAAAGCAAACCGGCTAATTTATAAAAAATCGAACCGACAATCAAGGTATAAAGGTCAGCCTGACCGATTTCGTCAAGCGCCTCGGAAACCTCACTCGGCAAGGTGGAAAGAAAACTTGCGGATATATCGCTTTTAAGCTCGGCCTTTTTCTCGGTCATCGCATTGATATACTCTTCATTATTCTCAAGGTCGTCTGTCTTATATTGCTCATCAATAAGTGAAAGCTCATATTCAAGCCTGCCTTGATATGTAACAACGGCGGTGTTTGCCATATGCTTAACATGGTCATATGTATATCCGAACGAATCGTATTTTTCTCTTGTTACGCCATAATCGTCAAGCGCTTCAAGCATTGCTTCAATAACTTCTTCGTCAGTCACATTGGCGGCAAGAAAAATCGAAGCGCCGTCTGCCGCCCTTGATTGACGGTATGAATCACGTTCACTGCCGTTAAGGTAGGTTTCGATGTCACCATCGGCAATATGAGTAATCAGCGAAATATAATCATACTCATCAAGCGGCTGTTCGCCGTTTTTTTCATAAAAATCATCAAATGTGCCGTTTGGGTTTAGCGTATACATAACAGTGCCCAAAATTTCATTAGCCTGTGTTGAATCTTCGGCATAGCCGACTTTTGATGCACAATTTGCAAGATAATCCGAAAGCTCATCGCAAGCATATGAATACGCTGTTGCAACGGCGTCTTGCTGCGTAGGCGCAAGCTCTAACCAAGACTGTGCGGCGGCGCTGTAACTCTCTTGAGATGCAAAATCCTCCGATTTCGGGGCATTGTCAAGCCATTCGTTTAACGAATCCGAAAACGCTTTGCCTGCCTGCGTTTGCATTGTCGGTGCGGCATTCGTCCAGATATCGGTTGCGGCGGCATAGCTCTCTATATCCGCAAAATCGGCACTGCTTGGCATTTGTGAGCACCACGTCAGATAAGAAAGCGTATCGGCGGCATTTGCCGAAAACAAACCGTCGAACTCCGCCAAACCCTCTTCGGCATTTGCATAATACGAAATAGCTTTTTCTTCAAGTTGCGCATCTGTTTCTTTAATGATTATTGTATCCTCAATCGAATTTCTCACCATGCCGATGTTTCCGTTGCCGGAAATCAGCATAACACAGGCAAGCATAAAGCAAACGGCAAAGGTAATTACTCCCCACATTGTACCGTTGGCTTTGCATGATTGCTTAAATAAAGCCTTACTGAACATTGTTCTTCACCTTTTAACCTTTCTTTTGTTCAAATAATATATTTTTAAAATGCATTTCCAACGTAAAAGGCAGCTCGGAAATGAACTTGACATTATATGATTTCAAAACGCTCAAAAGCCGTGCCGTCATGTCGGCATCAATGCGCACCGTTGCCTGATTATACTGCTCCTGCAAGCGTATTTTTTCATAATTTTCGTCCAAAAACCGAACATAATCCCGCTGTGTATAAAACTCGATTTTAAAATCTTTCACTTGGCGGTTTCTGATATCGTTCATATCGCAAACATCGACAATATGTCCGTCGCTGATAAGTGCAACCTTATCACAGGTTTTTTCCAACTCATCAAAGCTGTGACTGCTCATCAGCACGGTTTTGCCTTTTTGATGCTCACGCTTTATAATATCAAGAAATGTCGCACGCATAAGCGGATCAAGTCCGGTAGTCGGCTCATCGAGGATAATAATCGGCGAATCGTTCATCAAAGCGGCAACAAGCGCAGTTTTTTGCTTCATGCCCTTGCTCATGCGCTTAAGATTAGCTCTCGGGTCAAGCTGAAGTTGTTCTATCAGCTCATTGGCATATGACATATCACGAAGATTTAAAAATTCTGCCTGACACTTTAAAAAATCAATACCTGTTTTCAAATCGGGGAAAGCAATTTCGCCGGGAACATAACCGATTTGCTTTACAATCTCACTTGAATGTTCCCATGATGATAATCCGTTTACGCATACACTGCCCGAAGTGGGCTTTAAAAATCCCATAATGTGACGTATTGTAGTTGTTTTGCCGCTGCCGTTTGTGCCGACATAGCCTATCATTTCGCCGCTTTTAATAGCAAGATTCAGGTCAAAAACGCCCTGTCCGTTACCATAATCCTTTGTCAGATTGCAAAGCTCTATTACATTCACTGCAATGCACCTCCGAAATCCTTATCCTCCTTATAAAACTTCATAAAATAATCCTCTAAAGTTTCTTTTCTGTTGCTAAATGACCGAACCGAAAGGCTTGAAAGCAACTCAATCAATTCGTTCAAATCCTTATCTTCAACGGAAAGTTGAATAGTACTGCCCTGCTCTGCCCCGATTTTGCACGATGCAAGCTTTGCGCTTTGGGTTTTAAATTTTTGCCTTGAAGCTTCATTTGCAAAATCTACCGTATAAAATTTTCGTGAAGCGTGCTTTAAATCGGCTGATATAAACTCAGATACGATTTTTCCGTCCTTAATGATGGCAATGCGGTCACAAGTCGAATCAATCTCCGAAAAAATATGGCTTGAAAGCAAAATTGTCTTGCCACGTGCTTTTTCGGCGTGAATAAATTGTATAAAGCACTCCTGCATTACAGGGTCAAGTCCGCTGGTAGGCTCATCGAGAATAAGCACCTGCGGGTCTGACATAAATGCCGCAACAATCGCAAGCTTGCGTTTAACGCCAAGGCTCATTCGCTTTGTTTCGCCGCAAAGAACTTTGTTGTCCAGTTCAAACAACGTCAACATTTCTTTTAGTTTTTCTTCATTGTGAATTTTTTGCATATCTTGCATCATGCGGATAAACTCCCAGCCGGTAAGCCCTGCGGGAAGCGCAATTTCACCGGGGATATACCCCACACGGTTTAATACCTTGTCATAATTTTTAAAGGTCTGCTCACCTAAAATCACAGCACTGCCCGAATCGGGTTTTGAAAACCCCATCAAATGGCGAATTGTTGTGGATTTTCCCGCACCGTTAGGTCCTAAAAATCCGAAAACCTCACCTTTGTCAACATAAATGCTGACATCAAACACTCCCCTGCCGAAACCGTAGTCTTTGGTCAGGTGTGAAGTTTCGATAATATGCTGCGCTTTGGCGCACATCGCTTCGTTTTGCTCCATATGTCTTTTGCTCCTCTCTCTATATATTTTTTAAACAGTGTTGACATTTGAACTATGTTGAATTATAATATCAGATAGAGAGAATTAGAAGTACAGCGATTTTACAACTGTTCAAATTTAAACAGTGTTGAACAATTTGTATATATTTTTTAGGAGAAGATTTTTATGAAAGCGCAGAATTTAAACCGTTCATCTGCAAAAACACGTGCACTTATAAAGAAAGAATTTGCCAAAATGCTTTCCGAAAAAAAGGAGCTGGGAAAAATCTCGGTCAGCGAACTCTGCAAGCGTGCCGATATCAGCCGAGGCTCATTTTATTCTCATTATGACGATATTTATTCGGTAGCACAAGATTATGAAAACGAAATGATTGACACGTTTTTTGACAGCGCACGTTTGGTTTCTTCGCAGAATATCGACCATTTTATCGACTCTGTATTTGAGTTTATACTGCAAAACGATGAAAACTACAGGCTGCTTTGCAAATCAAACGATTTTTTATTTGCCGCAAAAAAATTAACGACTATTGCTTCAAACAAACTGATTGAGCTGTGTTGCAATGACCGCCGCATTATAGAACGCACCCATATTGAGCTTGATTTGCAGATTTTCTTGGAAGGATTGCTTTGCGAATATGTTAAATCATGCAGAGGATATTCGGCAGTAACCTTAGACGATCTTTATGAATACACAAAATATTGGGTCGCAAAATTTATTGAATTAAGGTCATCAAAAAGGCAGTTTGAGGTGACCTGATATACAGACAAAAAATCACACAATGAGGAGAATATTTTTATGAGCACAAAAAGACCGAGCTGGCTTGACAGCGCAATTTTTTATCAGGTATATCCGCAGTCGTTTAAAGATTCAAACGCCGACGGCATAGGAGATATTCAAGGCATTATCGAAAAGCTTGATTATATATCCGGCATAGGCTGCAATGCAATTTGGCTCAATCCCTGCTTTGAATCACCGTTCGGCGATGCGGGGTATGACGTTTCGGATTATTACCGTATCGCCGCAAGATACGGCACAAATAACGATGCAAAAAGGCTTTTCGATGAGGTTCACAAACGCAAAATGCACATTTTGCTTGACCTTGTTCCCGGGCACACTTCGATTGAACACCCTTGGTTTAAGGAATCAGCCAAAGCGGAAATCAACGAATTTACCGACCGCTATGTGTGGACGGATTCAATTTGGGAAGAACCGCAGAAAATGGGCTGTATAAGAGGAATTTCCGAGCGTGACGGCTCATGTGCGGTAAACTTTTTTTCGCACCAACCCGCCTTGAATTACGGCTTTTATGAACCGAACCCCGAAAAATTCTGGCAGCAGCCGATGAACGCAAAAGGACCTGCGGCAACGCTTGAAGCAATGAAAGATATTATGCGATTTTGGCTGAAAATGGGCTGTGACGGATTCCGTGTGGATATGGCAGGCTCACTTGTCAAGAATGACGAAGAAGGCAAAGGCACTGTTTTGCTGTGGCAAAATGTGCGCAAATTTCTCGATGATGAGTTTCCGTTTGCGGCAATGGTTTCGGAATGGGGTGAACCCGACAAATCACTTGCAGGAGGTTTTCATATGGACTTTCTCCTGCATTTCGGCCCTTCGCATTACAACGACCTTTTCAGATGTGAAAATCCGTATTTCGGCGGTTTTGGCGATGCGTACGAATTTGTGAAAAAATATATTGAAAGCTATGAAAAGACCGAGCACCGAGGATTGATTTGCATACCCTCGGGCAATCACGATATGGACAGGCTTGCACGGTACATTAAAGGTGACAGACTTAAAATCGCCTTTGCTTTTCTGCTTTCAATGCCGGGTGCGCCGTTCATCTATTACGGCGATGAAATCGGAATGAATTATGTCGAAAATCTTAAATCCGTTGAGGGCGGATACGGACGAACAGGCTCACGCACACCCATGCAATGGGATGACACGCAAAATGCAGGTTTTAGTACAGCGCCGGAAAATATACTGTATATACCGCTCGATAAAGCTGCAAATATGCCAACGGTCAAGGCGCAAATGTCCGACTCAAATTCGCTGCTTAGCGAAATAAAGCGTATCATTTGCATTCGCAAATCGCACAAAGCACTGCAAAGCTTAGGCGCTATTCATTTTGTATATGCCGAGAAAAATAAATATCCTCTCGCTTATACCCGAAGCCTTGACGATGAAAAAATTCTTGTAATAATCAATCCGAGCGACAGCGAAGTATCGTTTGAATGTGATTTAAAACTCGGCGAAAATATATACGGCTTTAACGGCAGTGCAACATCAAATTGCAATAAAATCACCTGCCCTGCGCTTTTTGCCGGATTCTACAAAATCAAACCGTAAAATTAAAAACAGAGCTGTGTAAGGTTTTTACAGCTCTGTTTTTTGCATTTTCGCTATATGTATTGTATATGTGATTTTTTACATAACGCCCGATATAAATATTTCAAGCCCGATAAATATAAGTATCGAACCGCCGAGAATCCCTGCGCCTCCCGCAAGTCTTGTGCCGGCTTTTTTTCCGATTGCAAGCCCTGCAAAACAAATCAAAAATGTAACCGCACCGATTAAAAGGCAGGCACAGCAAGCGTGCGGCAGGTCGTAATCGGCAATGGTAAATCCTACGGATAAAGCGTCGATAGAAGTGGCAACGCCCTGCAACAAAAGCGCTCCCACTCCGACAGCGGCGCAATTCTCATCGCCGCCTTTGTTTTTTATGCCCTCAAACAACATTTTGCCGCCGATATATGAAAGCAAAACAAGCGCAATCCACGGAATGCATTTTTCAAACGCCTTAAAATACTGTGCTATGGTTGAAACGCATATCCATCCAATCATCGGCATTGCAAATTGAAATGCGCAAAAAACGCCGGAAATTCCGCACATTTTCGATTTTTTCATTTTAGGTTCATTCAAACCGTTTGCAAGCGAAACCGAAAAAGCATCCATTGCAAGCCCTACGCCAAGTAAAATACTGTTGAAAAAGAAAGCAAAACCAAAATTCATATTCATCACTCCGCTAAAATAAAAATAAACCAAGCACGGCAAAACCACGCTTGGCATTTTTAAGCAAACACAAAACCCACGCATGGCACAAGCCGACTTTGCATGAGTCTTGCAAATTAAAGCAAGCCAAACCTCTGCAATCTAAGAGGTTAGAATGTTGACTTGCTGCGCTGATTAAGCGCCTGCTACTCCCTCATATGGCGGATATTATATCACATATGTAGCGCTGTGTCAATATATAAAGATAAAAATTTTTAATAAATCACATTTATTTACGGTTTTTTCTCTCTATATTTGATATCTGCGTAAATTTTGATTCAATCACTCTGTATGCATTCTTGCCGTGGCAGAGAACACAATCCGAGCAATCTTTAACGCCGCTTTGCAATATTTTGTATTTTCCGCCGCATTCATCGCCGAGAACATACAGCGGACAATAACAAAACATACAGTTAAAATCATCAAGGCAAACGCCGCTGTGACAAGGAAAATACTCGCAGTCTGTATTTTGGAAAAAAGCATTTTTATTCATAAGGTTCAACTGCCTTTCTCAAAAGTCCTTATCGGTATAATCACAGGTATAAACCCATTCGATTACATCATCTTGACAGACAATATATTCGCCGCACCCGACAGAAGGCTTTTCGTCGTTTACATAATACATCCAGCCGGAAAGCTCGCCGAAGTCAAATTCATATATATCGGCAATGCCCTTGATATAAACGGATTTGCCCACAGCGCTTGCGTCAATGCGGATTTTGTTTTGGGATGACGCACGCAAAAGAATATCATACACACTTTCGCCGTCACAAAATCCAATGACGGTATCGTTAAGTATAATGCCGTCATCAGGAATATACGATATATTTTTATCCTTTATTTCATCGCAACTAATCGAAATTGTAACGCTGTTTTCATACTTTGAACTGTCAGGCGAAGAATTTGCATTGTAAAATTCATCGGCAGTTTTAAAATCGGTTGCAAGCACAAAGATAACGCATAGCAACGCCAATATTATCACAACGATATAATTTTTAAAATTGCGCCGTTTTAATGCAAACATCGCAACGCAAACAATAAGACAAATAATCGAAATCGCCAAAATCGCCCATATCTTGTAATTTGACGTAATTTTTAGATTTGCCGAATCGCTTGGCACATCAATTTCGCTTTGTGTTTGACTTTCATGCGTTGTCAAAACAGACTGTTCATCTTTATCAGAATTAGATATGTAAGAAGATTCGCTTTGAGAAACGTTATCGCTCTCGCTTTCATCGCAAAATCTATCGGCAAAGTCATAAAGCGAGGCGTTGTTTTCAAGCATAAGCCGATAAGAAATTGCACCGAGAAAAACCTGCACCGTTGCCAGCTCATTGACTTCGCCGCCTTTTGTATGCGAAAATCCGCCGCTTGGCAAACTATATTGCGCAAGAGCATCAAATATAGTGTTTGAATTTTTGATAAACCGCACATCGCTCACAGCGTCGATGCCAAGCGATGAAAGAGCTATAAGCACCTGTGCGGTACTTTCGGCATTATCAGTGCCGTAGCTTGAAAAATCACCCAAAGCATTTTGCTTTGATGAAAGAAATTCAATTGCAGTATCAATGCAAGCTTTAACATCGGAATCGGTTTCATAATACGATGCAAGCGCCGAAATCGCCATGGCGGTTGTATCAACATCCGAAACAGTGCCCATAACGGCAAAGCCACCGTCAGTCAATTGCAGTGACAAAAGCTGTTGCTTTACCTGCTGCAAAGTAAACTGCGGCGATATGTATCCGTTATTTAAAAGGTGCAAGCCGAATATCAGGCTCATTATCCCCTGCTCGCCAATAGAATTATTAAGCGTTTCTTGAATATACAAAGCGTCGGTATCGCCTGCGGCAATCAGCGCAAGGGCGCATTTTTGGCGTGAGGAAGCCGAACCTATTTCATTTGCGCTTAAATATTCACCCAAAGCTTTGCGATAATTTGAAAAATCATAATCGCAGATTCGGCTCAGCCCGATTATATACCACTCCGAATCAACTCCGGCAGACTGCGTTAAAGCACCGTTTATCCACTCTTCAATATCATTATATGAGCCTTCGCTGAGCTTATATTCGGTGATTTGGTTTATTATGTCGGCAGAATCGGAAATATCGGCACCGCACAGCTGCAATGCGGGTAAATTTAACAATACCGCAATTGCAGCAAGCAGCGCCAAAAGAGAATGCAGCTTATTTTTCATTTTTTAATTTTGCGGATACGGTAATTGCCGATACGCCCAAAACGCAAAACAGCACAAATGCCGCACATTGCACAGTCCTTGTTTCTTCACCTGTATTAGGCGTTGCGGCAGCTTGGGTTGCGGTTGTTGTTTGCGCCTGCGTTTGGGTTAAAGCGGTTGTCTGATTAGTGCTTGTCACTTCGTTATTATCAGGCGTTTCAATGATATCGGCAAGGCAAACGGGCGGCACGATTACCTGTGTATCGGATTTTGCACTGATAACACATTCGCCGCAATCTTCAATCGAAAATGTAACTTTTCCCTGTGCGTCGGTAACAAAATCCGTTTCAATGCCGTTTAACGTGATTTTTGCACCCTCAACCGGCTTTGTAACGCTGTTCCAATTATCGTCATAGCCCAAACCTGAAAGCGTAAGCGTGATTTGGCTTTTCTGCTCGGCTTCAAGCTCGTTTACATCAAAAAACGTGTACATATCGGAATAATTATCGGTATCGCTGTAAATATAAGCCGTTATATAATCGCCGTCGGCAACGGTATCGGCAAGCGAAAAGCACATGGTATTGTTTTTACAATAACCGAAATTTCCGCTGTTATCGCCCCAAAGCATACCGAGAGAAAGCCCGTAACTGCCCGTATATGAGCTGTATCCCGCCGAAGCGCCGCCGCTATATGAATCCTCGTGCAGTGCATAAAGCGCATCATTTACAGTCAAAGCGCCGTCACTGTCGATATCGGTAACGCTGACTTTTTGCGAAATCGCAACAAGCTCGCCTTTATTCGACACGGTGACGTATACCGATGCGGACGCATCGTCTGCTGCCGATGCACAAAAAGCCGAAGCGGTTGAAACAATTGCAAGCGCAATTGCGGTGCTAAGTAATTTTTTCATTTTTTTATACCTCTTTCTCATAATATATCAAAACAGCGCTTGGCTGAATTTGAACGTTTTAAACGGCAAACAAACCGTATTTAATCTTAATTCTTTCAAGCTTTTCGCCGATAGGTTTAGACAAAAGCAAAAGAAAAATCACATTGGAAACCGCATATTCGACTGTAAAGGGCAATGCCGATACAGCAGCGGCGATATATCTTTGAAGATTAAAGGTTTCGTCAATCAAAAGGGTTGTCCAAATATCCATAATCAGCGAAAAGATAACGCCGGATAACGCCCCGTATATACACAGTGCAACCTTGCTTTTTTTTAAAGGTTCGGAAGCAAGACCTGCGGCAAGCCCCAAAAATCCCCATGCAAACATTTGAAAAGGCGTCCACGGCCCTTGCCCGAAATAAAAATTCGACACAACAGCGGAAAGCGCACCTACAACAAAGCCGGCTTCTTTGCCGAGATGAATCGCACAAATCACGGTAATGGCAGTTATCGGTTTAAATCCGGGAATAACCGCAAAAATAAATCTGCCGCAAACCGAAAGCGCAATCATAACGGAAAGAACCGCAAGCTCCTTTGAGGTCGCCTCGGCACGTTCAAAGGCGTAAAACAGAGGAACGCAGGAAATAATCGCAACGCAAAGGCAAATAAAGGCATAATGGCGCTGCTTGAATACAATTGCCCCGAAAACCGTAAAAAGCGGAATGAATAATCCGAGCAATACAATAGTTAAAATATTTTTATATTTTTTCATTTTGCAAACCCATTTGTGCATTTTTATTTTTTCGGCAAAGCTCAACAACGTGCTCGCACAAAACCGCATTTTTATATATTCCTTTGGCAATGCGGCTTGCCGCCGTGGTATAAAAGCTGTTTTGCGAAAAGAAACGAATCGGCGTATCGCTTGAAACAAGCTGACCGTCAAACAGCATTCCCACACGGTCGGCGCTTTGCGCTGCAAATTCAACATCATGAGTAACGTTTAAAACAGTGATTCCCTTACTTTTGAGAGTTTTCAATATTTCAATAAGCTTTGCTTTTGCAATTGCGTCAATACCCTTTGTAGGCTCATCAAGCAGCAAAATTTTGGGATTTAAAATCAGCACCTTTGCCAAAGCCGCTTTTTGCTGTTCTCCGCCACTCAAATCATATGGGTGAGAATCAAGCAAATGCGCAATATCAAGAAGCTCGGCAAGCTGAGTTATTCTGTCAAAAGCTTCACTTTGAGTGTATTTCATAACATTGCAGGTCAAAAGCAAATCCCGAGATAACGTTTTTTCAACAAATATATTCTGCGGATTTTGCGGCAAAAGCGCTATGTTTCCGTCATACAGCTTATTTTTTGAAAAGCTATCGGCGTTTTTGCCATCTATCATCACCTTGCCGTGATACGGTTTTAAAAGCCGTGCGGCAATGCTCAATACGGTCGTTTTGCCGCTGCCGTTGCCGCCGAGAAGGCAGAAATGCTCGCCTTTTCCCACCGAAAACGAAGCGCCTTTGAGCACATCGGGCGAATTTTTGCCATAGCGAAAATACACATCTTTAAACTCTAACGCTTTTTTCTCGCTTTGACAATATTCGCAAATTTCAAGCGAATCTATTTTATTTGAATAATTTTGTGATATATATTCACGGCAGGATTTAACCGTCAGCGGCGAATTTCCGTTATTTTCAAGCGCTGTATATATGCGCACGGCGCTCGGCAAAATTTTTTTTGCATTATCCTCTGAGTTTTTTGAAAAATATTCGGCGCAGTGTTTTGGGCTGCCGAAAAATACATTTTTGCCGTTTTTCATAAAAAGCACTTTATCTGCGATTTCAAAAAGCTCTTCAAGCCTGTGTTCGACAATAATTACGGTAAGACCGGTTTCAAGATTGAGCTTATTCAGCATGGCGATAAAATTTGAAGCGGCAATCGGGTCAAGCTGTGAAGTCGGCTCGTCAAGAAGTAAGATTTTCGGCTCGGCGGCGATTATCGAAGCAAGATTTACAAGTTGTTTTTCACCGCCGGAAAGCTCGGCTGTCTTTTTGTCAAACAAATGCTCAATTCCAAAATAGCACGCTGTTTCGGCAACTTTGCGCCGAATCACCTTTGAATCAAACCCTAAACTCTCAAGCGTAAACGCCAGCTCATGCCGAACCGTATCGGTAACGATTTGACTTTCGGGATTTTGCATAATAAATCCGATTTGCGCCGCCGACACTCTATGCTCAAGCTTTGAAGTTTCAACACCGCTGTAAAGTATACGCCCTTGTATATTTCCATACGGTGTGATTTCCCTTTTAATCAGGCGCAAAAGCGTGGATTTACCGCAGCCCGATTCGCCGCAGGCAACAACAAATTCGCCCGATTTTACGGAAAAGCAAATATCGGACAAAGCGTTGCTTTTGGCTAAAGGGTAGGAAAAGCTTAAATTTTCGATTTGCAATATATCCATACAAGCTCCTCCTTAATCCTCAAAAAAATCGGCAACAGACACAATAGCGCAAACAATATATACGCAAAAACGGACAAAACACTCGGAAACGCATAAATAATCTGCGGATAAAACATAAATTCAAAATCACCCATATACAGCGAATAAAACAGAAAAAAATCAACCAAAATCAGCAATACAAGCATTACGGCATCACGAAACCTGAAAGGGCAAAATAAATAATGCGTCCTCGGCTTCAAGCCGTATCCACGTGCTTTCATCGAATTGCCTGTATCAACGGCATTTTCAAGACTTTGTGTGATAAGCGCCGAGCAAACACGTGCATTGCCGAAAAGTTTATCGATCCAAGCGTCACTTGAATACAGCCCCATTGTAATCTGTGCATTTTGAATCTTTTCGCCTTGTGATTTAAAAAGCGGAATAAACCGCAGTGACGAGGATATAATCAAGGCGGTTTTCGGGGCAAAGCCGCCGATCAGGTACAAAAGCTTTTCGCAATTCAAGACCGAATTTAAGCATTTAAACCAGTATATAACGGCACTGAGCATAATTGCATTGCCGATTCCGCAAAGCGTTGATTCAAGCGTTATGGGATTATTGTTAAAGAAAAACAAAACGGTAGAGCCTTTGTGCGAAAATAAGGGATTTGACAGCGCAACGAGCAAAAACAGCAAAGCCGAAAAGCCGAGTTCTTTTACAAGATGTGCGCCGAAATTCAATGATATATAAAACGAAAGCGCACCGATGAGCGCTATAATATTCAAAAAAGGGTTTGAAGAAAACATAACAATGAGCATAACAGAAACAAAATACAGCGCCAAAACAGCCGGATGAGTGCGCTCAAATCCGTTCATTTCACATTTCCCCCATTCATATTAAAATCGGCAGATAACCAAATCACTGTTTTTAAACAAAAAAGCCCTGTCAACCGTAAAAATGGCTGACAGGGCACAACTGATAAACCGAACAAAAAACACAGCAGCTGTATATTGAGTGAAGATGCAAAATACAAAGCCGAATTTTCAGTTTGATAAACCGGTTGCACTCTTCACACCAAAGCTGTGTTGACCCGAAAAAGACACGGCAGGTTCCTGACTTATGATGACAGCGGTAAAAACATACCGCAAAAAGCTTAGCTTTTCAGGGCACACATCAACAAAGCCCAAAAGCATGAAAGCAAGCTAAATCCATCAAATACAGTAATGGCGGTTGTTCCGGGCTCGAACCGGATTTCCTTTTACATTTACTCAGCAAACAACTTTTCAAACCGTATCTTCTGTTATCATATTAAATTTGTAATATTGTAACACAGAATTTTACATTTTGCAATAGGCAAAAGTAAATTTAACGTAAAATTCAGCATATTTATCTTGGCTTTACAAATTGCACAGCATAAATAAAGCTTAGATAAAAAGCGCAAAAAGGTAAAATCTTCGTGGCAAAAACAAAAATCGGACTTTGCAAAGCAAAATCCGAAATTCGTGCAACGTGCGGTTGCTGGCGTGCCCGAAGGGATTCGAACCCCTGACCTACTGGTTCGTAGCCAGTCACTCTATCCGGCTGAGCTACGGGCACATATATTTTAGCGGCTTAGCCGTTAAGATATCGTGTTATTGACCATATATGATATGTGGTATTGAGTAGCAAGCTCATATGGCTGTGAGCCTTTGTTTACATAAAGCGTGAGTTGCGGCGTTTGCAAAAACGTGGTTTTAGCGAACACGGTGTCGCCGTAAAATTGAACGGCAGATAAATTCTCACAGTTGAAAAAGGCAAATTCACCGATTGAAACAATTGTATCAGACAATGATAAACCTACAATCGAATCACACTCAGCAAACGCATAATCACCGATATGACCGACATGAGAACCCATTACTACTTCTTTCAGCGAAGTACAGCCGTAAAAACAACGCTTGGGTATTTGAGAAATGCGACTCGGCAATGTAAGCGATTGAAGCGAAGTGCAATTGGCAAAAACACTTTCACCGAGCAAATCAAGCGTTGAGGGAAGTGAAACAAACACAAGCGACGAGCAATCGTAAAAGGCGTTGTCTTTAATTGAGGTAACAC
This sequence comes from uncultured Oscillospiraceae bacterium, assembly GCA_964490175.1. Taxonomy (GTDB): domain Bacteria; phylum Bacillota; class Clostridia; order Oscillospirales; family Ruminococcaceae; genus RGIG3077. The sequence goes on along the minus strand of CAZBAI010000002.1, from coordinate 57,550 downwards.
CCTCGGGTATAACTATCGCACACAGTTCTTCATTTCCGAAAAATGCAGATGAAAGTATTGAAGTAACCTGCATTTCATCAATTTGCGACGGAACCGCCACCTCGGCGGCGTGACCGTTATAACGAGTGATAAAAACCTTTGAATCACTCACGACATAAGCGAAATCCGAAGAGGGTGCTGCCGGAATATCCTCAACGTTATAATCGACAGCATCGGAAACGACGACATCGGTATTAAAGCCGTCATCGTCAGTATCGGAAGAAGCTTTGCAAGAAGCGAGGGAAAACGTGAGAAGAAAGGCAGATAACAATACAGCAAAATAACGCTTATTTATCATAACAGCTCCTCTAATTCTCTGACAGCTCCTCAACGCAGCGCACATTTGTTCCGCTTACGTTAGAACATTATATCACACCGTTTGAGATTTGTCAACACTTTTTTTAAATAAATATTTGTTAAATTTTATATTAACCTTGAAATGCGCTCCGATATGTGTTATCATAGTCAATATGTTGATATTATGCGAAAGGAGTTCTCGGCTTTTCTATATTGTATATATTGAAAAGTCAAAATATTTGATGGAATTTTCAAAAATTATTAAAAAAGCGACTGCGTTAACACTTGCATTCGCAATTTGTGCAAATTTATGCGCTTGCGCCGATGGCGACAAGAGCGAAAGCGACGCTTCAAGCTCATCGACTGTAAATCTCACCGAAGCTCAAATCGACGAGCTGACAATCACCGTTGACGGAACGGATTTTTACAGAAACGGCAACAAAATTTGGTTTAACGGAGCAAATGCCCCTTGGGATAACTGGAACGATTTCGGCGGTGATTTTGACGAAGCTTTTTGGGACGGGCATTTTGCCGATTTAAAAAAAGCCGGCATAAATTCATGCAGAATATGGTTTAATTGCAGTGATATGATCGGTGTAAAACTAAATGCCGACGGTAGCTTCAAAGAAGTCACCGACAAGCACTGGAACGACTGCGACGCCCTTTTTGAAATTGCCAAAAAACACGGAATTTACATAATGGCGACAATGCTTTCATTCGACCACTTCAAGTCCTCTAACAGAAATTATTCCTGCTGGCGGAACATGATAATGAGCGATGATAATATCGACAGCTTTGTTCAAGGCTATATCAAGCCGTTTGCGGAAAGATATGACGATAACCCTTATTTATGGAGCATTGACCTTATGAATGAGCCGGATTGGGTTTATGAAAACTCCGAATGCGGCAACATCGGCTGGGAATATATGGCAAGCTATTTCGGCAAAAGCGCCGCCGCAATTCATGAAAGCACAGATGTTCTTGTAACGGTCGGCATTGCCACTGTTAAATACAACTCGGATATGCGAAGCGGAAACATGGTTTGCGATGAATTGTTGATTCAAGAATCCGGCAGCGATTTGGGATATCTTGATTTTTATTCAACGCATTATTACAGCTGGCAGTCACAATGGTACGGCACTGCATATGAAAACTCGCCGGAAGCCTTCGGACTTTCAAACGATCGCCCAAGCGTAATCGGCGAATGCCCCGCTTCCGATGATCAAGGCGATGCACTTGAAAAATATCAGGGCGCTTACGACAACGGATGGGACGGCATTTTTGTGTGGACATCAAACGGTGTTGACGATTGCGGAGATTATGATACAATGATTGTAGGCTCGCTTCCGTTATACGAAGCGCACAGCGACGAAATCTCTTTGCAGTAATAAAATTACTTTTTATTGATAAATACGGTGCGGATTTGCTATTGACAATTTTAAAGTAATATGTTAGAATACGTAAAGAGCTAAAGAGCTTTACAAATCGCTCAATAATATAAAAAGGAGTATTTTCCGATGAAGAGAATCAAAACTATTGAAACAAGAAACGTCACAAATACAGTTAAGACCGGCGGCTGCGGCGAATGCCAGACCTCGTGCCAGTCTGCCTGCAAAACATCATGCGGCGTTGCAAATCAGAAGTGTGAAAACAAAAACAACAAGTAAATCTTTTGTGAACATTCAAAAAAACGCTGTCTTTAATATAAAGGCGGCGTTTTAGTTTTAATTTCAATAAAGGGCTTGTCCTATCATTCAATAAGGGGCTTGCCCCGTCATTATAAAGTGAGGAATCAAATGGTACATCAGTATAAATTAAACGGATACAACATTGTGCTTGATACGTGCAGCGGTTCGGTGCACAGTGTTGACGATGTTGCATATGACATAATATCGCTTTTTAAAACCGAAAGCGAAAGCGAAATCATTTCGACAATTTTAAAAAAATATAAAGATTTGCCGGATGTCACCCGAGAAGAAATCGAAGAATGCTTAAATGATATAAAAGAGCTTGAAGAAAACGGCTTGCTTTTCTCGGAAGATGAATTTGAGAAACTCGCATATGACTATAAAAACAACAGCCGCATTATTAAGGCGCTTTGCCTGCATATCTCACACACCTGCAACCTCAACTGCTCATATTGCTTTGCAAGCCAAGGCAAATATCAAGGCGAACGTGCGCTTATGTCATTTGAAGTCGGCAAACGTGCTTTTGATTTTCTTATTGAAAATTCCGGCACACGCCGCAACCTTGAAGTTGACTTTTTCGGCGGCGAGCCTTTGATGAACATTGAAGTCGTAAAGCAACTGGTCGCCTACGCAAGAAGCATTGAAAAACAGCACAACAAGAATTTTCGCTTCACTCTCACAACAAACGGCGTGCTTTTAGATGACGAAATTATCGACTTTTTAAATAAGGAAATGAGCAATGTTGTTTTGAGCCTTGACGGCAGAAAAGAAACAAACGACCGTTTTCGTGTTGATTACAGCGGCAAGGGCAGTTATGACACGATTGTACCGAAATTCAAACGCCTTGTCGAAAAGCGAGGCGGCAAGGATTACTATATGAGGGGGACGTTTACCCACAGCAACATCGATTTTACAAACGATTTATTTCATATGGCGGATTTAGGCTTTACCGAGCTTAGCATGGAACCTGTGGTTTGCCCGCCAAACGACCCATACGCCCTAACCGATGAAGATTTGCCCGTGCTTTTCGAGCAATATGAAATTCTTGCAAAGGAAATGCTAAAGCGCCGAAAACAAGGTCGTCCGTTTACATTTTATCACTATATGCTCGATTTGAAAAACGGTCCGTGCATATACAAGCGCATTACAGGCTGCGGTTCGGGAACGGAATATATGGCAGTCACCCCGTGGGGCGAACTTTTCCCCTGTCACCAATTTGTCGGTGATGGAAAATACAGCTTGGGCAATATATTCGATGGCGTTACAAACACGCAGGTGCAGGAGCAATTCAGAAAGTGCAATGCATACGCAAAGGAAGAATGTAAATCCTGCTGGGCAAAGCTTTATTGTTCGGGCGGTTGTGCCGCAAACGCTTATCACGCAACAGGTAGCGTCAACGGCGTTTATAAATACGGCTGTGAGCTTTTCAAGAAAAGAATCGAATGCGCCGTAATGCTTCAGGTTGCACAATCGGAAGAAAATGAATAAACCGATTTGTGATTTTGTGCAAAATTATGCTTTGTCACAGCCGGTAAGAATGCATATGCCGGGGCACAAGGGCAAAAACATATTGGGCTGTGAAGCGCTTGATATCACCGAAATAGGCGGTGCAGATGTACTTTACAGCGACGATATCGGCATAATCAAGCAAAGCGAAGATAATGCATCTCAACTGTTTGGCACGGCGCACACCTATTATTCAACACAAGGCTCGTCGCTTTGCATAAACGCCATGCTTGCGATAATCGCTATGGATAAGCCGCTTGGCAAAACGCACATACTTGCGGCAAGAAATGTGCACAAAGCCTTTGTGCACTCAGCGGCATTGCTTGATTTGCAAATCAGCTGGATATACCCAAAAGCTTCAAGCCACATATGCTCTGCTCACATCAATGCGGCAGATGTCGAAAACGCACTTGCCGAATCGGGCGATTTATTTGATGCGGTATTTGTAACATCGCCCGATTATTTAGGTCACATTCTCGATATCAAAGCAATTGCGGCTGTTTGCAAAAATCACGGCATTCCCCTGCTGGTCGATAATGCGCACGGCGCATATCTTGCATTTTCAAATGAAAATTTGCACCCTATAAACCTCGGTGCGGATATCTGCTGTGATTCGGCACACAAAACGCTACCTGTTTTAACCGGCGGTGCATATCTGCATATTTCAAAAAATTCGGCGCATTATTGCCAAAACGCACGCTCGGCGCTTTCGCTTTTTGCTTCGACAAGTCCTTCATATTTGATTTTGCAGTCGCTTGATTCGTGCAATGATTATCTTGAAAATCATTTTGCAAATGACTTAAATAAATGCATTGCAAAAATCGATGATTTAAAAAAGCGTTTAAAAGAAAACAGCATTTGCATTCTAATGGGCGAAAAGTTAAAAATTGTGATCGACATAAAAAAAACCGGCTTTGTATCAACCGAGCTTTGCGATACGCTGAAAAAGCACGGCATTGAACATGAATTTGCCGATGATGATTATCTTGTTATGATGACATCGCCTTTCAATACGGATAACGACTTTGAAAGGCTGTATTGTGCGCTTTTAAGCGTTAAAAAACACACGCCGACTTTTTCCGCACCGATGTATACGCAAAAGCACGAAGTCGCACTTTCAATCAGGCAGGCAATGCTTTCAAAACACAAAAGCGTTGCAATAGATGACGCATTAGGTAAAATTTGCGCCATGCCGCTTGTTTCCTGCCCGCCTGCCGTGCCTGTTGTTATCAGCGGCGAAATAATCACGCAAAACGATATCAAACTTTTAAAACACTGCAATATCGATAAAATCGATGTTGTAATTTGAGGAGAAATTTTATGAAATGGTTAATTGCCTCCGATATTCACGGCTCGGCGCATTATTGCGAAATGCTGCTTTGCGCTTATAAAAAAGAAAACGCCGACAGAATGCTCTTGCTCGGCGATTTGCTCTATCACGGACCGAGAAACGATTTGCCCGAAAAATATGACCCAAAACAGGTTTTGAAAATGCTTAACAGCATAAAGCATGAGATTTTATGCGTTAGAGGCAACTGCGACAGCGAGGTTGACCAAATGGTGCTTGAATTTCCCATCCTCGCCGAATATGCCGTGATTGCATCGGGCAATAACGTTATTTACGCAACACACGGGCACAAAATAAATCAAGAATCGATAGCAACGCTTAAATACGGCGATATTTTGCTTTGCGGACACACGCATATTCCGAAATCGGAAATTCACGATACATTTATATACATGAATCCCGGCTCGGTTTCAATCCCGAAAGAAGGCTCGCCACACAGCTACATGACCTTTGACGGCAAAATTTTTGAATGGAAAAACCTTGCCGACTTTTCGACATATGCAAAGCACAGTCTTGAAATTTGATTTTTTGATTTAAACATTTTTAAAGTAACAAAAGTTTAAAAATTAAAATATTGCATAAAGTAAGCATGAGTGATAAAATCTTAACATACAGACAGGCGGTTGCCTTATTACTCTTGTTTTGTGAGGTGACAAGGATATGAAGCTGTTTAAAAACGTTCAGCCTGCCGTAATCGACGAAACCAAATACATTGCGCTGACAGGGCTTATTTTGAGTGCGGTTATGCAGTCGGTTTTTTTGATTATCGGCAAATGGGATTATACCGTTATTCTCGGGAATCTTCTCGGACTTTTTTCCGCTGTTGCTAATTTTTATCTTATGGGATTGACAATTCAATCCGCAGTGACAAAGGATGAAAAGGAAGCTGCAAACACCGTTAAACTTTCGCAAAGTCTGCGTTATTTGCTGCTGATAATAATTGCCGCAATCGGCACTCTCGCTCCGATATTTAACACAATAGCACTGCTCATTCCGCTTGTTTTTCCGAGAATCGCTATCGGAATGAAGATGTTTTTTTTAAAAAAATAAGGCGCATAACATACAGAGGTGAAAAAATTGCAAACTCTCAGCCGAAAATTCAAAGCGCTGGATATATTCTATATAATTATGATGATTTTGCCGATTTTGTGCGGAATTGTACTTTGCGTGCTGACAAAGCCGAAAACCGAAGGCATTACTCTGACAGGGGCACGAATTTACTTCACAATAAAAATGCCGATTCAAAATCTGCCGATAACCGAAGCGCAGGTAAACTCTGTTATCGTAATTGTATCGGTTTTCTTTATATGCCTTTACCTTACTCACGGCATGTCCGAGCATATCGTGCTGAAAAGGCAACACTTTGCCGAGCTTATCGTTGAAAAGGTTGACGCTCTCGTTATGGACAATATGGGCGAATACTTTGCGGGCTATTCGCCGTTTGTCATATCGATTTTGGCGCTTTCCGCATTTTCAAGCCTTTTGTCGCTTTTCGGGCTGTTTGCACCGACTTCGGATGTAAACATTGTCGGCGGCTGGGCAATTCTCGTTTTTATATTGATAATGTACTACAAGCTCAAATGCGGCCCGTTATATTACTTAAAAGGGCTGACAGAGCCTGTGCCGCTGCTTGCGCCGATAAATCTGATAAGCGAGCTTTCCACCCCGATTTCGATGACCTTTCGTCATTACGGCAACGTCCTTTCGGGAACGGTGATATCCGTTTTGCTTTCAGCGGCACTCGGTGCGCTTTCGTCACTGGTACTCGGCTCTCTGCCCGGTACATTGGCCGATTTTCCGATATTTCAAATCGGTATTCCGGCTGTGCTTTCGATATATTTTGATGTTTTCAGCGGATGCTTGCAGGCGTTCATTTTCGCAATGCTTACAATGATGAACATTTCAAACGGCTTTCCGCTTGAAGAATACAAAAAAAGACGGCTCAAATCAAAACTGTCTTAAAAAATCACACTATGGAGGTAAATTAAAATGGAACTTGCAATCGGTATTATTTTAGGGTGCTGTGCACTCGGCGCCGGCATGGCAATGATAGCCGGTATCGGACCCGGTATCGGTGAGGGAAACGCAGTGGCAAAAGCCTGTGAAGCTATCGGTCGCCAGCCGGAAAGTAAGGGCGCTGTGACCTCAACCATGCTTATGGGCTGTGCAATTGCCGAAACTACGGGTATTTATGCCCTTGTAATAGCTATTTTGCTCATATTTGTCGCACCGAATATTCTTGTTGATATTCTCGTTGAAACTATGAAATCACTTTAATCACATCAGTTAAAACAATCGGAGCTTTAAGTTTATGCAAACGTTAGATGTTATTTCGATAAATATCTGGCAGATTATCGTATCTCTTTTAAATCTTGTGATTCTTTTCTTGATAATCAGGAAATTTTTGTACAACCCCATACGAAAAATGCTCAATACACGTCAGCAAAGCATAGATGATGCATATTCACAAGCCGACAAAGCGAAAACTCAGGCTATGCAGGAGGAAAAGGCTTATCGCCAAAAGCTTGATAACGCAAAGCTTGAAGCGGAAAGTATCATACAATCCGCACTTGACAGTGCCGAGGAGAGAGAAAGCGAAATAATCGCAAAGGCCAAAGCAGACGCCGACAGTATCGTTAAAAGAGCGCAGGAAAACGCCGAGCTTGAAATTAAAAAGGCTAACGAAACCATTAAAGGCGAAATTGTCGATACTTCGACATTGCTCGCTCAAAAACTGCTTGAACGTGAAATCAACCGAAACGATCACGACAAACTCGTTGACACATTTTTCGATGAAATTGACAATATGGGTGATTTGCAATGACGGATATAGCCAGAGAATATGCCGCCGCACTTTATGCGATTTGTGCCGAGGAAAATAAAACGCAGGAATTTTTGCGCCAATCCGCACTCATAAACGATGCTGTATGCAAAAACAGCGGTTATTCGGAATTGCTTTCTTCGCCGGCGTTGCTTTTGTCCGAAAGATTACAGCTTATCGAAACGGCGTTTTCCTCTGCCGTTGATGAACACTTAATCTCATTTTTAAAACTTTTGTGTGAAAACGGACATATAAAACTGCTTTGCCAATGCCTTGATGAATTTGCAAAGTTAGTGCAATGCGCCCAAAACCGTACTAAAGCCGTTGTGTATTATGCCATGCCGCTTGACGCTTCGCAAAAATTAAGGCTTTGCGCCAAGCTTGAAAAGCTGACAAAAAAATCCGTTGACGCCGTATATATTGAGGATAAATCTCTCATCGGCGGCATTAAAGTCGATATTGACGGAAAAACGCTTGACACAAGCCTTTCAAGCCGCCTTGGTCACATAAAGGGAGTGATAAACAAATGAACAAGCTTGATGAAATCAGCAGTGTTATAAAATCGCAGATTGAAAACTATAAAGCACGCACGGAAATGTCGCAAACCGGCAAAGTAATTCTTGTCGGCGACGGAATAGCAAGGGTTTACGGTCTTTCTGACTGTATGGCCAACGAATTGCTCGAATTTGAAGATTCGACCTTCGGAATGGCGCAAAATCTTGAAGAAGAAACCGTTTCCGTCGCTTTGCTTTCAAACAAAAACAATATCAAAGAAGGCTCAAGCGTGCGGCGAACAGGCAAGGTTTTGTCGGTTCCCGTCGGCGAAAAGCTTCTTTCACGTGTTGTCAACGCACTCGGCGAGCCTATCGACGGCAAAGGCCCTATCGAATATGCGGGCACACGCCCTGTCGAAGCGCAGGCGCCCGGCATTATTGAACGAAAAAGCGTAAATCAGCCTTTGCAAACCGGAATCAAGGCGATTGACGGTATGATTCCTATCGGCAAGGGTCAGCGTGAGCTGATTATCGGCGACAGGCAAACAGGCAAAACCGAAATCGCAATCGACACAATTATCAACCAAAAAAACACAAACGTTATCTGCATTTATGTCGCAATCGGTCAAAAAAGCGCTTCGGTTGCGAGAATTGCCGACGAGCTTTACGCCAACGGCGCTATGGAACATACCATAATCGTTTCGGCAAGCGCCTCCGAAAGCTCACCGCTTCAATATATCGCACCTTACAGCGGCTGTGCAATGGCAGAATATTTTCGTGAGCAGGGCAAGGATGTTTTGATTGTTTATGACGATTTGAGCAAACACGCCGTTGCATACCGTGCTTTGTCGTTGCTGATACGCCGTCCTCCCGGAAGAGAGGCGTATCCGGGCGATGTGTTCTATCTTCATTCAAGGCTGCTTGAACGTGCGGCGTGCGTTAGTGATGAATACGGCGGAGGGTCTATCACCGCTTTGCCGATTATCGAAACTCAAGCAGGCGATGTCTCGGCATATATACCGACAAATGTTATTTCAATTACCGACGGACAGATTTTTCTCGAAACCGAGCTGTTTCATTCGGGCATTATCCCCGCTATAAACCCGGGTATTTCAGTCAGTCGTGTAGGCGGCTCGGCACAGCTTAAAGCGATGAAAAAGGTTTCGGGCGAACTGAAATTGCTGTATTCGCAGTACCGTGAATTGCAGGCGTTTGCACAGTTCGGCAGTGATCTTGACGCCGACACAAAGGCAAGACTTGCCTTAGGTCAGCGCATTATCGAAATATTAAAGCAAGGCAGAAACGCACCTATAAGACCGGGATGTCAGGTAGCGATTATTTATGCCGCCACAAAGGGGTATCTTGATTCTGTCGATATTGAAAATGTGCAAAAATATGAGGCTCGGCTTTATGCAAGGCTGAACGCTCAATATACAGATTGGCTTGAAAGAATCGAAAGCGGCTTGTTTGAGCACGACGATGAAGAAAAGCTGAAATTGATTTTAAAGGAAATGCAGGTATGACCCTATGAGCAGTAACTCAAAGGCGCTGCGTATCAGAATAAAAAGCGTCAATTCCACACTGCAACTGACAAACGCCATGGGACTTGTCGCATCTTCAAAAATAAAGCGTGCAAATGAAAATATGCAAAATGCCAAGGAATATGCCGAATTGCTCAAAAACGCAATGTCACTGCTGACAGGCACCGATGATTGCCTTAAAAGCCCGTATTTGCGCACCGCAAACACAATACGGACAAAAATCATAGCAATTGCGGGCGACAGAGGCATGGCAGGCGGCTATAACGCAAACGTATTCAGACTGTGCGAAAGTTTTGCCGATGCGCAAATTTTCCCCATAGGCAAGCGTGCGTGCGACAGATTCGACTGCGAAAGCGTTTCATCAGAGCATTTTTCGGATTTACAAGCCTGCAAGCTAAGCGATGAGCTTTGCACCCAATTTGCAAATGATGAATTTGACCGCCTTGGCGTTATATATACGCAATATGTTTCGGTGATGGAACAGCGTGCGCAAATTTTGTGGCTTTTGCCGCTTAAAAAAACGCCGTGCGAAAACAAAGGCACTGTTTTTGAGCCGGATTGTATCTCGATTTTAAACAATGCCGTGCGTGAATATGTTGCGGGCTTGCTGACAGCGTGTATAAGAGAAAGCTTTGCAAGCGAAGTCACCGCAAGGCGGCTTGCAATGGATTCGGCAGGGAAAAACGCAAGGCAAATGCTTGATGACCTTGCGCTTGAATATAACCGTGCAAGGCAAAGTGCAATCACTCAGGAAATTACCGAAATCGTTGCAGGCAGCGGCGATTAGTCGAAAGGGTGGATATAATTGAATAAAACAAATATCGGAAAAGTCGTTCAGGTTATGGGGCCTGTTGTCGATGTGCGCTTTAGCGAAAATCAACTGCCCGAAATTCTTAATGCGCTGACAATGCCGATAGGCGAACGCACATTAACCGTTGAAGTGGCTCAGCATATCGGAAACAGCACCGCCAGATGCATTGCAATGTCCTCAACGGACGGACTTGCAAGAGGCGTTGATGTTACCGATACAGGCGCACCTATCAGTGTGCCCGTCGGCGATGAAACCTTGGGAAGAATTTTTAACGTTCTCGGCGAGGCTGTCGATAATATGCCCACGCCGAAAACGGCTCTGCGGCGCAATATTCATCAAAGCGCCCCTAAGTATGACGAGCTTTCTACCGAAACCGAAATCTTTGAAACGGGAATAAAGGTAATCGACCTTATCTGCCCATATTCAAAGGGCGGCAAAATCGGTCTGTTCGGCGGCGCAGGCGTCGGCAAAACCGTTTTGATTATGGAGCTTATCAATAATATTGCCAAAGAGCACGGCGGAATTTCCGTATTTTCCGGCGTGGGTGAACGCACTCGTGAGGGAAACGACCTTTACAACGAAATGAAACAATCCGGCGTGCTTTCAAATACGGCGCTTGTATACGGACAGATGAACGAGCCGCCCGGAGCACGTATGCGTGTTGCTCTTTCCGGATTGACAATGGCTGAATATTTTCGTGATGAAAAACGCAGTGATGTTCTTTTATTTATTGACAATATTTTCAGATTTACCCAAGCAGGAAGCGAAGTTTCCGCATTGCTTGGCAGAATGCCCTCGGCAGTAGGATATCAACCTACGCTTGCCACGGAAATGGGTGCGTTGCAAGAACGCATTACATCAACAAAAAAAGGCTCGATAACTTCCATTCAAGCCGTTTACGTCCCTGCCGATGACCTCACCGACCCTGCCCCTGCCACAACTTTTGCCCACCTCGACGCAACAACCGTTCTTGCCAGAAGCATAGCTTCGCAGGGAATATATCCCGCAGTAGATCCGCTTGAATCCACAAGCCGCATACTCTCTCCCGATATTGTCGGAAAAGAGCATTATGAGGTTGCAAAGGAAGTTCAACGCATTTTGCAAAGATATAACGAACTTACGGATATTATCGCCATTATGGGCATGGATGAGCTTTCCGATTCCGACAAGCTTTTGGTTTCAAGGGCAAGAAAGATACAGCGTTTTCTTTCACAGCCGTTTGACGTTTCGGAAAAATTTACCGGAATTAAAGGAAAATATGTCACCGTTTCGGAAACCGTCAGAGGATTTAAGGAAATTATCGAGGGCAGGCATGATGATTTGCCCGAATCGGCTTTTCTCTTTGTGGGAACTATTGATGAAGCCGTTGAAAAATCAAGAGGTGCGCTGTCTTGAATACTTTTCATCTCACTATTGCCACACCAAACGGCAAATGGTTTGAAGGCGACGCCGTGCGGCTTGATGTAAGAGGCAGCGAGGGCTTTCTTGCAATCATGGCGGGGCACTGCGACTTTGTAACGACTGTTGTGCCCTCCGAACTGACCGTTTTACTTGATGACGATACAAAAAAAACCGCCGTTTGCGGCGGCGGAATTTTAACGGTTGCAAATAATAACGCTGTTTTCACTTCAATATCACTGAATCAAGATTAAAATATTTCGGCTGTACAAAATGCCAAGGCAGATTATGCTTTTTACACCAAAGCGCATAATCTGCCTTTTTAAATGCGTCATTCTACAAATCTAAAAGATTCAAAATCAAAATCGCTGCCGGGCAAAAACGTAAACGAGATTTTTACCTTGCCGAATATCGGAGCAAGCTTAAACACACGCTCGGTATATTCATCGGATTTTTCAAATTCAATCACAATACGCTCTTGCTTTTCGCCGTCAATCATCATATTTATGCTGTTGCGCTCAAGCTTTGATTTGCCGGTAATCGCAACGGCATGGGGTGATTTTTCACCAAAATCAAATTCACCGAATTCAATCTGAACATTGTTGCCGATTCCGGTAACGTCATTTTCATTCACTTTAAATTTATCGCCGTAAATATTATCGTTATCGACAGCGAAAATTCGGGCAAACTCTTTATTTTGCTTTTCAAACACAAATCCCTGAATATTAAAGCAATAGCTTGATTGAAAGCTGATTGTGTGAATGCCCTTAAGCGTTTTGGAAAGCTTGTAAGTTTGACTTTGATAGGTCATCCAAATCGGCTCTTTAAAATATTCAAAATCGCCGAGCAATTCGCCGTTTTCGGGCGTGCCGTCAAACACTTTGATTCTCACCGGGGTTGACATATTGGCGAATATCGGGAGCGAAATAGTGTCGCTGCCGATTTTACCGAAATCAACATTTTCAAAGCCGAAATAGCTGTTTTCGCCGGCAAAGTTTGCGCCGCTGTCAACGCCGTTGGTGATATTTTCACTTTCTATGGTGCGTAATCCGCCGAGCACAAGCTCATAAGGATTAAAAGTCGCACTGCCGATTCCGCTTGATGTAAGCTTTAAAGCGGAAATTATATGATATTTCGGTGTGCCGTTTTTGCAAAGCGCACGCAGATAAAATTCACCGTCGCCGTTGCATTTTACGCTGACAATGCCGTTTTCGACCTTTGAAATTTCAGCCAGATTTGTGTTTATGCCGAGTGCGGTTGTCATGCGGTATTCAATTTCGTTTGCATATGCCGCATTGCAAGGATTAACGATAACCTTAAAATCAATTTCACGGCAATTTTCATCAAAATGCACAGCATTGCTTTCAAATGAAATTTTTCTCACCGGAATATCGTTTTGCACATCAATACATTCGCAAGGCATAGCGCAGTTTTCATCACTTGCCGATACACCTTGCACTTCATCGCATTTCTTCGACAAAAACGTCGCATTCACGCTTTCAAGTCCGGGTGATGAAACTTTAAGCTCAATTTCGCCGCATTCTGTTTTGGCGGCGATTATGGCAAGCAACTTGCCCGAAAAAAGCCTGCGTGAAGTGCCTTTATACTGGTCATAGTCGGTCGAATCGCCGTTATCAAGTCCAACCAGCCTGCCTGCGCCCTTTACATCAACAAACACACGGTTGTTTGCATTCTCAACGCAAACGCCGTTTTTATCAAGCATTGAAATTTCAACAAAAATCAAATCGGTGCCGTTTGCGTTGATTTGTGTTTTATCGGCTTTAAGCACTATTTTTTCGGCGTCGCCGAAAGATTTTTTATAATCTCTCGCAATTTCGCAGCCGTTTTCGTCATAGGCAACGGCACAAAGCTCACCCTTTTGATATTTCAAAACCGTATCAAGCGTAAGCTCGTTCCCCGAAATATGGTCGATTTTTTTGCAGGCGACCTCATTTCCGTTAAAATAAAGCTTTACAAACGGTGCGTTTGTCGTCACTCTGACGTCAATATCCTGATTATCGGAAAAATCCCAATACGGAAAAATATGCACAAACGGTGCTGTTTTGTAATCCGTCCATTCCGCCTTGTATATATAGGCGCTGTCTTTTTCAAATCCGGCTGTATCAAATTGACCGAAATAACTGTTTTTGGTCGAATAAGGCGTCGGCTCGCCGATATAGTCAAAGCCCGTCCATATATATTGCCCTGCGCTGAATTTGGCGTTTCTGTCGGCAATAATGCAATATTCGGTATTTCTCGCACCCCATCCGGTTGTGCAGTTTCCAAGCGCCGAACATTGCTCGTCGGAATCGGAAAGAACCGACTGCGAAAGCGGAAAATGATAGATTCCTCGGCTTTGCAGTGTCGAGGCGGTTTCAGAGCCGTATATCGCCCATTCGGGATAGATTTTATGGTGCTCATCATAAAGCCTTTCGGCATAATTATATCCGGCAATTTTTAAAATATCGCTGCATCTGCGTGCATTTTCGCTGACCATATAGTTTGAGCCGATTGTAACAACACCGTTGCCCCAAAAATCATGCTTGCAAACAAGAGCTTTAAGCAGCGAAGCAATCTCCTGTCCCCTTTCGCCGGCGTGCGTATCGTAAATTTCATTGCCGATACTCCAACCGATAAGCGACGGATGATTCCTGTCACGGCGCACCCACGAAGCAACGTCCTTTGCGACCCAATCTTTAAAAAACCTTGCATAATCATACTCGGTCTTGGGCATTTCCCACATATCAAAGCCCTCAGACAAAATCAAAAAGCCCATTTCATCGGCAAGTTCCATAAGCTCTTTTGCGGGCATATTGTGGCTTGTGCGGATTGAATTTATGCCGATAGTTCTCAACTCTTCAAGCTTGCGGCGCATAGCGTTAATATTAAAAGCCGCACCGAGTGCACCTAAATCGTGATGTTCACAACAGCCGTTTAATTTCAAATGCCTGCCGTTTAAAAAGAAACCTTCATTGCAGTTAAACTCGATTTTGCGAAATCCAAAGCTGTTATTTTGCGTATCCAGCAAGCTATCATCGCAAAACAGCTCGGTTTTCAACGTATAAAGCTTAGGGTTATCAATATCCCAAAGCGTGGGATTTTCAACTTTTAAAGTATCGTTGTTGAGCGAATAAGCATATCCCTCGTTCAGGCAAAGCTCGCAAACAAGGCTTTTGTCAACGCCGCAGCACCCACGGCTGATTTGCGAAACCAAAGTATCGCCGTCAAAAACGCTGTGGCGCAGCCAAAGCTTTGAAAGCGAAGTGTTTGCGTTTCGCTCAACCTCGGTTGAAATTTTCACGCATCCGTCAACACTTGCGCTGATGTAAACCCCATCTGAACAAATGTGACAATCATTATAGGTCAAAAGCTGCACACGGCGAAAAATTCCCGCACCGGAGTACCACCTTGAATTTGGGGCAACGTGATTGACGCAAACCGTAATCAAATTTTCGCCACTGCGCAAATATCTCGTAATATCGGTTTCAAATGTTGAATATCCGTATTTCCACTCAATTGCCAAAGCGCCGTTTACAAAGACTTTGCTGTCCATATAAACGCCCTCAAACCTTAATGCATAACGTTGATTTTCCGCAATTTGACAAACAAATTTTCGGCGATACCAACCTGTCGAAGATTCATAAAGCCTGTTGACATCATATATCAGCCAGTCATGCGGAATATCGACAGGTTTAAAATCAAGCTCATCCGAATATTGCGTATTTACGGGATTTTTTGAAAACTCCCATTTATCGCAAAAAAGCATTTTTTCTGCCATATTTTACTCCTCTGTATTGTGTTTTGTATCCGAATTTAATAAAGCATATTTTAACACAAAAACACATTGATTACAATACCAAAAATATATTATTAGTCAATTTATACGATTATAATTGCGAATATCAAAACAGCAAAATACAATTTGTACAAATTTAAATTTTTGCAAAATTTAGTATTGACAAACAGTATGAGGTGTGGTAAAATTTGTACAGTTAGCAAAGGCTAATTTTTATTTATCGTTCAGTTAGCCTAAACTAATCAAAAATAAATTTTTGGAGATACATATGGATCTTAGCACAGCAGAAGAAGGAAAAGAGTATATCATTCAGCGGATAGATACAGACGATGAAGAGCTTGATGCGTTTTTGTTTTCTCTCGGTTGCTACAGCGGCGAGCCTATTACCGTGGTTTCGCACTTAAAAGGCGGCTGCGTTGTTTCAATCAAGGATGGCAGATATAACATCGACAAAGCGCTTGCAAAGGCGATTATTGTCTGATTGAAGTTTTTTAAAAAAAGTAATCCGCTGATTACTTTTTGTCAAAAAGTTAGCCTTTGCTAACCTATTTTCTGCCGTATTTTACACTAAAAATTGTAAAATAAATCCAAATGCATTTATAATAAGGAGGAATTATAATGAGAATTGCTTTAACAGGCAACCCAAACAGCGGTAAAACCACAATGTATAACGCCTTGACGGGTCGAAACGAAAAAGTCGGAAACTGGGCGGGCGTTACCGTTGACAAGAAAGAGCACCCGATTAAGAAAAGCTATTATAACGGCGGTGAATCGCTTATCGCAGTTGATTTGCCCGGTGCTTATTCAATGTCACCGTTCACCTCGGAGGAGAGCATCACCAGCTCATATGTAAAGAAAGAGAACCCCGATGTTATCATCAATATTGTAGACGCAACAAACCTCAGCCGAAGCTTATTTTTCACAACACAACTCCTTGAGCTTGGCATTCCGGTAGTTGTTGCGCTCAACAAAGCGGATATCAACAAGAAAAAGGATACAAAAATCGACTCGAAAGAGCTTTCGCAAAAACTCGGCTGTCCCGTAATCGACACGATTTCCACCTCTGCCGACGGTCTTAGTGAGCTTATCAAGGCGGCGGCAGAAAAATGCGGCGCTTTGCAAAAAGCTCCGTATATTCAGGAAGATATCGATTTAAGCGACAAAAAGGCGGTTGAAGAAGCCGACAGAAAACGTTTTGAATTTGTAAACAAAATCGTTGAAGAAGTTGAAACCCGTAAGGTTTTCACCAATGAAAAGAACTTCGGCGATAAAATCGATGCGATTTTAACCAACAAATGGCTCGGCATTCCGATATTTGCCGTTGTAATGTTCCTGGTGTTCCAGATTTCTCAGGTTTGGATCGGTACACCCATCGCAGACCTGCTCGTAGGTTGGCTTGAAACATTCCAAGGCTGGGTCGGCGATTTGCTTTCGGACGCATCTCCCCTGCTTTCCGCTATCCTCGTTGACGGCGTAATCGGCGGTGTAATAGCCGTTATCGGCTTTTTGCCCCTTGTTATGGTTATGTATTTCCTCATTGCCCTGCTTGAAGATTGCGGTTATATGTCACGTGCCGCCGTTGTTCTCGACCCGATTTTCAAAAAAGTCGGTCTTTCGGGCAAATCGGTTATTCCTTTTGTAATCACTATCGGTTGTGCCGTTCCCGGTATTATGGCTTCACGTACCATCCGTAATGAGCGTGAGCGCAGAGCAACCGCCATGCTTGCTCCCTTTATGCCTTGCGGCGCAAAAATCCCCGTAATTTCACTGTTTGCAGGCGCATTTTTCAATAATGCCGGCTGGGTTAGCACTTTAATGTACTTCTCCGGTATCGCACTTATTTTCCTCGGCGCACTTCTTGTAAACAAAATCGCAGGTTATAAATCAAGAAAATCATTCTTCATCATTGAGCTTCCCGAATACAAAGCGCCCTCGCTTTGGGGTGCGTTCAAATCAATGTGCAGCCGTGGTTGGGCTTATATCGTCAAGGCGGCAACAATCATCTTGCTTTGCAACATGGCGGTTCAGCTCATGCAGACATTTGACTGGAGCTTTAAGGTTGCCGAATCGGCAGACCAGTCAATATTGGCTTCCATCGCATCGCCGTTTGCATATCTTCTTGTGCCGATAGTCGGCGTTCTTTCGTGGCAGCTTGCCGCCGCAGCAATTACAGGTTTTATCGCAAAAGAAAACGTTGTAGGCACATTGGCTGTTTGCTTTGTCGGACTTGAAAACCTCATTGATACCGAAGAGCTTGCACTTTTAGAGGGTGCAGGCACAGAAGTTGCCGGAATTATGGCAATCACAAAAGTTGCGGCTTTGGCTTACTTGATGTTCAACCTTTACACACCTCCCTGCTTTGCCGCAATCGGTGCGATGAACTCCGAAATGAAAAGCTCAAAATGGCTTTGGGGTGGAATCGGTCTTCAGCTTGCAACAGGTTACACAGTTGCATATTTAGTTTATACAATCGGCACACTTATCACAGCTCCCTCTCAGCTTAACGTAGGCGCAGCACTTGCAGGCTTTGCCGCAGTTGCCGCAATGGCAGGCTTTATCATTTACCTGTGCATTCGCTCAAACAAAAAGCTCAAAGCCGAATATACTCTTGGCGGCAAAAATTCAAAATCAACCGCAAATGCCGCAAAATAACATGGTATTAAATACATAGGGAGATTTTTAAAATGCAAAACTTTATTGTAATTGCTATTCTCATTATTATTGTTTCTGCGATATCTTTTTACATATACAAATCGAAAAAAAGCGGAAAAAAATGCATCGGCTGCCCATATTGCAATCAATGCAGCTCAAAGCAAGGCACTTGCCAAAGTGCTGTCGCTGACAAATATTCCGAATTTCGCTAAAGCTTAATTCCATACCTTCTTTAAAATAAATGCACAACGCAAAAACCGACGTCAAGCTAAAAACTTGACGTCGGTTTTTATTTTTTCAAATGCTATTCACCAAATCATCAGCCTTAGTTGCAATCGTCGATATCGGTATCCGATTTGCCACCGACTATTCCTCCGGGTAGTAGGGATGAATTACCGACAACAATATCGGTATCAAACTCAATCATCTCAACTTTCGGCGCTGTATAAGTTTCTTTCATTGTTAAATCCTCCTTATTTATTCAAGCTGTTTGCGATATTTAAATATACAAATCCTCAAAGTGCAGTATATCACGTTCGTAAGCCGCTGTCAATACATAAAAAACAAACTTTTCGCTTTTTGAGAATTATGCAGAATTTGCTTGAAATATCGATTAAATGAATAAATCAAATAAGCACATTCGGAAAATCAGGGCATTGCGAATGAATCACGGCGATGATTTCTTTAAAATCATCGCAACGCAAATCGCCCTTTGTGCAAACCACCTCAAAGCGCTCGCCTCGCAAAAGCGTATAACGATTTGTTTCGCAAAAGCCGTTGCGAAGATAGAATTGCTTGCGGCGAATGCGCCAAGAATTGTTTTCGGCATTTTCATCGATTTGTTCAAAATCGAGTATGATTTGCAATTTGCGATATTTTTCCGCAAGGGCTTTCAGCGCCGACGAGCCGTAGCCTTTTGAGCGAAATTTTTTGCCGATTGCAAAAAAGAAAACATACCCGCAATTTGCGTTTTTGACAAACAGCATAAAGCCTATCGGGCATCGGTCATCATAAATTCCGAGCACATGAGAATCGGTATTTTCCGCAAAGGTAAAAATATCCTCCATAGGCATATATTCCGACGGCGGAAACGCTTCGGCGTTGATTGCTTCAAACAGTTCAAAATCCATGCAATCACGTTTTAAATCTACCAAATGCAAATTCATTTTCAAAACCTTTCATCAAAGCAAATTTAAATCTTCATTGTCAAGGCAATGCGCTTGCGCTTTACATCAACATCAAGAACTTTTACCTTAACAACGTCACCGACCTTAACAACTTCCATGGGGTGTTTGATAAAGCGGTTTGACATTTGCGAAATATGCACAAGGCCGTCTTCATGCACGCCGATATCGACAAATGCGCCGAAATCGATAACGTTTCTCACCGTTCCCACAAGTTCCATACCGACGCTCAAATCTTTAAGCTCCATAATATCGCCACTGCGCAAAATCGGCTTGGGCAGCTCGTCACGTGGGTCACGCCCCGGTTTTGTAAGCTCTTTGATAATATCACGCAAGGTCGGCACTCCGACGTCGATTTGGTCTGCAAGCGTGTCGATTCCGAGCGATTCTGCCGTTTTTTGCAAGTCCGAAAGGCTTTGTGTGCTTAAATCGTCAAGTGAATATCCGCATTTTTCAAGAAGCATTTTTGCCGCTTTATAGCTCTCCGGGTGAACCGAAGTGTTATCAAGCGGATTTTTGCCGTTGCGAACACGCAAAAATCCTGCGCATTGCTCATATGCCTTTGCACCCAGCTTGGGAACTTTTAAAAGCTGTTTTCTGTCGCTGAATGCGCCGTTTTCTTCACGGTATTTTACAATATTTTTCGCAACGGCAGAGTTTATTCCCGAAATATATGAAAGCAAGCTGTGGCTTGCCGTGTTGAGGTCAACGCCGACATTATTTACACAATCTTCAACAACGCCGCAAAGCGCTTCGTCCATACGCTTTTTCGGCATATCATGCTGATATTGTCCCACTCCGATAGCCTTAGGGTCGATTTTAACCAGCTCGGCAAGCGGGTCTTGCAAGCGCCTTGCAATTGAAACCGCACTGCGCAATGATACATCAAACTCGGGAAACTCTTCTGCGGCAAGCTTTGAAGCCGAATAAACCGAAGCGCCCGCTTCGGAAACAACCGCATAGCTCACCTTTTCGGGTATTTCTTTAAGCATTTGAGCTACAAAGCTCTCCGATTCACGGCTTGCCGTGCCGTTTCCGATTGAAATTGTCGTAACGCCGTGCTTTTTGATAAGGGCAACAAGCTTTTTTTGCGCCTCGGCAGTTTTGCTTTGCGGCGGCGTGGGGTAAACCACGGTGGTATCAAGCACCTTTCCCGTCGGATCGACAACGGCGATTTTACAGCCTGTTCTGTAAGCCGGGTCAAGACCGAGAGTAACGCTGTTTTTAATAGGCGGCTGCATCAAAAGCTGCTTTAGATTTTCACCGAAAACTTTAATAGCGCCCTCGCAGGCATTTGCCGTAAGCTCGCTTCTGATTTCCCTTTCGATAGAAGGATAAATCAGCCTTTTATAGCCGTCCTCACAGGCAAGCTTTACAAGCTCGGCACACTTTGAGTCGTTCTTTACATATTTTCGGCGGCAGGCTCTTTCGCCGCTGTCCTCGTTAATGTCGATTGAAACCTTTAAAGCGCCCTCTTTTTCTCCCCTATCAAGCGCAAGCACCCTGTGACCTGCGATTTTTTTCACACTCTCGCTGTAATCATAATAGGTTTTGTAAACTGTTTCGGCTTCTTCATCGGTAGCTTTTGATGAAATTTTTCCGATATCATAAAACATTTCTCTGATATATTTTCTAAGCTCGGCATCGTCGGAAGCGTCCTCTGCGATGATATCCATTGCGCCGCAAAGCGCTTCTTGCACGGTTGCAACGGACTTATCCGGCTCTTGACTTTCCACAATAAAACTAATCGCTTCTTTTTCGGGGTCGGTATCAAAATCTTGCAAAAGAAGTATTTCGGCAAGCTTTTCAAGCCCTTTAGCCCTTGCTAAAGAGCCCCTCGTCTTGCGCTTTTGCTTAAACGGTCTGTATATATCCTCAACTTCAACAAGCGTCAGCGCCTTATCGATATTGAGCCGAATTTCCTCGGTCATCTTCCCCTGCTCTTCAATTGAATTTGCAATTTCCTCCTTGCGCTTTGCAAGATTGCGCAAATAATTCAATCTGTCAAATATATTTCTTAAAATTTGGTCATCAAGCGAACCTGTCATCTCTTTTCGATAACGTGCGATAAACGGAATGGTTTTTCCGTCATCAATCAGTGCAACCGTATTGTCAATCTGCCCGATTTTTAAATTAAACTCACGGGCAAGCATTTCATTGATATTCAAGATATATAAACCTCCGATAATTTGATACTGTAAATATTGTACCATATTTTACGCAAAATGTAAAGCACGGCAAAACAAAAAACGTAAACCGAATCTGCATTTTTCGCTTAAAAATCACTGCCTAAACGCAAAGAGGATTGCATTAAGCTATTACATTTTTGTAAAATTTATATCGGCGCTTGACATATGTATGATTTCGTACTATAATCCGATATGTGTGATTTTTCAAATAAAGAGGATTATATATGCAAAATATAAATCAATCCGAAACCAGACGTTACAACCGGCTGCTTTCCGAAATTGATACGGTTTATCACGAAATCGCCTTGCACTACGGCTTTTCAGACAGTGCTTCTGCAATTTTGTACGCACTGACAGATAACGACGGCAAATGCCGTTTGACCGATTTAATCAAGCTCATTTGCATAAACAAACAAACCGTCAATTCCGCTTTGCGCCGTTTGGAAGAAGAAAACATAGTTTATCTTGAACCTTGCGGCGGCAAATCAAAGCAGGTTTGCCTGACCGAAAAAGGTTTTGATATCACAAAAAACACATTCGGAAAAGTTATTGACATCGAAAAAAAGATATATTCTTCCTGGTCGAAAGAAGAATGGGAGCTTTATGTCAAATTAACCGAGCGATATCTAAGCCGCCTTAAAGAAGAAATAAAGGAGATTTTATAAAATGCATATTCAACTTTCCGACAGCTTTAATTACAGAAAATTGCTGCGCTTTACACTGCCCACCGTAATTATGATGATTTTCACATCTATTTACAGCGTTGTCGATGGATTTTTCGTTTCAAATTACGTCGGCATAACGCCCTTTGCGGCAATCAATCTGATAATGCCGTTTACGCAGATTCTCGGCTGCGTCGGATTCATGTTCGGCACAGGCGGCACTGCGTTGGTTTCCGCAACGCTTGGAGAAAACGACATCGAAAAAGCCAACAGGATTTTTTCAATGCTCGTATACATCACAATAATCAGCGGCGTTGTGCTCGCCGTTTGCGGCTGCATATTCATAAAGCCGGTAGCATCGGCAATGGGTGCCGACTCGGATTTACTGCCGTACTGCGCAACATACGGGCGCATTCTTTTGGCTGCTTTGCCTGCATTTATGCTGCAAAACCTTTTTCAGGCATTTTTGGTCACCGCCGAAAAGCCGACCTTGGGCTTGATAGTAACAGTCGGGGCAGGACTTACAAACATCATTTTAGACGCTTTGTTCATAATTGTCTTTGATTTAGGGCTTGTCGGTGCGGCAGTCGCAACTTCTGTTGCGCAGTGCGTCGGCGGCATTGTGCCGTTTGTTTTCTTTGCAAGAAAAAATGACAGCGTGCTCAGGCTAGGCAAATTCCGCTTAGATTTTAAAGCGCTTATAAGCTGTTGCGCAAACGGCTCTTCGGAATTGGTAACCAACATTTCGATGTCGGTAGTTTCGATTCTTTATAATTTTCAGCTAATGAAAATTGCCGGTAAAAGCGGCGTTGCCGCATACGGTGCCGTTATGTATGTAGGATTCATTTTTGCCGCCGTATTTCTCGGTTATTCCATAGGAGTAGCACCGGTAATCGGATTTCACCACGGTGCGCAACATGACGCCGAACTTAAAAGTCTTTTTCGCAAAAGCAATACTTTAATAACGCTCGGCGGCATAGTACTGGCGTTTCTCGCCTTCATTTTTTCCAAACCGCTGGCAGAGCTTTTTGCCAAAAATGACGCTTACGTATTGAACATGACCGTTACTGCATTTCGGTTTTATTCACTCTCTGTATTATTCAGCGGATTTAACATATTCGGTTCGGCATTTTTCACTTCGCTCGGAAACGGCGGCATATCCGCCGCAATTTCATTCCTGCGAACATTGCTTTTTCAAACCTCAACCGTACTGCTTCTTCCCATATTTTTCGGATTAAAAGGCATTTGGTGTTCATTTGCCACAGCGGAAATTCTTGCAATGTTTGTCACCGTTGCTTTCTATATCACCCAAAGAAAAAAATACCACTATTAACACTGCAATTTGCGATATTTTTTAAATTTTAATTAAATATTGCAATGACCCTTGACATTCTCGACAATCTGTGCTACAATTATCAAAGTTTTGAGGGTGTAGCTCAGTTGGTTAGAGTACCTGCTTGACATGCAGGGGGTCGATGGTTCAAGTCCATTCATCCTCACCAGTGTGTGACCGCACAGGACAGATCGTTTCTCACTTTTTGAGAAACGATCTTTTCTTAGATCTCGACCGGTTATTTTTCATCTATTTTGCAGTCACAAGACATCTCTGTTATATGAGCGATAATCCGACATACACTATATAAGCAAAAAAATTCGCCCTCGGTATTTTAAACACCGAAGGCGATTCTTTATTCAAGCTCATCAAACGCCTTAATATTTCTGAAAACAAGACAAATCAAAACGCCGACTACGCCGATTACAAAAAGCAGCAGTGCCGCACCTGCGCCCTTTTGCGAACCAAAAAGTGTGCAGAGCAAGCGATTTTTCGTATTTTTCATAAACGGCTCAAAAACTTTGTCAATCAAAAATCCTCCGAGAAAATAGCCTATGGGTATTGTAAAAAACTGCAACGCATTCCGAACCGAATACACTCTGCCGAGCATTTGCGCAGGCACGTTCTTTTTAAAAATCACGTCATAATTGGCGTTCATCAGCGGAATTAAAATCCAGCCGAGCACTGCACCCAAACACCAAACGGGAATAGAATTGCCAAAACCGAGTAAAAAGTTTTCGGTGCTCATCGAAACAAGCAAACAGTTGCATATAGCTTTTATCCTGCTTTTCGGCTCCGGCAAAAAAGTGGCAAGCACACTGCCGAGCAAGGTCGCAATACCGACAAAGCTATTGACAAGACCCAAAGCATATTCGTTTGATTTTGACAAAACCAATGCAGGCAAAGCCGATTCATATATCGATGCGATTAAATTGATTGCCGACAAAAACAAAATCATCCAAAGAATGCCTTTGTTTGATTTCAAAAAGCAAAGTCCGCTTTTTGCCGATTGCACAAGCGTTTCGTCTTTGTGCGATTCATAAGGCACCTGCGGCAGCTTTATAAAGAAAAGCAATACTGTAAACGCAATGCCAAACGTTAAAAGGTCAAATGCGATGACCGCCGTTATGCCTGCAAACGAAACAACAGCGGTTGCAAATACAGGCGTTAAAATCGACACAAGCGAATTTGAAAGCGAACGCATTCCGCTTGTTTTTTGATAATGCTTTTTAGGCGTAAGCAATGTGGAAGCCACATCGGCGGCAGGCGATTGAAAGGTGTTCATCAACCCGTTGAGCGCATTGAGAATATACAAATGCCATGTGGCAAGAGTGCCGGTTTTGAGCAAAACCAGCGTGGCAACCGTGCACAAGGCGGCAAAGCTGTCACAAACAAGCATTATCGTTTTCTTGTTCCACTTATCGCTTATTGCGCCGGCAAAAATGCTCATTGTTACATACGGCGCATAAGAGCATACTGTCAACAACGATGTTGTCAGTGCCGAACCGCTGGTTTGATACAGCCAAATTACAAGTGCAAAGTTTGTCATAGCGCTTGAAAGCGAAGAAAACGACTGCGTAATATAGAGAATAATAAAATATTTAAGTTCTTTTAAGGTTTTCATAATACCTTGCTCCTTTTTTGTAAAATTCTTAACAAAAACGCAAGGTATGACGGCGCTAACATTTCTCCATGCAATCCGTCATTCCTTGCATGGAGCTGTGCCAATGCAGAGCTTCAACAATATACTCTCCTCTTGATTTATTTGCAATATTTCCGTATTAAATGCGCTGTAAGCGCAAAAAGTTTTCACTGCGTCTATTCTAACACAAATCGGCTATCGATGTCAAGGCAGATAAAGCACTTTGTTCATAACGGTGTGAGTTGAAAATCCAAATTATTCAAAAACGTGTTATTGACAATAATCGACGGATATAATATAATAAACATAGGTGTGAGTGAAATATCTGCCGCAAATTTAAAAAAATTTCGAGGAAATAAATTATGAATGCCAATACGAAAAGAATTGTCCTATGCATTATCGATTTCTTTCAAATAGTCGTGTGCGGACTTATTACCTGTGCGCTTTTAAAATACTGCTCGCCGATAGTCAATGTTTCGATATATGATTTTTATTATTCAACAATCGCATTTTCTTTCTTTTTCATTTCGGCAATGGCGATTTTGGGCGTTTATAAGCAAATTGTGCGCTATTCAAGTCCAAGCGACCTTTTAAACTATTTTGCAAGCATATGCATTGCCTCTTTTGTATATTTCCTGCTGGTGCTTTTTGAAAACTACACCTTGGTTTTCAACGCTGAGCTTTCCAAGGTTTACAGCCTGTTTTTCTGCTTTCTCACGTGCATTTCGATTATCGCTTCAAGGGTGATATATATGCAGATATACGCTTTTATGCGCTCAAAGGGATACACTCAAGGCGAAAGAACAATGATTATCGGCGCAGGGCAAGCCTGCAAGGACCTTGTTGTTGAGATGAAATACAGCCGTGCCTACATTCCGGTTTGCATAATCGATGACAATAAAGCGAATATTTCCCGCAGTATTGAGGGCGTATGCGTTGTAGGCACTACCGACGATATTGTCGAAATGTGTATTAAATACCGTGTGCAGCGCATTTTTCTCGCAATGCCCTCGCTTGACGCTCAAACAAGACACCGCATTATGACGCAGTGCATTCAAACAAATTGCCGCATTAAGCAAATCCCCTCGATTAGCGACACAATTTCAAACGAAAACCTTTTAAACCAAACAATTGAGCTGAATGTTGAGGATCTTCTCGGCAGAGATGCCGTAACGCTTGACGATTCGGATTTTACATCGCTAATTAAAGATAAAGTCTGCCTTGTAACGGGCGGCGGCGGCTCAATCGGCTCGGAGCTTTGCAGGCAAATTGCAAAGCACAGCCCAAAACTTCTCATCATTCTCGATATATGCGAAAACGGCGCATATGAGCTTCAGCAAGAGCTGTTGATGAATTGCGATCCCGTTCCCAACATTTTAACGCTTATTGCCTCAGTGCGTGATTACGGCAGGTTGAATCAAATTTTCAGAAAATACAGACCCGAAATAGTCTTTCACGCCGCAGCTCACAAGCACGTTCCGATGATGGAAGTTTCGCCCTCCGAAGCGGTCAAAAACAATATTGTCGGCACATTGAATCTCGCAACCCTTGCCGATTATTACAGAGTAAAAAAGTTTATCATGATTTCCACCGACAAAGCGGTAAATCCGACGAACGTTATGGGCGCTTCAAAACGCTGCTGCGAAATGATTATGCAATATATGTCGCAGGAAAAATCGGAAACAGAATTTATCACGACAAGATTCGGAAACGTTTTGGGTTCAAACGGCTCTGTAATTCCGATTTTTTGCAAGCAAATCGAAAACGGCTTGCCGGTTACGGTCACTCACCCCGATATTATCCGCTATTTTATGACTATACCCGAAGCGGTTTCGCTGGTGCTTACCGCAAGTATGATGGCAAAAGGCGGCGAAATTTTTGTGCTTGATATGGGCAGACCCGTCAAAATTACAACTCTTGCCGAAAATTTGATAAAGATGTACGGCAAAGTGCCTTACAAAGACGTTCCGATTGTTTTTTCCGGATTAAGACCGGGCGAAAAGCTTTTTGAAGAGCTTTTGATGAACGAGGAAGGCTTGAAAAACACTCGCAACAAAAAGATTTTCATCGGCAATCAGATTGAGATTGATTCCGACAGCTTTATGCGCAGTCTTTCCGAACTGAAAGCCGCCGCCATGAACAATGACGATGAACAGATTATCGAACTGCTGCTTAAAGTTGTTCCCACATTTACCCATGACAATTAAAGCGGCGTACGGTTTTTAAAGTTTAAAATCGGTTATGCACTCAAAGCTTAAATTGCTTTTGAGTGCATATTTTTTTAACGCAATCAAATAACGCCTATTTTAACGAAATTGTCAAGTGCGACACACAGCATTTCACATCACGTATGAAAAATCCCCTAATCAGCATTATGATTAGGGGTATAATAATACATTTATTCATGAATTTCAGAACTTTGCATAATCGAAACCGTGCACCCGTTCGGGAATGAAGATTCAAAATACTCAACACCGTCACAAAACGAAAATTCACAATTCAGTCCTGTTCCGATAAATGCGTTCTTCCCGATATAGTCGATATCTTCACGAATATCAACGCTTGAAAGATTTTTGCAGTTTTCAAACGCACCGCCGCCTATATGCTTAACCTGCGGCGTCAAAATAGCGTTTTCAAGATATTCGTTACCGTAAAAGGCATAAATATCAACAGAAGTTACAGTAGCCGGTACCAAGTAGCTTTTGTCGGTTTTGCCATACGGATAATACACCACTTCTTCATATGAGCCGGCGTATAAAACACCGTCAAGCGAGGTATAAGACCAATTCCCCTGCTCAACATCAACACTGTTCAAAGCCGATTTTCCGTAAAGCGCACCCGGCTCAATCGCCGTCACCCTTGCAGGCAGCACAAACTCCGATTTATCGCACCCTAAAGGATATTGCTTTAATGTTCGCATAGATTCGGTATACAAAACACCGTCAACGCTTTGATAATTGGCGTTATTTTCATCAACATTTATTGCATATAGCGATGTGCAGTGTGCAAAAACATTGCTGTCAATATATTCAACACTCTGCGGAATCAAAACAGTCTGCAACTCCGTGCACCCCGAAAACGCCGCCATTTCAATGTCAATAAGCCCATCGGAAAGCGACAGGGTCTGCAATTTTTCACAATTAGCGAAAGCGGCAATGCCGATAGTCGTAACATTGCTTGGAATCGTCAGCTCACAAAGCCCACTGCCTGCAAATGCCGACTCGCAAATTTCATCTATGCACGGCGGCAAAGTTAAATCAAGCAGAGCCTTGCAGTTTTCAAACGCTCCCCTGCCGATGCATTCGACATTTTGCGGAATTTCATCAAATTGCATTGAGATGCAGCCGCTGAACGTGTAGTCCTCAATGCGATTTATATTGTAAAGCTTAGGCGCTTGACACAGCGAAATACAGTTTTTAAAGGCACATTTTGCGATTAAAGTCGGATTTAACTCTGCATCGATTTCTTCAAGCGTATAGCAATTTTCAAATGCCGAAATTCCGATTGAAGCAACATTTCCGCCAATCGACAGCGTTTTAAGTGATTCGCACCCAAAAAATGCATAGTTGCCGATTGAGCTGATTTCACCGCAAATCATAATTCGGCGAACATTTTTGCAATTGCAAAAAGCGCCTGCACCGATATCGGTTATTCCGCTTTCGACCTTAACATAAAGAATATCATCGCAAATTTCATGCCACGGCACATCCTCACTATTTACAAAGTCCGAAATTGCGCCGTTTCCCGAAACAACAAGCAGCCCGTATTCATCAATCTTCCAGTTGATTTCACCGAAATTCCCACTCAAAACCTGCTGTGAAAACTCAAAATCATCATGAATTTGAGATGTTAAATCATCGGTTGTGACTGCGCTTGTCGTTGTAACGTTCGCAAGCGAAGATTGTGGCGAAGTTTGGTCATTGTTACAGCCGGCAAGCAATGACGATAAGCACAAAAGCAGTGCAATCAACGTGTTATTTGTTTTACGCATAAGTTTTCTCCAAAAAAATTATCCGATAAGCCGATTTATATCAATTGCGGCTATTTTATCAAAAATATAACGGCATTTTTGCAACTGTGTTTTACCGTTTATGCTGTATTTTGAAGCACCGGACTCAAAAATCGCATAAAGTTTTTCATTTGCAACATCAAAGCAAACCTCCTCAATCATGGGGGGAGTTGCGAAAACGGAAACTGCGTTGCCCTTTTTAGTCATTTTTGCGGATGTTTTTGAATGAAATGTCGGCTTATACAGCCTGATTTCCGAAATAAACGAGCCTGACATTTGGCGGTTTCGAGCGAACGAGCGGCTAAGCAGCATATAGGTTTCATTATTTTTTTCAAAAAAACAAACGCCCTGCGAACGGTTCGGCAAAAGGACAAAACTTTCAAATTTCAACGATTTTTCGCCGTTTGAGCAATCGACAAAAGCTGTATTGTAGGACATAATACAGCCGTATGTGCTCTCGCTTTCAGAAGCGTTTGCAAACGTTCCGACCCAAAGTCTATCCTTATAATATGTACAAAAGCTTGCCGAATTTGAAATTTTATATTTTGTGAGCATATTTTCATCAAGCAAAGTGAAAGCCTCGGCGCTGTCAGCCAAGTCGTTAATCATCCGAACGCTGACGCTGTACACCACTCCGAACCTTGAATTATCGGTAATTTCATCATCGCCGCATATCCAAACGTTTTCACCATCACAAGTTATACCGCCGGCGTGAATTTTCATCGGCAAAACAATCACACAGCGCAGTGCGTGTTCGGCATTGTTTGATATTGCATATATCACCGAAGAACAGACAGAATCAGAATCATATGCCGTTGTAAAAAAATATTTGTCAGTAACGCAAATCCCCTGCGGAACCATGGAATTACAGTCAATTCCGACAAATGTATTCTCCAAACCGGGTATTGTAAAGGAGTTTGCCCTGTCAAGCAATTTGTCAAAATCACCGTATTGTTTTAACGTTTGCAAAATTTGCGTGCGTGAAAAACGTGATTTTGTTGTTGTATATCCGTATGCAGTTTTCATGGAATCCACCGCCGATTGAGTAATAATCCTTTCGGGCTTAATTGAAATTTCAGCAAAATCGTTTGATTTTGCGGTTTGAAAATGTCGCTGTGCAGGCAAAATACAGCAGCACAAGGCAATGCACAATGCTAAAATGAAAATTTTTTTCTTCAACACCGTGCCACTTCCTTTTCAAAAAAACGTTTTGCTCACAACAATATTTTATCATCAAAGCGCGCAAAAGTCAACAGCGGCATAATTTGCGATTTTTTATTTAATTTAAATTTGCACACTATTTAACCGCTGAATGCTGTGTTAAAATATTCCGCAATGCCGATGCCGAGCTGCTGTGCGACCGTGCAATCGTCACATCGGTGCCTTTTACTTCGCTCAAAGCGCACTTTACCATTTTGTGTGAGGTTGTGTTTGTAAAAAGCACAAGCAAATCCGGACTGCCGACTTTATTCTTCAATCCATCACGCATTTTGCAAAAAACCTTTGCGCTGCATTGGTACTCGTTACAAATATCCACATATTTTCTTGCCATGCATTCATTTCCGCCTACAATTACCACGCTCATATTATTTCTCCTTCTTTTAGTTAGCGTAAGCTAACTATACTGTAAAAAATTTGCTTATCAATATTTTTGATAAGCACACCATATCGGTCGAAACAAGTTAGCATTAGCTAACTGCATAAATCATAGCATATTTTTTTGAGTATGTCAAGAAAAATTTCAAAAGAAGTTTCAATAAAGGAACAAGCCGCTTATTGAATCACACTGCGGCATAAAGCCGATAAAGCTCGCTGTAAATTCCGCCGCTTTCGATAAGTTCTGCGTGCGTGCCGCTTTCTTCAATGCCGTTTTCGGTCAAAACAAGAATCCTGTCGGCATTGCGTATTGTAGTCAAACGGTGTGCAATCGTAAATGTAGTTCTGCCCTTTGCAAGCTTTTCAAGCGACTGCTGAACAAGCCTTTCACTCTCGTTATCAAGCGCACTTGTCGCCTCATCAAGAATGAGTATCGGCGGATTTTTGAGAAAAACCCTTGCGATTGAAATACGCTGTTTTTGCCCGCCGGAGAGCTTCACTCCCCTCTCGCCGACATATGTATCATACCCGTTTTCAAGCGATGATATAAATTCATGCGCACCGGCAAGAATTGCGGCATTTTTGATTTCCTCATCGGTCGCATCGTTGTTTCCATAGGCAATATTCTCTCTTATACTGCCGGAAAAAAGGTAAACATCCTGCGCAACAACGCCGATATTTTCACGCAATGATTTTAACGTCACGCTTGCCACATCAACGCCGTCAATGAGGATTTTGCCGCTTGTTGCTTCATAAAATCTCGGAATAAGCGAACACAATGTGGTTTTTCCGCCGCCCGAAGGACCTACAAGCGCAATACTTTCGCCGGCTTTTACATCAAGATTTAAATGAGTCAAAACATCGCTTGAAGCGCTTTCATATTTAAATGTAACATTTTCAAAAGTAACGTTACCCTTTACGTCATCAAGAGGTTTTGCGCCGTCTGCATCGGCAATATCGGGCTTAATATCCATAATTTGGGCAAAACGCTCGATACCGGTCATACCTCGCTGAAACTGTTCGGTGAAATTTATCAAGGTTCGCACCGAGTTCAAAAACGTTGACACAAACATCATATACGCAACATAATCCGGCGCAGTGATTTGATTATCAAGCAAAAACAAGCCGCCGGCTATCACCACGACAATATACATCAATCCGTCAAAGAACCTCGTTGAGGATTGAAATCCAGCCATTATAAAATATACTTTTTTCTTTATATCAAGATATTTAATGTTGCCCTTGTCAAACTTTTTCTGCTCGTTAGGCTCTTGTGCAAAGGATTTTACCACCCTAATTCCCAAAAGGCTGTCCTCTATTTGCGAATTAAGCAAACCGACCTGTTTTCTCGATTCACGAAATCCCTGCTTCATTTTTGACTGAAATATCGCCAAAATGACAATCATCGGCGGCACTATCGAAAAAATAATCAGCGTCAGCTTAACGCTCATTGTGCACAAAATTATAAACGAACACGAAATTTTCAAAAATGCAATAAAAAGCTGTTCGGGGCAATGGTGCGCAAACTCGGTCACATCAAAAAGGTCGTTTGTAATGCGTGACATCAGCGTGCCGACCTTGGCATCATCATAATAAGAAAACGAAAGTTTGAGCAAATGGTCGAACATATCCTTGCGCATATCGGTTTCCATCTTCGTGCCCATAATATGCCCGATTGACGCTAAATAAAAATTTGCCGCCGTATCGATTAGGCGCAGCACAATATAAAAAATTCCGCACTTCCATATAAGCTGTGCCGTCAAGGCTGCAATGTCGCTTGTAGCGGCGTTGGTTATTTCACGCACAATCATCGGCAAGGTAAGCTCGCAAACGGTCGTCAGCGCCGCACAAAACAAAGTTAGCGCCATTGTCAGCCTATATTTTTTATAATACGGCAAAAACCTTTTAAAAAGCCACAAAAAATTCTTTTTTTCTTCCAAAAAAACCACCCTTTAAAACTCATCGGCATTCAATCTAATGATACTATTATAGCATATTTGCGAAAAAAATCAAGAAACAGCGATTAAAATAACTTAACTCATGCGTTTCTCAGCTCTAAGGCGGTGTGCTGTTAAAAATATACACCTCATAAAGTAAAACACTTTCGGAGGTGCATTGTTTGTCGAATCAGTCATTCTTGCAAATGTGTTTTTTGCAGATTGAAGTCCTAAATTTCGCTCATCCACAGTCCGTGAAGATTGCAATAAGCATAAACAGCCTCTAAATTTTCGTCAAAAATCGCAAAAGTTGCAATCGGGTCGGAATCGGTTTTGAGGTATTTAATTTGACCGCCGCAGTCGGTTTGCAAATAAACCCACGCAATATGGTGTTCGCTTTGCATCGGGTGAGATACCGAACCGACATCGACAATCACCTTGTCACCCTCGATTTTCACAACGGGAACGTGCTTTTCACGGCTTGCGTCAACCGATGCCGCCGAAAGCTTTTCCATTTTTTCACCGCAGCATACAATCGGCACGCCTGCATTGTGAATCATGCTTACAATGTTTTTGCAATGCCTGCAAATGTAAAATTCCGTTTTACTCATAAAATTTTCTCCTTTGATAAAATATATTTAAAACAGCTTTAATATAGCCGTTTAAAGAACTTTAAGCATTTTGAATCGCAGCGCCCTTGCGGCACAGTTCATTTGCGCACCGACCCGTTTCAAAAAGCTCGGCAATATTTTTTATTGTGGTTTCGGCGATATTTTCAAGCGCTTCTTCTGTAAGAAATGCCTGATGAGAAGTGACAATAACATTCGGCATGGATATCAGCCTTGCAAGTGTGTCATCTTGCATGATGTGCCCGGAATTATCCTCAAAAAACAAATCCGATTCCTCCTCATATACATCAAGACAGGCAGCGCCTACTTTGCGTGATTTTATGCCCGATAAAACCGCTTCGGCATCTACAAGCGCACCCCTTGACGTGTTAAGCAAAACAACGCCTTTTTTGCATATTTCCAAAGCGTTTTCGTCAATCATGTGGTAGGTTTCATCATTAAGCGGACAATGCAGTGAAATTATATCGGAATTTTTAAAAAGCTCTGTCAGCTGTACATATCTTACAGAACTGCCGTTGTCGATTTCAATGCACGGATATTTGTCATACGCCAAAACATTCATACCGAAACCTTTGCATATATCGATAAAGGCTCTGCCGATTCGTCCAGTGCCGATTACGCCTATATTCTTTCCGTGAAGGTCAAATCCGGTAAGTCCGACAAGGCTGAAATTAAAATCACGTGAACGAATATATGCCTTATGAATGCGCCGAATGGACGTTAAAAGCAGTGCCATTGTATGTTCGGCAACGGCGTAGGGCGAATAAGCCGGCACACGCAAAACACGCAATCTGCCGTTGGCATACTCCAAATCAACATTATTAAAACCCGCACAGCGCAGTGCCAACACTTTGACCCCGATGTGCGAAAGCTTGTCGATAACCGTCGAATTTACCGTATCATTTACAAATACGCAAACCGCATCATAGCCTTGAGCAAGCTCTGCGGTATCTTCATTCAGCTTTGTTTCAAAATATTTGATTTTTGCGTTGTACGCTTCGCTGTATCTGTCAAACGACTGCTTATCATAAGGCTTTGCATCAAAAAAGGCAATTTTCATATACTGTCGAATCTCCCTTTAATATTCGCTGTACCGACCTTATCCTGCCCCTAAAAATCGCATATTATGCACATTCGGTCAGTTAAATCGGCAAATTATCTTTTCTATATTGTAACCTGTTTTCGATAAAATTTCAAGACGTTAAAAATCTCTGTTCTCATCTTGGTGATAATATACAATATCCAAAAGCTAAATTCGGCAATTTAAACAATACTGAAATTGTAAACGTTTTTACGGTTAAATTAAGAAAAAATCTATTGAAATCGCACAAAAAAATCTATTATAATATAGATAGTATATTTATTTTAATCTTAAAGGTGTGATTATATATGAAAAACAGGATAATTTCGGTTTTAACGGCTATGGCAACGTTCGGTTGTGTTTTAAGCGCACTTCCCTGCTTGCCGCAAAATTCTTATAATGCTTCGGCGGCAGTTGCAGGTGACGCCGATTGCGATTCTTGTTTGTCGCTTGCCGACCTTACGCTTATAAATCAAAGCATACACCGCAACAATGCGCTTAATTTTGAGCAGTATTCAAGCGCAGATACAAACGGCGATGAAATAATCAACATAACAGACGCTTTGATTGTAAAAAGAAGTCTTCTTTGGCGTGATTATTACATGAATCTTGTGATAAACGAGGTTTGTTCTTCAAACAAAACCTCATATGCCGATTCAACCGGCGCTTATCCCGACTGGGTTGAGATATATAACCCAAATGAAATATCTCTTGATTTAAGCGGAATCGGTCTTTCGGACGGCACAAAGAACAAATACAAGCTCAAATTCCCCGAAGATTCGATAATTCCCGCAAACGGTTATGTCATCGTTTGCTGTGACAACGCTTCTGTTGATGTAAACGGTGAATATCACGCAAATTTCAAAATCAGCGCAAGCGGTGAAACGATTTATCTCACTCACCCTCAATTCGGTGAAATCGACGCAGTTGACGTGCCCGAGCTTGAAACCGATGTTTGCTACGGCAGATTCGCAAACGGCTCTGATAATTTCTCATACTTAACTCCCACACCGGGCGGTGATAACAACAACGCCACCGACTTAAAGCTTGTCGAAAAGCCCATGTTTTCTGTCGAGGGCGGATTCTACGATTCACAGTTTTCGCTTGAGCTTTCCGATGCAAACGGCAATGAGATCTATTACACTCTTGACGGCTCCGACCCGACAACATCATCAACCGCCAAGCTGTATACATCGGGCATTTCAATATACAACAATACATCCGACAGCAACGTTTACAGCGCCATTACCGACATTACACTTCACAACGGTTACAGTGCGCCCTCGGTCAATGTTGACAAAGGCATTGTTGTGCGTGCCGTTTCAAAATCGGCTGACGGCAAATACAGCAAGGTCGTTACAAACAGTTATTTTATAAACAAAACCGCTTCGTATTATTCCGACTTTAAAGTAATATCGATTTCAACCGATCCTTATAATTTCTTTGACAGTGACAACGGAATTTACATGGTCGGCAGCGGATATTATCAATGGAAAAACAGCTCGCAATACGTTAAATATGATAACGGAAGCACTGCCAACCCCACCAACTACAACAAAAAGGGCAAAGAAGCCGAAATACCCGTAAACATTCAGGTTTTTGAAAACGGCACACTTGCCTATACAGGCGATGTCGGCGCACGCATTGCGGGCAACTGGTCACGTGCGAACCCTCAAAAAAGTATAAGGCTCTACGCACGAAGCCAATACGGCACATCAAAAATGAAGTATGAGTTCATCGACGGATTAACCGATGAATACGGCAACATTATCGATGAATTTGACAAAATCACACTGCGCAACAGCGGCAACGACAATATGTATACGCATATGCGTGATGCGATAATACAGGGACTTTGCAAGGGAGCAAATGTCGCACTTCAGGGTGCGCAGCCGTGCATCGTATTTATCGACGGTGAATTTTGGGGATTTTACTTTATTCGTGAAAGGCTTGAAAGCGATTATATCGAATCGCATTACGGCGTTGACAAGGATAACGTCACAACAATCAAAAACGGTGAGCTTGACGAAGGCTCGGCTGACATTGCAAACGAATATGAGGAATTTTTAAGCTGGGCAGAAAGTGCGGATATGTCGCTTGAAGAAAACTACAAAAAAGTTTGCGATGTTATCGATATTGCAAGCTTTATGGATTATATTGCAATTGAAACATATATCGGCAATGCCGACTGGGCGACCGACTATATGAACAATTGGATGATGTGGAGAGCAAACGATGTTGACGCTTCCAATGCATATGCAGACGGAAAATGGCGATTTATGTTGTTTGATACCGAGTTTTCAACCAACCTTTTCGGTTCTACAACAACAAGCTCGGGTTATGACACGCTCGGCACTCTTTATAATGTTCCCGGCGATTACAACTTTGTTCCGCTGTTTATGAAATTGCTTGAAAACGATGAATTTAAAGAAACTTTCTACGATAATTATACCGATGTTATGAATGAATATTTCGCACCGGATGATGTTGTCGAAATAATCGATGAGTACTATGCACTCTACAAAGATGCGATTAACGCTACGGGCGCACGCTTTTATGTAAACTGGTCGCCGGTTTCTACGGGCGGACTTGCAAGCGAAGTCGCATCGTTTAAAAATTTCTTTATATATCGCCAAAACAATGCAAAGCTGTATCTTGATAAGCTTTGTGACAAAGAGCTTAATATAACACAAGGCTCAAATATCGCAGGCACGGCTTCAGGCTGGTCTTATTACGGAAGCGGCTCGGGCACAAAATCTTCCGCAAACAACTCATTCACAATGACAACATATTCAAGCTGCACAAACAGCTGGGATATACAGTCGCAATCGCAAAGCTTTACTCTCACAAAAGGCAAATCATACCGTGTGAGCTTTGAAGCTTCGTGTTCAACAAGCGTGCCGCTCTCAGTTTGCATTAACCATAACGAAAACGGCTCATATCCGAACGCTTTTTCCAAGAGCGGAATTGCTTTAACCTCGAATCTGCAAACCTATACATATGAATTTGTATCATCGGGAACTACCGCTTCGGACTGGAAATTCTGTGTAAACTACGGCGACGGCGCAGGCACATATGTCATCAAAAATCTCACAATCTGCGAACTAAGCTATAATTTCGAGCTTGTCGGCAAGGTTGGCAAGTGGCGTCACTACAATCCGAACGGCGATGGCGAAATGACTGTTAATTCGCTCAATTCCATAACAGTCAAAACCGTAACATTGCCCGAAAACAACTGGCAGAATCAAGGCTTGTTCCACGGAATGGTGCTTGAAAGCGGAAAGACCTACACAATCAAGTTTACCGTAAAATCCGACAAGGCGGCAAATATGCGTGTTACATTGCAGCAAAACTACGGCAGTTATAATCAGTTTTTCCAAAAAACAATAAATGTCGGAACACAGGCGCAAACCTATACCTACACCGCTACAATGTATGAAGACTGCACTGACGCTTCGATTTGTTTCAACTGCGGATACAGCGAAACAACATATTACATAACAGATGTATCTGTCAGCTATACAAAATGAAATACCGCTTCAAAACTAAAGGAATTTTATGAAAGCAAGAATTATCAAGCATTATCTTAAAACCGTAGAATCGCTCATTCCCGATACTTATCAGCAGAAAAAGCAATTGCTTGCCGGGCTTGAATTTAATGTCAACAGCTATGCAATAAAACACAAAAATGCCGATGAAAACGACCTTTACGACGTATTCGGCACGCCCGAAAGCATTGCCGAACAATGCGGATATATTAAAACATCTTGCGTTGACGGTGCCCGAAAATCCAAAGCGCCGAAACATATTATAACAATATTGCTGCTTATGCTGATACTGTTTGTAATGCTTGTCGGCACGGGCGTATTCGGCGATTTTCTTAACGCATTCATAAATAGGCTTTAAGCACTTATTGGCACCTTGCGAAAATAAACACCCGACGTTTGCACTTTCAAAATACACAAAAAGGACAAAAGCGAAAAAATTACCGCTTTTGTCCTTATTATTTATATATGCTGTATTGTACGCTTTTAAAAATCGGCAAATTTTATTTCTCACCGAAAAACATTTCCGCCGCATTCAGCGTATTTACCATGAGCATTGCCCTTGTCATCAAGCCAACGCCGCCGGGCACAGGTGTTATGTAGCCCGCAACCTTTGAAACTTCATCAAAGTCAACATCGCCGCAAAGCTTGCCCTGTTCGTTGCGGTTCATTCCCACATCGATTACAACAGCGCCGGGTTTTACCATATCGGCTGTAACAAATTTAGCCTTGCCGACCGCCGCAACGAGAATATCGGCATTTTTGCATATTTCTTTAAGATTTTGCGTTTTGGAATGGCAGATTGTTACCGTGCCGTTTTCATGCAAAAGCAGCATAGCCATAGGCTTGCCTACAATGTTGCTTCTTCCTATAACAACGCAGTTTTTGCCGCAAACTTCAACACCGGTCGAATGAATGAGCTCCATCACGCCGGCAGGTGTGCAGGGCAAAAACGAATAATCGCCAATCATAATATTTCCGACATTTTCGGCACAAAATGCGTCAACATCCTTTTTGGGCGAAATTGTGTTGATAACAGCTTTTTCGTCGATTTGCTTCGGCAGCGGCAATTGAACAAGTATGCCGTGAATAGAATCGTCCGCATTAAGCTTTTCAACCAAAGCTATAAGCTCCTGCTGGGTTGTGTTTTCATCAAGGGCATATTCTCTTGAAACAAAACCGACTTCCTCGCAATCACGCTTTTTGCCGTCAACATAAACTCTTGAAGCCTGATTGTTGCCGACGATAATCACGGCAAGACCGATTTCAAGCCCTTTTTCTTTTAAAGCAAGCGTCCTTTGCCTTACTCTGTCCTTAACCTGTGCGGAAACAACCTTTCCGCTTATAATATTAGCCATAATAACCCCCAAAATTTATTCTTCTTCGGATTCCAAAGCTTTTTTTGCCTCACGAACATTCTGCTTTGCCGCTTTGTAAGCCGCATTATCGGCCTTGCTCTTTTTGGTTTGTTCTTTAAGCTTAGTTTTTGCCGAATATACTTTTTCCTTTGCAATAGCTTTTGCTTTTTTGGTGTCGCTCAAAAGCTTTTTCATATCCTTATAGCTTTTTTTGGAAGCCTTTGCTTTGCGCTTTGCCTCCTGCGCTTCGAGATTTTTGCCCGAATTGTCGGACTTTGCCAAAGCGTCGGCATTATCAGCATCGGCTTTGGCATTCGCCTTTGCCTGCTTCAAATCCTTTTTAATCTGTTTAATTTGCGCTTTTAAGTTTTTGTAATTCTCCGTTGCGTCTTTAAGGCGCTTTTGCGCAGCTCTTACTTCATATTTGGTTTCTTTAGCCTCAAGCTTTGCGTCATTTGCGGCTTCCTGTGCGTTTTGAACATTCAATTCAGACATTTTTTATTCCTCCACATTTTCATTTTTATTATCCGAAACGACATCATCGTCGTTATCATCAGTATTGTTGTTATGCGTTTTTTCATTGCTGTTTTCATCGTTTTCGCAGCTGTCAATATCCTCTGCGGATTCATCGCAATTAGCTTTATCTGAGCTTTCGCCGTTATTTGATTTGCTCTTGCCTTTATTTTTTGCGTTTTCGATTTTTTTAGCGGCAAGCTCCATTTCAAGCTTAAACTCCTCGCTGTCGGCATACAAAACATAATCCGTGCCGAGTTTTTTTACTTTATCACGCATGACCAAAATCAGCACAAACGCCGTAATACACGAAACAACCGCCAACACCTGCGAAACCCTCATTGAGCCTATCATCAAGCTATCTAAGCGCAGTCCCTCGATAAACGCTCTGCCCAAACCGTACCACGCAACATAAGCAAGGAAAACCTCGCCGTCGAATTTACGCCTTTTCGATATTACAAAATAGAGCAGAATAAAGCCTAAAAAAGTCCATATCGATTCATAGAGAAAGCAGGGATGAAACGTAGCCTCGGTTGTTGACAAAACCAAATCGGTGTGATTTGACGCCCAAGCGACCATTTTTTCGCTTGTCATTCCCCACGGCAGGTCGGTAATCGTACCGAAAGCCTCGTGGTTGCAAAAGTTTCCCCATCTGCCGATGCATTGACCTATCAAAAAGCTCATTCCCACAACATCAAGCAGCGGCAAAACCTTAATCTTGCGAATTTTCGCCGTTATACAGCCGAAAAGAAGCGCACCGATAATACCGCCGTAAATGGCAAGTCCGCCGCTTCTGATATCGATTATATCCTTAAAGGTTTTATAATTTTCAATCTCCATTACGACATAATAAAGTCGTGCGCCGATAATTCCGCCGAAAATTCCTGCGATTACGCAGTCTATACCCTTATCGGGGTCAACGCCGAATTTTTGCATTTGCGACAAACCGAAAATCATCGCAAGAATCATACCGAATGTAATAATCACACCGTACCATGCAATATCATGCCCGAAAACCGTAAATGCAACGCTGTCCACATCAAATTGCAGATTCAGTCTTGGAAATTTAATTAAATTTTCTGTCGATTCGGCAGCTGCCGCCGCCAATGTTGTTGCTGTCATCACAAGAATTTTGCTCCTTTATTTGTTTAATTGCTTCTCACAACGGAGATGGATTTATTGGAGATATCAAAGCGCTCAAGCAGGCATTTTTGCACATCGTCAAAGGTCATTTCCGAAATCAAAGCGATATCGTCAAACGGGGTGACGTTTGCAAAATAAGAATTTATCAAGCTGTTCGCAACAGCTTCGACATTATCCCAATTCCTGATTTTTGAACCGTAAAGCGATTTTTTCAGTTCTTCAAAGCGTGACTTATCCAAACCGTGTATCTTGGCGTTTTCAATTTCCTCGCAGATTCGGCTTTGAACGTACATAGGGTCTTTAGATTCACCGCCGAATATCGAAACAAAATATCCATCGCCGCCGAAAACTTCGGTATAGAAAGAGTTATTGATATATCCCTCGCTGAGAAGCGATTTATAAAGCGGCGAACCGGCATCGGCAAGCATTGACATGGCAAACCAAGCTTCAAGCTCGGCTTTAAGCAGTTCCCTACCCTGCTTTCCCGACGATTTAAATCCAATATTAAATATCGGCGTTCCCACAGGCAGCATAGCCTCGATATATTCTTGCTTTACATTTTCGGGTTCATCCGGAAAAACCGTTTCAAGACCTTCGTTTTGGCACATTTTGCAAAGCCTGTCGCAAATTTCGATTACCTTATCTTCATCAACATTGCCCGCAAGCGAAAGCACCATATTGTGCAGATTGTAGAAGGTGTAATAACACTTATAAAGCAAATCCGCATCGATTTTCGCAATAGAATCGATTGTGCCGGCAACGTCTATTCTGACAGGGTGCGCATGATATACGGCCTTTAAAAGGTTGAAGAAAAGCACCCAATAAGGATTATCGTTGGTCATTTGAATTTCCTGACCGATAATTCCCTGCTCCTTATCGACGGTTTCCTTTGTAAAATAAGGCGATTGCACAAAATTCAAAAGAATTTCAAGCGAATCTTCCCAGTTTTCCGAGCAGCTGAATAAATAGCAGGTTTTGTCAAACGTTGTATAGGCGTTTCCGCTTGCGCCGGTTTTGGCATAAAGCTCAAAAACATCGCTATCCTCATTTTCAAAAAGCTTGTGTTCCAAAAAGTGGGCAATGCCCTCGGGCACGGTCGTATATTCATTGTCGCCCGATTTTTTAAACATCGTATTTATCGAACCGTATTTTGTGCCGAACAGCACCTCTGTGCTTTTAAATCCGTCCATTTTCCACACAAGAATATTAAGTCCGCTTTTGTGTGAAATTTTTGTATACTGCTGCCCTGTTTTCGGGCATTTGATAATAGTTTTAGTCGTCGCTGCCATTGCTTGCCTCCATAACATACACGGTATCGAGCGTAAGTGACGCAGCCGCATCCATTATGCGCTGTTTCGTCACGCTCTTGTATCTTTGGCATTCCTGCGCCGAATCGGTTATATCGTTTTTCAGAATGCGCTTGAAGTAGGTGTGTGAAAGTGAGCCTGCATAATCATCAACCGTTCCGAGGCTGTTGACAATACTTTTATACGAATTTGCCATATCCTCATCGGAAAAATTGCCGTTTTTAATATCTTCAAGCTGGTTGAGAATTTCATTTTGTGCCTTGATGATATTTTCGTTATCCACACCGCTTGCAACGCACACAGTGCCCTTGGCGTCGTTATATGAGCTTGAACAGTAATAGCACAGGCTCATTTTTTCACGCACATTCATAAACAGCTTGGAAAAAGGCGTTGCACCGAAAATTACGTTTGCGTATGATAAAGCGTAATAATCTTCGGAATCGGATTTAAACGCCATATAGAGCTTGCTTTGATTGACATCGATTTTATCGCAAACCTTTGCGGTTTCTCGCTTGATATTACTTAAAGAATAATATTTTGCGCTATAAGGTTTTCTATTGATATTATTAAACGCCTTGGCAAAAATTTCTTTAACGTTATCGCCGCTGTCACCGACATAAGAAATTTCAATATCGGCAGTTTCGAGCATATTTCTATAAGCCGCATAAACGCTTTTTTCGCTGCATTTATCGACAAGGTCTTTCGAACCGCACACATTGAGCATATAGGGTTCATTTTCAAAAATAGTTTTATTGGCGCAAATCACCGCATATGACTGCTTATCGTTGATTTCAGCCTCGATATCATCAAGAAGATTTGCTTTGCGCTGTAAAAAAAGTTCCGTATCAAAGGCGCTGTCAGTGCATACGGGTGAAAAA
The DNA here is from genome assembly GCA_964490175.1 of uncultured Oscillospiraceae bacterium. GTDB lineage: Bacteria > Bacillota > Clostridia > Oscillospirales > Ruminococcaceae > RGIG3077. The sequence continues at coordinate 14,153 of CAZBAI010000002.1, read as the reverse complement.
ATACAATCACACAAAAGCTTGGTCATATCGCTTGAAAGCTCATCATTACCGAGCGTGTATTTATCGCCGATAAACTTTGCGCTAAGGCTCATCACCTGATTATTGCCGAGCTTTGAAACATCGCACGACAAAATCGAGCCGTAAAGCGTTGAAAGCCTGCGTGAAAAAGCGGCTTGAGTCGGATATTTGCTGTTTGCGCAGCTGAGTATATTGATGGCAAGAGCATTTTCGGAAACGCTTTTTTCCGAAAGCCGCATAACAAATCGCACGCTGATGTGTGCGGCTTTGAATTTTGTATCGCAAATTGTCGTAAAATTAACTCCGTCGGCAATTTGCTCTCTCAAAACAGATTCGGGCATTCGTCTTTCTCCTTATTTAATAATATAGTACTGTTTATTATTTAAAATAATCTTAAGGCAAAACCATACAAGTTTAGTATAACATATTTAGCTGAAAATTGCCATAGTTTTTTTGAAAAAATATTTATTTTGATAAAAAACTCCGTTGCGCTCTTGGCGAAACGGAGATAAAAAAGCATATCGTTCTATAACATTCAAACATTCAGCGTATGGTTTTGCCCTTGGTTTTTGCCTTGCTTGAAGCCTGTTTTTTCTTTTGCTTATCCTTAACAATCGGGGCTTCCTTGCCGCCCATATCGCTGAACACGGTTTCTTCGTCGTCCTTTGGTTTGAGATAATCAAATTCGGGACTTTCTTCGCCTTTTGCTTCATAATACGGGTCAATAACATATTTTCTGATAACTGGATAGCAGTTAAAGCAAGCAACCAAACCGATTATCGTGAAAGGAATGAAAATCGCAAGTAAAATAAGCGGTCTGAAAACATAAACAAGCAAAGCGAACACCAATGTAATGGCAAAGGTTATCAAAAATGTAATTACGCTGTTTTTGATTTCCAAAAAGGTCAAAAACAAAGAGTTTTTCAAAATATTTTTAAAAGAAATATTTGTGGTAACAATCATCAAAAAGGCGTAAAAATTCATCATTACAAGCACAACGCCGATGGCAAGCACAATCGAAAGAGGAATATATATCAATACATTTTCACAGCTCTTTGCAAGGCTCGGGTAAACAACACAGCCGGCAGCTATGCAAACAATTGCGGCAAGGTCGATAAGTCCCATAAAAAACGCTTTGACAAAATTACGCTTAAAAGCGCCGAAAAAATCGGAAAACAAAAAAGCGTGCCTTTCCTGCGAATAATTGCGCAAAACCTTGGTTGCGCCGGCAATTGCCGGACCTATCGTCACAACAGGCAGGCAGAACAGAACAAAAATCATGTTAAGTGAAATAAGCTTCCAAAATTTACGCAAAAAAATTTCAAAAAACACAACAACACGCTTTTTCTGCGGCCCGTCCTTTGCAACGCCGCTGCCTGCTTTTTCATAATCATACAAACCCAAAAAACCCATTTACATTCCCTCAAAAAAATCATAATATGCCACGCAGTGCCGAAACCGCAAACGATTGCACAAGGCACACAAGCGCCGTAATAAGCGGCAAAACCGAAAACACCGTCAGATATTCTTTCACAAGCAGTTCGGCATTTTCATAATCATCAAAATTGCCGATTAAAGCCTTGCCGACATAATCAGATAAACGCAGAGCGCACCTTGCCGCAACAATCAGAAAAACAGATTTCGCCGCAAAATACGGCAAAATCAAAAATGCGACTATGAAAACACTTCGCAATCCGAAAAATATGTAATAATACGTCACGGACAGAGCGCACGCAAAGCCGTGCAAAAAAACGGCAAAAAGCACAATCGGTTGAAAGACCGCCGAAAATCCGCAAAGAAACATCAAGCCGAGCAGTATCAGCATATACTTTGCGTTTTTCGCAAAAAGGCTTAAAATTTCAACAGAGCCTTTAAAAATGTAATTTTGGTGCAAAAAATCAAATTGAACCATGCTTTGAATATCAAAAAGCATCGGCAAAAACGCACCTGCGCAAATTCCGAGAATCAGCACGGACAAAAGAACGGAATAAACCGACTTTTGATGTGTTTTTGCAATTTTTACGCTTGTCCGCATAGCATTTCAACCCACCCGTATTCAGACTGTATACAGATAGATATGCAAATTATCGGAAAAATAGAATCACTGACGGCTTAATTCATAAGCTCTTGCGGTGCACGCTTTGCAGCATTCTTCAACAGTATGGAGAAAATCGCCCTCATAAAGCTTGGAAAGACCGGCAAGTGTTGTTCCGCCCGGCGACGAAACCGCCTTTATAAGCTCATCTATCGTACTGCCGCTGTCGGTGATCATTTTTGCAGAGCCTATCAGCGACTGTGAAAACAGGTCGGTTGCGATTTTTCGGTCGATTCCGACAGATTCGGCATAATCGGAAAAAGCTTTTGCAAAAAGATAGATAAATGCGGGTGAGCTTCCGTTTATGGCGATAATTTCTTTCATTTTGTCTTCATTGATTTGCCTTGCTATGCCGCAAGCCGAGAACACCGACATAATAAAATCAAATTCTTCATCGGAAACGCCCTCGCATTTTGCCAAGGCGCAAGCCCCTTGCGAAAGCATAAGCGGCGTGTTGGGCATGACAAGAATAACTTTTGCCGACTCGGTGCACCTTTGCTTGATATATTCTGCGGAAATGCCGGCGCAAATCGAAACTATGACCTTATCCGTGCCGATATTTACCGAAGTGAGCAATTCATCGAGATTCTGCGGTTTAACGCACAAAAAAACATAATGACTGCAATCAATCACCTGTTGAGCGCCGGCGCAAACCTTTATATTATCATAATCTGCAAACGCATTGCCGATATCGACCTTATCATAGCAAGCAATTTGCACATTTTCGGCAAGCGATTTTGTACGAACAATTGCCTTGATTATACTTTTCGCCATATTTCCGACGCCGATAAATCCCAAAGCAGCTTTCATAGCGAATATTTCCTTTCCGTATACAAAAGCGGCGCACAAAACCCGCCCGTTTTAAAGACGGAACATTGAGCGCCCGCTTGATTTTATGTTTTTTCAGAACGACAGCCTGTTTGCAATATCATAAAGCTCGGCGTCGAACTGTTTTTTCATTGCAAGAGCCTCTTGGATATCATAATCGACGATTTTGTTATCTTTCATGGCGACAACTCTGTTGCCGATACCCTTTGAAAGCATCTCAACAGCATAAACGCCCATTTTCGTAGCTATAACTCTATCCATAACAGTGGGCGAGCCGCCACGCTGAACGTGACCGAAAATCGTCGCTCTTGTGTCGATACCGGTCTTTTCCTGAATGGTCTTTGCAATGGAAATAGAATCCTCACATCCCTCGGAAACGACTACGACAAAGTGCATTTTGCCGAATTTCTTCGCCTTAAGCATCTTTTCGCAGATTTCGTCAAGAGAATAGGGCACTTCGGGAACAAGCGTATAAATAGCGCCGCAAGCAACGCCGGCATTGACTGCAATGTATCCTGCATTTCTTCCCATAACCTCAACAACGCTGCATCTGTCATGCGATTCGCTCGTATCTCTGAGCTTGTCTATCATAGAAACAGCGGTATTGTTAGCCGTATCATAACCGATTGTGTAGTCGGTGCAGGCAACGTCGTTATCAATCGTTCCCGGAATACCGACGCAGGGAATGCCCTCGGCTGAAAGGTCGCCCGCCCCTCTGAAAGAGCCGTCGCCGCCGATTACCACAATACCGTCAAGCCCTGCCTCAATGCATTTATCCTTTGCCTTGAGCACGCCCTCACGGTAACGAAATTCAGGGCATCTTGCCGTATAAAGCACAGTGCCGCCGAGATGAATAATATCGGAAACATCTCTCTCGCAAAGCTCTTTGATGTCACCGTTAATAAGACCGTTGTAGCCTCTCTCAATGCCGTAAACTTTAAGTCCCTTGGCAATTGCCGTTCTGACAACGGCACGAACGGCTGCGTTCATTCCGGGTGCGTCGCCGCCGCTTGTAAGAACACCGATAGATTTAACCATAAATCCACATCACTTTCAAGATAATTTTTTACAGATAATATTTTAACCTAAAAAATGCGACAAGTCAAGCACATTTTTCTTTATTTTAAATTTTTTAATATATATGATATTCGTCTTTAGCCTTTACGTGATTTTATCACCTTGAGCTGTGAGAATCCCTCACGTTCTCTTTCTTCAAGGGCGTCGCTTATTTCGGAAACGAGCGCACGGTATTTGGGAATCATAACGTTTTTCAGCGAATTTGCCGTGCGTTGAACACGTTTGATTGCGTTTGAAAGCCGAAACACCGCCGTTTCCGTTTCCGCAAGCAAAACGCAAAGCTTTTTTGCCTGTGCAAATTTAATATAGGCAATATCAAGCTGGCTGTTTGTATTATACATTCCGTAATTCACCGCCAAAGGGCGCTGTGCAAGCTCAAGCTTGGGAATTTCCACTCCCATAACATTACGGTAACTTATGCTAAGCCCATCGTCAATATCAACGCTTTGTGCCATTGAGCCGATAACGCCCAAAGTAATATTTGCGTTTTCAAGCGCTTCATGCGCAGCCGAAAAGGTTTCTTCCACAACGCCGTTTAACGACTTTGCGTCATCAATAAGCAAAAGCATTTCACGAATCAAAACATTGCGCTTTCTGTCAAGCAAATCAAATCCCATTGTACACAATGCAAGCGTTTTTTTTGCTTTCATAAGGTTTCCCTTTGTTGCAAAGGTATCGTTATTCAAAAGGATATCAACTGCCTTTCATCAAACAAATCTTTCCGCCTTTGCAGGGTCATACATTGCATTAAGCGTTGCGTCATCAACCCTGTCAAGCTCGGATTTGGGCAAAAGCGAAAGCAAAGCCCAACCGAGATCAAGCGTTTCTTCAATACTGCGGTTTTCGTCAAAACGCTGTGAAATAAAATATTTCTCGAACATTACGCCGAAATGCAGATACTGTTTATCAACCGGCGAAAGCTCATCCTCACCGATAACGGAAGCAAGGGATACCGCATCCTGAACCTTGGCATATGCGGCAAACAACTGGTTTGCACACGAGCTGTGGTCTGCCCTTGTGTAGCCCTGACCTATGCCGTCTTTCATCAATCTCGAAAGGGACGGCAATACCGATATCGGCGGATATATGCCGGCATTTGAAAGGCTTCTGTCAAGAACGATTTGCCCCTCGGTTATATATCCGGTAAGGTCGGGAATCGGGTGAGTTATATCGTCATTGGGCATTGAAAGTATCGGAAGCTGAGTCACACTGCCCGAAGCCGTGTCGATAACGCCTGCTCTCTCATAAATCGAAGCCAAGTCGGAGTAAAGATATCCGGGATAACCTTTTCTTCCCGGAATTTCACCTTTTGACGACGATATTTCACGCAGTGCCTCGGCGTATGAGGTCATATCCGTCAACACGACAAGAACGTGCATATCTTTTTCAAACGCAAGATATTCGGCTGCCGTAAGAGCGCACCTCGGCGTTAAAATTCTTTCGATTATCGGGTCGTTTGCAAGATTTAAAAACATTGCAACACGCATAATCGAGCCGTTTTCTTCAAAACTGCGCCTAAAATACTCGGCAACGTCGTTCTTAACACCCATTGCGGCAAAAACAATACAGAAATCCTTACCGTCGCCCTCGGCAATTTTCGCTTGCCGCACAAGCTGCACCGCAAGCTTATTATGATCAAGACCGTTGCCGGAAAAAATCGGCAGCTTTTGACCTCTGATAAGCGTCATAAGACAGTCTATCGCCGAAATACCCGTGCGGATATAATTTCGGGGATAAACTCTTGATACCGGGTTTATCGGCAAGCTGTTTATATCGGAATATTTTTCCGGAAAAACCTCGCCGAAGCCGTCTATCGGTTTGCCTGCGCCGTTAAAAGTCCTGCCGAGAATCTCCTCGGAGAGCGGCAGCATCATAGGCTTGCCCTTAAACTCGGTCTTTGTATTGTCGAGCGACAGACCGTTTGTTCCCTCAAAAATCTGCAAAACGGCACGGTCGCCCTCAATGGCGACAACACGTCCGGTGCGCTTGGTGCCGTTTTCAAGCTCAAGCACCGCAATTTCATCATATCCTACTCCGCTTACGCCCTCTAAAGCCACAAGCGAGCCTGTTATATCATCTAATCCGATTTTTAATGTTTTCATAGTTTCTCTTTCTCAAAGAGCTTTAAAAAAGCTGTCGATATCATCATTGAGCGAATCAAACAGCTCCAAGCGGTCATTGGGGATATCATATTTCATTTTGATAACCCTTTCAAAAAGCCCGCTAAGAGTAATCTGCGAAAGCTTTTTCGACTCTGCGACCGCCTTTTTTGAAAGCTCATACAAATGCAAAATAGTTTTTGCCATCAGATACTGTTTTTCAAGCGGAACATATGTATCGTCCTTATGATATGCGTTTTGCTGTAAGAATCCGACCCTGACAACACGTGCGATTTCAATTACAAGCTTTTGGTCATCGGGCAAAACATCCGAGCCGATAAGCTTGACAATCTCCATCAATTTGGTTTCTTCCTGCAAAATCACCGAAAGCTCTCTGCGTGCTTTTAAAAAGCCCTCGCCAAGCGTTTGGTTGTAATAATCAGACAAATCGTCGATATATTCGCTGTAGCTCATTGTCCAGTTGATTGCGGGATAATGTCTTGCATAAGCAAGCGACTTATCAAGCGCCCAAAAGCAGCGTACAAATCGTTTTGTATTTTGCGTTACCGGTTCGGAAAAATCCGAGCCTTGCGGCGATACCGCACCGATAAGCGTAACCGAGCCTTCGGTCTTTCCCAGCGTTTCGACATATCCGGCACGCTCGTAAAATCCCGAAAGACGTGACGGAAGATAAGCCGGAAAGCCCTCCTCGGCAGGCATTTCTTCAAGTCTGCCGGATATTTCACGCAGAGCTTCCGCCCAACGTGAGGTCGAATCTGCCATGATTGCGATATGATATCCCATATCACGGTAATATTCCGCCAAGGTAACGCCTGTATAAATCGAAGCTTCACGTGCGGCAACGGGCATATTCGATGTATTTGCGATAAGAACAGTCCTGTCGGTCAGCGGTCTTTCGGTTTTGGGGTCGATAAGTGCGGAAAATTCCTCCAAAACCTGCGTCATTTCGTTGCCTCTTTCGCCGCATCCGATATATATGATAATGTCGGCGTCGCACCATTTCGCAAGCTGGTGCTGCGTCATGGTTTTTCCCGTACCGAAACCGCCGGGCACAGCTGCCGTGCCGCCCTTTGCAATCGGTGCAAGCGTATCTATAACACGCTGACCGGTAATCAGCGGTTTTGTCAGCGCAAGCCTTTTAGATATCGGTCTGCGTGTACGAATAGGCCATTTTTGAATCATATTAACGTCAATTACCTCGCCGTTTTCTTTTTCAAGCTTGATAATCGTATCGCCGACTTTATATTTACCGTTTTTCGCACAAAAAACAACCTTGCCCGACAAATCGGGCGCAAGCATACATTTATGCGTTATGACAGGTGTTTCCGGGCAGGTGGCGAATACGGTGCCGCCTGTGATAGAATCGCCGATTTTAACGCAAACGGTAACATCATACTCTTTTTGCATATCAACTGCATCGGATTCAACCCCATCGCCGATGAACGCACCGAATTTTTCTTTAAGCGGCACAAGCGGCCGCTGAATGCCGTCATATATATTTGAAATAATGCCGGGGCAGAGCGTAACGCACATCGGTGAGCCTGTTGAAATGACAGGTTCACCCGCTTTCAATCCGCTTGTCGATTCATAAACCTGTATTACGGTTTCCGCAGTGCTTATGGAAATAACCTCACCGATCAGGCGTTTTTTACCGACATAAACCATTTCAAGCATCGACAAGCCCTGCGCATTTTTAACCTTAACGACCGGACCGTTAATCGAATATACCGTGTTCATCACATCTCACCCCCGAAAAGCAGCTTGCCGTATTTTTCAAGAAAAGATTCTCTGCACGCTTCAAGCTTGCTGTCAAAGGATTTATCCACGATTTTGCGCTCGTTTTCATATTTTAGCATAAGGCCGCCGATTTTAATATCCTCGCAAGCGCTGCATTGTGCTTCAAACATATCGGCATATTTCATATCATTTGCGCATAAAAGCACCGTATATCCGCAGGGTTCGTTTTCAACGCACTTTTTTAAGTATTGAGAATATGCGTCGCTCTTTGCATAATCACAAAGCATAAGCTTTACCTTTTCAAATATACCGCTTATATATTCACAGCGCAAAGCAAGATATTTTGTTGCGCAGTCACGCTGTGACTTTGCGACAAGACTTTTATAGTGCTCGGAAATCCGCTTTTTTTCGGCGGATATGTTTTCGATTGCACCGCACAGCTCTCCGCTGTCCGACGAAGCTTTGATCCTCTCGCACTCGATCTCCGCCTGCGACAATATTTCATCAGATTGCGCCTGAACCGAAACATCGACAATTTCTTTTATTTTAACAATATTCTGTGCTCCGATAATTTCCATTATAATACCAATCCCGATTACTGTTCGTCTATATTGATTCCTATAGCTTCTCTTACATATTTTGCGATTGAACCCGTAACGCTTGTATTAACATGGCGGTCGGGAATCTCGCAAATAAGCGGAAGTCTTCTGTTTAGTTTGATATCGTCGATAAGCTCACGGCACATTGAAGCAATCAACGGTGTTACAAGCACCACCGCAATATCCCGGTCGGAAACAATCTCATCAAGCTTGCTTTGAGCCTCGCTGCAAGTGTGCACAATAACGCCGTCGATTCCGGCAAGGCGCATACCCATTGCCGTATCGGCGTTGTCGCTTATCAGAAAAAACCTCATAATATCACCGAATCCCGAAAATCAAAGCTTTTGCAGAATCATAAACGAAATCAAAAATCCGTAAAGCGCAACACCCTCGCCGAGCGCAACGAAAATAAGTGCCTTTGAAAAAACCTTAGGTTCTTCGGCGGTTGCACCGATTGCGGCAGAAGCTGCCGAGCTGACCGCAATACCGCAGCCGATTGAGCCTATGCCCGTTGCAAGTGCGGCGGCAAGATAACCCATGCCCTCGGCAGAAGCCGAAACGGAAACTGCATTTTCCTCCTCGGCGTCTTCGCTTGCTGCGCCGACAAAATTGCCGAAAGGCACAATTGCCGCTAAAACAAGCACGGCAAAAAAGCTGCAAAGATTTGTAATCAAAGCGATTTTTCTTTTCTTTGAAGAATCGGATTTAACAAACAGAAGCAATACGGGGATAATAAGCAATGCAACAAAAATAAGGGGGAGAATTAAAATTTCCATGATAATATTTCCTTTCCGTTACTCAACATTTGTTGAAAATTTTACCTTAATCGGGTTAAAGGCAACGCCTTCGCCCTCATAAAATCTTGAGAAAAATTCGTAAAACTGAAGTCTTAAAACCTGAATGCCGACAATCAATCCTTCAAGGCAGGTGACAAAAATATTGCCCAAAACGATAATAACAACGCTTGCACCGCTTGAAGCCATTTGCGACAAAAGCATTACTACCGACATCATTCCCGCATGGGAAAGAACAAAACCGCCGACCCTGACAAACGAAAGCGTGTTGGTGGCATAGCCGAGGAAAAATTCAAAAACCTCGAAGAAATTTGAAGCGATAAAATCGCCTATCGGGACTTTTTCCGGTTTTTTGCCATCAAGCAGCGCTCCGAGCGGCTCTCTGAAAAACATCAAAACAAGGGGCAAAACCATCAAAAGCAAAACAAATATCGGGGTAAAAACATTTTTTGAAAAACCTATGGTCATCACAATGCCGTATAAAAGCGAAGCGTAAAACACAATGCCGACAATGCCGTTGTTGCCGAAAACCGATTGAGCAAAATCATGCTTTTTCAAATTAACAAACACGTTGAGCAGCATTGAAAGAATGATAATCGCAACGCCTATGCCTATGGCGGCGAACAGAATCAGCATGGTGTTTTCGGTGACCTCGATAGGCTTTGAGGAAAATCCGAGCTTTTTATAAAGCGGATTAAGCGCCTCTTCAAAGCCGAATACAGAGCCGAACACAAGCCCGAAAAACGCACTTGACAATCCGATTCTGACTAAAATTGCGCCGAAAGCATTTTTTGTTTTTTTATACATTATTGCGCCGACAAGCGCTATCAGCAAGCCCTGACCCAAATCGCCGAACATTATTCCGAACAGCAATGTGTAAAGCAGGGCAACGAAAAACGTCGGGTTAAAACCGCTGTATGACGGCAAGCCGTACATTTCGACAAACATTGAAAACGGACGTGAAAACGCACCGTTTTTCAGCTTTACGGGAACTGCCGTATCACGCTCGGAATCGGGCGGCAAAAACTCAAGCTTGATTTTTGTTTCATCTTCAAAACAAAGCTTAAAACGTTCGCACTCGCTGTGCGGAATAAAGCCTTCAAGTTTTACTTCATTGCCTTTTATTGCGGCGTTTTCTCTCAAAGCAAAGCGGCTTTCGCTGAGTTTTAACTTAACGAAAAGCATTTTCAGCGTATCGGCAATATTCTCTTTAAATTCGCTTAGCTTTGCCGTGTAAATCTCAACGCTCTTTTTCAGCGCTTCGATTTCGTTTTCCAGCTGTTGCTTTTCCTCTGCGGGCGTTCCCGTTAAAAAATCCGGAACATAAATACGCTCGAAAAACAGCGATTCAAAAATCGAATCTATCTCGTCCTTTTCGCTCAAAGGCACCCAATATGCCGACCAATAATAATTTGAATCTTTATCATAGTGAATAAAAACAAAAGGCTTGTCGGAATATCTTTTCAGCTTTTCAAGATTTTCGCACGGCAGTTTGCCCACACGTATCGTCATGTGCTTTAGGCTGAAAATCTTCATAAGGTCGATATTGAGCGAAAGAAGATGATTCATTTGAGTAAGCGCCTGTGTGCGTTCGCTTAATTTGTCCTTTGCGTTACTAAGCTCGGCACTGAGCCTGTCGGCATCGTTTTTTGCCTTTTCAACCCAGCGACACATATCCGCAACATTATCAAGCTCTAATTCGGAAGAATCGACATATTCAAGCTTAATCCCAAGCTGATTTGCAAGCTGTGCACAGCTTTTCAGCGGCACTTTGTAAGGATTTTCTTCCTTAAGCCTGCGGAAACCGCCTTTTTCTTCAAAGGCAACTATATGAAAGCATTCGCTTTCACAGCATTTTTCGAGGATTCCGTCCAGTTTTTCGATAGGAGCTTTAATTCTAAGCAGCTCCAGCTTTTCTATTGACAATCATATCACCGCCGATTTTAATAAATTACATAATTCATAATGACATCATAAGGCTTTTTGTATCTTATGCCCTCAATGATGGTAACAATATTATCCGCTTCGATTTCAAACAGATAATCAAGGCAATACAAGCAAGAGTACACTCCCCTTGCGGACATAAGCCCTCGCTTTGCGGAAACCATGCGCAAGCGCCTGATATCTTCCTCAAAAAACGCCGATTTTTCAAAGCCTATCTGCCTGCCGTAAACGCTTTGCGAAAACGCCGAAAGATAATCATCAACACTTTGAGCGCATATCAGCTTTTTGTACTGCTCCTTGCTCATTCGCCCTTTAAACGGCAGCATATGTTCGCTTACAGCGGAATTATCAAGGTTAAAAAACGCTTTCAGCCTATATGAATTGATAATATTTATCAAATCTATTTGCTGATTTATCTGCATAATCAGCTCGTCACGCTCGGCGCTGCCGATTGTTTTTTCCACTGTATCTTTGAGCGTTTCAAGATAATACGTACGCAAAAGAACTTCACAGGCGGGATAATTTATCCGATTTTGAGAATCAAGCCCGGCTTTAATAACAATATCATAATACGGCGTGCAGCGCAGCACCGACAAAAGCTCATCACGGGTTTGCACCTTTGAAAGTGCGTTTATATCAAATCCGGCAGAGTTAAGCAAAAATGCGGGAACTTCGGACAAAAAATGCTTTGTCGAGCCGGCGTTGAAATACATGATAAAGCGCATAAGCTCGTTGATTTCGTAAATCTTCAAATAAAATCCGAAAAACGGCTTATCCGAAAGCCGTTGAAAACCGCACAAATCAATATAGCGATTTTGCGCCGCAGTTCTGATAATCGATTCAAGATATCCTCTGTGTACCGTTCTTAAATCCACTCCGGAAAGGGCGCTTCGGTAATATGTGTTTTCATAAAGATATTCGGCTACATCGGCAACGGAAGAAAAATTCGCAAGACGTTTGTAATCTTCCTCACGCAGTCGCTTGCCCCACAGAGCACGTGCCTTTGCGATTGTAGCGTTAAGATGCGGCTTTGTCATTAAAATTCTCCGATAACGTCATTGAAAATTTCATTTGAAATTTTGTCGGAATGTTTTTCAAACGCAACTTTCAAAGCATCTTCTTTTTGACGGTGCAAAACCTGTTGCGCTTCTATCAAAGCATCGGCTTGCGCCTTGTTTTGCATATCTATCGCTTCAATTTGCTCACGTGCCTTGCGCTTAATCGATTCTATACGGTTTTCGCTTTCGGCATGAGCGCAACGCAACATTTCGTCGGCAACGGTTTCGGCGTTGTCGATTCTAATGCAGGCCTGTTCTTCGATTTTAAGTATTTCGTTAATAATGTTATTCATCGCATTTTCTCCGATACATTGCAAAAACTCATCGTCGAAATGAAGTATAATACAATTGCGAATATATTTCAACGGCGTTTTCAACAAACTAATCGTTGAAAGCGCCGTTAATTTTGTGTGTTTTAAACAAATCAGTTTTTAATACTATGCATAGGTGCGGGTATTCTGCCGCCTCTGCGAATGAATTTTGCGCTGGATTTATCGCAAACGCTCATTACAGGTCCGCTGCCCAAAAGTCCGCCGAATTCAAGGGTTTGTCCTTGGCTCATGCCGATTGCGGGAATAATTCTGACAGCGGTCGTTTTGTTATTAACCATGCCGATTGCCGCTTCGTCTGCGATAATGGCGGAAATTGTTTCCTCGGAAATATCGCCCGGAACGACTATCATATCAAGACCGACAGAGCAAACAGCCGTCATAGCTTCAAGCTTGGTTATCGAAAGCGTGCCGTTATTGACAGCGTCTATCATGCCGGCATCCTCCGATACGGGAATAAATGCGCCCGAAAGCCCTCCGACGTGCGACGAAGCCATTACGCCGCCTTTTTTAACCGCATCGTTAAGCATTGCAAGTGCGGCGGTCGTTCCGTGCGTTCCGCAGGTTTCAAGACCCATTTGTTCGAGAATGTGAGCAACACTGTCGCCCACGGCAGGCGTGGGAGCCAGCGACAAATCCACAATGCCGAAAGGAACGCCGAGCATTTCACTTGCCTTTGAACCGACAAGCTGACCCATTCTTGTAATTTTGAAAGCGGTTTTTTTGATGATGTTGGCAAGTTCGCTCAAATCCGCATCGGGATATTTTTCAATTGCCGCCCTGACAACGCCCGGGCCCGAAACACCGACGTTGATTTCGCAATCCGGCTCACCCGGACCGTGGAATGCGCCTGCCATAAACGGATTATCTTCGGGAGCGTTACAGAACACCACAAGCTTTGCCGGACCTATACACTGCCTGTCGGCTGTAACCTGCGCAGATTGTTTGATGATTTTGCCCATAAGCGCTACGGCGTCCATGTTAATGCCCGCCTTTGAAGAGCCGACATTTATCGACGAGCAAATGTTGTTTGTAACGCTCAGCGCTTCGGGAATGGAATTGATAAGCTCCAAATCGCCTGCGGAAAAGCCCTTTTGCACAAGGGCTGAATATCCTCCCAAAAAGTTTACGCCGCAAACGTCGGCTGCCTTTTGCAATGTCAGTGCGTATTTTACCGGGTCTGCACCCTTTGCGGCGGCGCTGACCATGGCAATGGGCGTTACCGAAATGCGCTTGTTGATTATCGGAATGCCGTATTCTTTTTCGATTTTTTCACCGCACTTTACAAGGTTTTCAGCCTTTTTGGTGATTTTATCGTATATTTTGGTGCAGGCGATATCGGCATCTCCGCTGATGCAGTCGAGCAGCGAAATACCCATTGTGATTGTTCTGATATCAAGACATTCGTTCTGAATCATTCTTATTGTTTCAAGAACGTCGTATACATTAAGCATATATTAAGGCTCCTTTTATAACTTAGGCAAGATGTCCCCCACCTTTAAGGTGGTGGGTTCCATTTACCATTCAGTAGAGGGATACAATCCCCTACTGAAT
>CAZBAI010000001.1:0-108099 GCA_964490175.1 uncultured Oscillospiraceae bacterium | reverse complement strand
ATAATACCTTTTTCAAGGGTCTTCTTTTGCATTGTTCAATTTTCAAGATGCCGATATTTTCAGCTCGAAAGGAATCGGTTCCACCGTTCTCATTTCGTTGCTGTCCGCACCCCTTCGTCAGAGTGCTTATATATTATATCACCCTGTTTTGCATTTGTCAACACTTTTTTGAATGTTTTTTTCAACAAGTTTCGACCCTGTATTTTCTTCGATATATATGCAACTTGCACAATCGGGGGTGATTTTTTGCACTTTTTGCCGCATTTTCGCATCGATATCAGCAAAACAAATCTCAAAAATATCTTTAGAATAATTCAAAAAAGTAGTGCATTATTTTTCGATTTGTGTTATACTGTTATGTACAGTTCAATATATCTCGGAGAAACCATATGGAATATAAAATCAACAGCGGAATGTGGAACAGCGTTGTTGCCGTGCCTGCCGCAATCATAGACAATTACATCAAATTAGCCTCAGGCGCTTCAATCAAAGTACTTCTTTATATGCTGCGCCACGGCAGTGCAAACGTTCGCACCGAGCAAATTTGTGCCGATATCGGTCTTTCAGGCGAAACGGTAGATGACGCATTTGCTTTTTGGGAACATCTCGGCGTTATTTCCTCATCGGGCGATTTAAATGCCACCTCCCCCATCGTCCTTGCAAAGCCTATTTCTGCCCCTATGCCCACTCAGCAGCCCATGCAAGAGCAAAACACTGCGCCGATTATCACAAGCGCAACGAATTATTCACCGGCACGACTCAAGCCGACGGAAATCGAAGCGATTATAAATAAGAGTACGAAACTGCAATTTTTGGCGCACAGTATTCAACAATCATTCGCACGTCCGCTTACATATTCAGAGCAGAATCTCATTATTTGGATGAACGATACGCTAATGTTTGAAGCCGAAATTATTCTGACGCTTTGCGAATACTGCGCCGATTGCGGCAAAGCAAACGCACGTTATATCGAAACTCTTGCAAATTCATGGTTTTCAAATAACATAAATACATTTGAAAAAGCCAATGATGAAGTCGCACGGCTCACTGCGCAAAACACATATATAAATAGTATAATACAACTTTTCAAATTGAAAAACTATCCGTCGTCAAAACAGCGCAAAATCATTGAGCAATGGCAGTCATTGGGCATTTCAAGCCAGCTGTTGCTTAAAGCCTATGACCGAACAATTGATGCAATCGGCGAGTTAAAATTTCCTTATATAAACAAAATCATTATGAATTGGCATGAAAGCGGCTTAAAAACCGCCGACGACGTTGACAACTTTGAATCAAACGGCAAAAAGCCGCCGTCAAAAGGCAACGAGCATTCTTACGATCTTGATAAATTTGACGCACTCGCCATAGGCATAGCTCCGGGAAAGGAATAAATATATAATGAATATTAAAAACAATATATATAAAGAAGCAAGCGATATAATCGCACAGCGGCGCATTGATGCCGAACAAAGCTTGGCGGCACGCCAAAGCAAAGCAGAACGTTGTTGCCCCGAAATTACGGCAATCAACAGTGAACTTGCGCAAACGGGAATCAAGCTTTTTGAACTGTTGACAAAAGGCGAAGATATTGCAAATCAGATAAAGAAGCTCGAAAACGAAAACACGCAGGCTCAGCTTATGCTGAAAAAGATTTTAAAGGAAAGAGGGTTTGCGCCCGATTATCTTGATATCAAGCATAAATGTGAGCTTTGCGGCGATACGGGTTATGTCAATTCAAAGCGTTGCAAATGCTTTTATGAGCTTGTTTCACAGCTCTCCGCACAACATCTCAATTCCGCCACAGCGATGAAACTGACCGATTTTGACAGCTTTAATCTTGATTATTACAAAGATTGCAAAGGTGACAACGGCGAAGATGTCTACTCTATAATGTGCAAGGTTTTTGAATTTTGCAAAGATTTTGCCGAAAACTTCACGCCGTCATCAAACGGAATTTTTATGCTGGGTAAAACGGGTCTGGGCAAAACTCACCTTTCGCTTGCCATTGCAAACAAGGTCATTTCAAAGGGATACAGCGTTGCTTACGATTCAATCGTCAATTATCTTATGCAGGTTGAACGTGAGCATTTCGGAAAAAGCGACGGCGACACTCTTTCAATGCTTCTTGATGTGGACTTGCTTATTCTTGACGACTTGGGTGCGGAATATGAAAAAAACAGCTTTTACGCTTCAACCATATACAATATAATCAACACCAGATTAAATAAGGGTCTTTGCACCGTTATAAGCACAAACCTTTCAAAAGAGCAGTTCAACGCCAGATATGACGACAGAATCGTTTCACGCCTTTTTGCCGTATTCGATTATCTGCGCTTTTACGGCGAGGATATTCGCTACAAGAAAAAATACGAAAGCACATACAAAAAAACATATTATAATAGTATATAGGGATATTTGATTATGAGAAACATCAAAATTCTTTTTCAAGGTGATTCCATCACCGACGGAAACCGCAATAAAGACGAAAAACTCCGCTGGGACGGCAACCATCAAATCGGGCACAGCTACGCTTTCTCGGTTTGCGGAATGTTGGCGCTCGAATATCCCGATATTCGTTTTGAGTTTGAAAACCGAGGCGTTTCGGGCAATACAATCGGCAAAATATTGCGCCGTGCCGATAGGGACATTATTGCCGTAAATCCCGATATTCTCACGCTTTTGTGCGGCATAAACGACGGTCCGGTTTGGGGCAGAAAGCCCACTTCTCCAAGTAGCTTTGCCAATCGCTATGAAAGGCTGCTTCAAAAGTGTGCGCAAAATCTCCCTAATATGAAAATTTTCTTGCTCGAACCGTTTTATTTTCCGATAAGCCCCCACGATAAAGCCTGCAAGCAATGGCAAGCTTTGCTTGAACAATATCGCAGTGCAATAAAGGATTTGGCTGATAAATACAACGCCGAATATATCCCCTTGCAGGAAAAATTTAACATTGCCGCCAAAAATTTCGATATGCGCTATTGGCTGTGGGACGGTATTCACCCAAGTGAACAGGGGCACGGAATAATCGCCGCCGAACTTTTTGCGGCTTTGAAAAAATGCATAAATTAAGAAATTACCCCTTGTATATTTCGGCGGATAATGGTATAATACTTTTTTGATTACTAAATTTTTACGTCGCATCATGCGGCTGAAACGGAGAAATTTATGAATGAATTTGTAAAAAGAGAGCCTGAAAGACCGAAGTTTCCAAAGCGTGCCGTAATTACGGCGGGTATGCCCTACGGCAACAAAAGTCTGCACTTCGGGCACATCGGCGGCGTTTTCATTCCGGCTGACTTTTACGCAAGATTTTTGCGTGACAGAATCGGCAAAGAAAACGTAATATTCGTTTCGGGAACGGACTGCTACGGTTCGCCCATCGAAGAAAACTACCGTGTAAAATGCGAAAGCGGCGAGTTTTCGGGAACAATAGAGGACTTTGTAAGAAGCAATCACGAAAACCAAAAATCCACACTCGAAAGCTATAAAATCAGCTGCAATCTTTTTGCCGCCTCCGGTCTTGACCGTGCAAGTCAAATTCATCAGCAGGTCAGCAACGAAATACTCATGAAGCTGTATAAAAACGGTCATCTCGAAAAGCGCACGACCTCGCAGTTTTATGACGCTTGCGCCGGCAAATTTCTCAACGGCAGGCAGGTTGTCGGAAAATGCCCCGTGCTGAACTGCCAATCCGAAAAAGGTTATGCCGATGAATGCGACTTAGGTCATCAGTATATGCCCGAAAACCTCATCGACCCCAAAAGCACATTAACAGGTCAAACGCCCGAAATGCGCCAAGTTGATAATTGGTACTTCAAGCTGGTTGATTTTTATTCGCTTCTCAATGAATATGTCGATAAAATCAAATGCGAACCGAATACAAGAAAAATCGTTTCAAATACGGTGAAAGAATTTTTAGAGCAGCCCGTCATATATATCAAAAAGGAGCTTTACGACAAGTATCTTCAAATTGCGCCCAAGCTCCCAAAGCATGATATCCGTGATGCGGACAACCCTAAAAAAACCTCCTTTGCAATCACCTTTGAAAAACTCAATATGTGTGACAAGGCGTGCGAAATTCTAACTAAAAGCGGTTTCAGATACCGCACGGGCAAAACGCTCGTTCCTTTCAGGCTCACCGGCAACGTAAAATGGGGCGTCAAGGCGCCTGATTTCGACGGCAAGAATGACCTTACGATATGGGTTTGGCCCGAATCTCTCTGGGCGCCGATTTCGTTTACGAAAACATATCTCGAATCGATTGGCTGTGATGAAAACGAATGGAAAAACTGGTGGTGCTCCGACGAATGCCGAATATATCAGTTTATCGGTTCCGATAACATTTATTTTTACGGAATCGCCCAGCAGGCATTGTTTATGGCTTTGCAGGGCGAAAACTGCCACCTTTCCGAAAACGGCGATATGCAGCTTTCAACGCTTGTTCCGGTAAATCACATACTGTTCATGAACAAAAAAGCTTCGTCAAGCTCAAGCATAAAACCGCCCATGGCTGCCGATTTGCTCGATTATTATACCCCCGACCAACTCCGTTCCCACTTTTTAAGTCTTGGTCTTGCCATGAAAAGCGTAAGCTTTATGCCAAAGGTCTATGATAGCGAAGCCGACCCGAATGCAGCCGACCCCGTTGTAAAAGAGGGCAACCTTCTCACCAATGTCTTCAACCGCATGGTTCGCTCGTGCTTTTATACCTCGCAGAAATATTTTGAAGGCGTTCTGCCTGCCGGCGATATCGACAACGACGTTTTAAACACCGCACGTCAGGCTGTTTTGAAGTACGAACAGCATATGTATAAATTTGAGTTTCATCAGGTTATGTATGTTCTCGACAGCTTTATACGAAATGCAAATAAATTCTGGTCGAAAAACATCACCGCAGCCGAGAAAAATAATGATAACGAACTCCGTGCATATACCTTGCGTAATATGTTCTATATGGTCAAGGTTGCAAATATTCTGCTTCACCCACTCGCCCCCGAGGGCACCGAAATGGTTTGCGATTATCTCGGAATCGGCGATCAAATGTGGGATTGGAGCAAGATTTTCGATGATATTTACAGCTATGAAAATATCAAAGAAAACCACAAGCCGAAATTTTTGGCACCAAGGGTAGACTTTTTCACAAAGCATCCCTCACAGCTTTCTGCAAGCGAAAACTAAAACTATCAAGACAAACGAAAGGAAACGAAAAAATGAATCTTATCAACACACTTAATCTTATCACAATGGCAGGCGAAACTACCTCGGAAGCAACCGGAAATATGGAATACAACTGGACGGGCTTTTGGATTATGACAATTGCCTTTATTCTGATTTTTTATTTCATCCTCATCAGACCGCAGAAGAAAAAGGAAAAAGAAACAAAGCAAATGCGTGACAGTATTCAAATCGGCGATGAAATAACAACCATCGGAGGCATTGTCGGCATTGTCGTCAAAAAATCACAGGATACTTTGGTTATCGAAACAGGCGGCGACCGCAGCAAAATCCGCATAAAAATATGGGCTGTTCAGGAAAACGCCACGGTTCATGACATGATGGAAAGTGCGGCAGCTTCAAAGAAATCCAAAAAATCCGAAAAAGCCGAAAAGCCCGAAAAATCGGAAAAATCTTCTAAGAAAGATATAGAAAAATCCGGCGAAGTCGATTAAGCGTTCTAACCGATTTTAATTTTGCATAAAATATATTGTGCCCGCTGCGCTGCAAAAAACAAAGTGCACGGGCATATATTTTTAACAAAAAAGGGTGCTGTCCATGCGCAGAACATCATTTGCGAAAAAGCTTGTCGATTCATCGGCGTTTTCATCGATTATCTCTGTAATTTCGGGCGTGTGCATTCTTGCAATCTGCCTGCTTGCCTTTTCTTTGCTGTTGACCGCATTTGATGCAAACGATGCCGTCAAATCGGTCATGTCGGGGATTTCACTCTGCTTAAGCGTTTTTGCCGCCGGATTTATATGCGCAAAGCAAAGGCGCAAAAACGGTTTGCTAAGCGGAATTGCCTGCGGAATTTGTATATATTTTATAACCCTTTGTTTGGGAACGTTAGCGCTTAAAATCACAATGGGCAAGGGTGTTTTCGGCAAGCTTTTGCTTGTAACCGTTATCGGAGCGGCAGGCGGCGTCTGCGGTGTAAATTCAAAATACGATTTTAAACCCTCAAAACCGAAAAAAAACCGATTCGGCTCTTGAAATAAACGTTGTTGTATGCTATAATATTGTCGGATTGTAATACCATCCGACAATATTTTTTGAAAGCACCGATAGAAATGAAATACTCTGCTTATATTTTTGATTTTGATTTAACTCTTGCCGATGCAACAAGCGGCATCGTTGAGTGCTACAAAAAGGTTCTCAAAAAGCACGATTACCCGATTCCCGATGATTATACCATAAAACGCACCATAGGCAAAACGCTGACCGAATCTTTTTCGATTATGACAGGCATTTGCTCGCCTGAACTTTTAGAACAACTCAGAAGCGAATATGTCAGCTTTGCCGATGAAATAATGACAAAAAACACCGTTGTGTTCGACAGCGTTTTTCCGCTTGTTTCAGCCTTGCATCATAAGGGCGCAAAATGCGGCATAGTCACGACAAAATTTGCCTACCGTGCCGTTGAAGCGCTTGAAAAATATAATCTTATGGGATATTTTGACATAATTGTCGGCAACGAACACGTTAAAGAGTACAAGCCCGCAGCAGAAGGGCTGAATTATGCTGTTTCTAACCTTTTTGCCGAAAAGAGCGACGTTCTCTACATAGGCGATACCACAATCGATGCGATGACCGCACAAAACGCAGGTGTCGATTTTGCGGCTGTGCTGACGGGAATGACAACAAGAAAAGAATTTGGCGATTTTAACTGCAAATATATATTTAACGATTTATATGAGCTTTGTAAGGAGCTTTTGATATGACGGTAATAACACACAGCGCCGACGAAACCGTTAGGTTTGGCCAAAAACTGGGCAGATTGCTGAAAAAAGGCGATATCATCGCATTTATCGGCGGACTTGGCAGTGGAAAAACCACAATAACATCGGGAATTGCCGCAGGCATGGAAAACTTTGGCGATGTAATGTCGCCGACTTTCACGCTTGTCAACGAATACCGTTCGGGCAAAATTCCGATATATCATTTTGATATGTACAGGATTATCGGCGAAGAAGCGCTTGAAACCACGGGATTTTATGACTACCCTTTGCATGATTCCGTATTCATAATCGAATGGGCGGAAAACATTTTGCAATGTTTGCCCGAAAACACAATTTTCGTCAAATTTGAATATATTGACGAAAACACCAGAAAAATCGAAATTAACGGAGATGATAGATTTGCTGATATTGGGGATTGATACATCGGGCAAAAACGCCTCGGTCGCTTTATATGAAAACGGTGTTTTTCTTGCGCAAAAATCAGTGCTCACATCGCTCACTCATTCGCAGATTATCATGCCGATGGCAGATGAACTTCTTAAATCTGCCCAAAAAACCGTAAATGATGTCGATTTGTTTGCCGCAGCAAGCGGTCCGGGCTCATATACAGGCTTGCGAATCGGTGTTTCGGCGGCAAAAGCGCTTGCATTTGCGTGCAAAAAAAAATGCGTCGGCGTTTCCGTTCTCGCAGGGCTTTGCTACGCCGCAAATGTGCGAAACTGCGATGTTTTGTGCGCAATCAAGGCACGCTCGAATCTTGCTTATTCGGCAATGTACCGTGTTGAAAACGGCGTTATCACACAAACTCGCCCCGAAAGTATAACCGATATAGAAGCTTTGACCGATATCGCACGATATGCGCAGCGCAGCCTTATGCTTACGGGAGATTGCGCCGATATAATTTTTGAAAAAATTGACAATTCCAATGTATATCTTGCGCCAAAGTATTTGCAAATTTCAAGCGCTGTCGGTATTTGTCTTGCCGCAACGCACACTTTGCCGTGCCAGCCTTCCGAACTTTTGCCGGCATATTTTGAAATCACAAAAGCCGAAAAGGAACTTAATTCCAAGGCGATTTAACATTAGCTTTTAAATTTTATTCAGAGCATTTTCAGGACATAATAATCACACAGCATTATTTTTTGCGAGGTGATTTTTTGTGAACAATTTTTTCGGCTCTTTAAAATTTCGGCTGATTTTGCTTTTGCTGTTCACTTTTGCGGTTTTTGCATCGATAAATCTCCGTGGCAAGGGTGTATTTGCTCAAAATTTCGGTGATTTCGGCACCGCTTGCGGCAAAAAATATACAGTCTGCCGTATATCAGACCAAGCGCCGGGCGAAGCATATGTGCAATTTGCACAAATCAGCACCCGAACATCACAGCAGAATTAACGAATTTCAAAAAAATGTGCAAAAGCTCTTTAACACCGAGCGATTTTGTGATACAATTAAATTATTGAATTTTGTACCCTTTAGCGGTGCATCACACATTAAAATTCAAATCGGAAAAGCGCTTTTGTTTTGTACTTGCAAAGCTGTGCTTTTAACCGATTGCAATAAGTTGCCCGATAGACAAGGGTTATAAACAATATCGGCTCGCCGCACGCCGAAAATGCGGCAACGCTAAACAGATATATACTATCGCGTTCAAAAGAGGGAAAATTATGGCTGAAATGAATGTAATCGCTATCACCTCGGGTAAAGGTGGAACAGGCAAATCATCAATATGTGCGGGACTTGGATATTCGCTTTCAAAGCAGGGCAAGCGCACTCTTATCATTGAGCTTGACTTTGGTTTGAGATGTATGGACATCATTTTCGGCGTTAAAGATCAAATCAAATATGACCTCGGTGATGTTCTTGAAGGCAAATGCAAGGATATACAGGAAGCTATCGTTCCCGTAAAAATGTCAACAAACTTAAACATTCTCTGTGCGCCCGAAAATCCTTTTATGGTTGTCACCGCAGAGGAAATAGCCGATATCTGCCAGCAGGTCAAAAAATATTACGACTACATAATTATTGATACGGGCGCCGGCATCAACAGCCATGTTTTCGATATCGTTGAGCAGTCAAATATGATTTTGGTTGTAACAACGCCCGACCCCATTTGCGTGCGTGATGCCAGAATGATGTCAGACGAGTTTTACAAAAGGGGCAATCAGCACCAACGCCTGCTCATAAATAAAGTAAGCAGACGTATGCTCAAAACAGGCATTATCAACGATCTTGATGAAATTATCGATAACGTCGGCGTTCAGCTTATCGGCATTATCCCCGAAGATCTTGAGCTTATCGCCGCCACCGGAAAGGGTGCTCCTATCCCCTACGGCGCTTCGAGCCTTCTTGCGTTTGATTCCATTTCCAGAAGAATACAGGGTCAGGATGTTCCTTTGACATTAAAATTCAAATAAACTCCCATAAAAACATTAACTGTGCGGTTTTATATATTTAACAGCCGCACGGGAGAAAGGTGCGAAATAATATATGAATATTGCATTGATTGCACATGACGCAAAAAAAGAGCTTATGGTTCAGTTCTGCATTGCCTATTGCGGAATTTTGTCACGGCATAATTTATGTGCCACAGGCACAACGGGCAAGCAAGTTGCCGAAGCTACAGGTCTTGAAATAGCAAAATATTTAAGCGGTTCGCACGGCGGCGCTCAGCAAATTTGCGCAAGAATCGCCTGCAATGAGATTGATGTTCTTTTGTTCTTCCGTGATCCCATCACGCCGCAGGCGCATGAACCTAACGATAACGACCTTTTAAGGCTGTGCGATGTTCACAACATTCCGGTAGCGACAAATATCGCAACCGCAGAAGCACTTATTCACGCTCTTGAAAGGGGCGATCTTGACTGGCGTGAAATCGTCAATCCCACATACAGCAAAAAAAGCTCTTATTAAAATTCAATCAACAACATCGTCCCTGTATTTTTAGGGGCGTGTTTGTTTTAAGGAGAAATTATGGCACAAAACTTACAGCGCCCCTACGGCACCGAGGATATAACACCCGATAAAATCCGCAAATGGCGCACCGTCGAACAAATTGCGGCTTCAAACGCCGAAGTGTTCGGATTTCGTGAAATACGCATTCCCACATTTGAAAACACCGATTTATTCATGCGCTCTGTCGGCGAAACTACCGACGTTGTACAAAAGGAAATGTACACCGTTTCCGCAAAGCAAAGCACATTCACCCTGCGCCCGGAGGGTACAGCCGGTGTTATGCGTGCGTTTTTGCAAAACGGTTTGCTTAATGAAGCGCTTCCCTTAAAGGTTTTTTACATACTTTCATGCTTTCGCCATGAGCGCCCTCAGGCAGGCAGATTGCGTGAATTTCACCAATTCGGCGTTGAAATGGCAGGCTCGGCTTCACCCTATGCCGACGCCGAGGTCATCAGCCTTGCAAAAGCCACAATCGACCAGCTGGGTCTTAAGAATGTCGAGCTTAACCTTAACTCGATAGGCTGCCCGAAATGCCGTGCAAATTACCGCATCGCACTTAAAGAATATTTTTCATCTAAAAAGGACGAGCTTTGCGAAACCTGCCTTACAAGGCTTGAGCGCAATCCCATGCGTTTGCTTGACTGCAAAAGCGAAATTTGCTCGGAAATTGCAAAAGGCGCACCTTTAATTACAGATTATCTTTGCGATGAATGCGCAGAGCACTTTGAAAAACTTCAATCCATTCTCAAAACTATGGGTATTGACTATAAGCTCAACCCGAGGATTGTTCGAGGACTTGATTATTATACCAGAACCGTGTTTGAATTTGTCACAACCGATATCGGCGCACAAGGTACAATCTGCGGCGGCGGGCGCTATGACGGATTGATTGAAGAACTCGGCGGAAAACCGACGCCCTCTTTGGGGTTTGCAATGGGCATTGAAAGGCTCATTATGACTATGGAAAATCAAGGTTGCGATTTTATCGATGAAAACCGTTGCGATTTGTACATTTGCCCCATGGGCGAAAAAGCCTATGACGAAGCGGCAAAAATCGCATACAGAATGCGTGCCGTAGGTCACGAGGTTGCATTTGATACCATGAACCGCGGACTTAAAGCGCAGATGAAATATGCAAATAAAATCGGCGCAAAATATGTTGTGGTATTGGGTGATAACGAAATTGAATCGGGCTTTGCCAAGCTCAAAAATATGTCAAGCGGCGAACAGTTTGATATTTCTCTCGACCTTGATTCAGAAAACGGATTTATCGATTCGTTCGTTAATATTTATTACTGCGAAGCTTTCGGTTCGCTTGAATGACAAAGTGCCGATGCATTTTGACCGATATAAAGGAGTATGTTATTTATGGCAGATAATATGAAAGGCTTAAAGCGCACTCACTACTGCGCTCAAATACAGCAAGCGGGACAAAGCGTTGTTGTCGGCGGTTTTGTCCAAAAAATCAGAGATAAAGGCAAGCTTGTCTTTATAGATTTGCGTGACCGCAGCGGTATTGTTCAACTGACATTTGACGATAGAACCAAGCCCGAAATTCTCGAAAAAGCACAAACCTGCCGAAGCGAATTTGTGCTGATGGCAAAGGGCACGGTTGTCGAACGCCAATCGCCCAATCCCGATATGATAACGGGAAATTTTGAAATTCTTGTTGATGATTTGCGCATTCTCGCAAAATCTCAAACTCCGCCTTTTGAAATCGTAAACGATACAAAAGTCAATGAAGAATTAAGGCTGAAATATCGCTATCTTGATTTAAGGCGCCCTGTTTTACAGCAAAATCTGATTATGCGCCACAAGCTGGCAAAGGCGGCAAGAGAATACTTTTTTGAAAATGATTTTATTGAAATAGAAACGCCGATGCTTATCAAATCCACGCCCGAGGGTGCGAGAGATTATCTTGTTCCCTCACGTGTTCACAACGGCTGCTTTTACGCACTGCCGCAGTCACCGCAGATTTATAAGCAGCTTTGTATGATATCCGGCTTGGATAGATATTTCCAGCTGGCACGCTGTTTCCGTGATGAGGACTTACGTGCCGACCGACAGCCTGAATTTACCCAAATCGACCTTGAAATGTCCTTTGTCGATGTTGACGATATTTTGGATATGGCACAGGGTTTTGTGGCATACGCCTTTGAAAAGGTTCTCGGAGTCAAAATCAGCACACCGTTTACACGCCTGACTTATACCGAGGCTATGAATCGCTACGGTTCCGACAAGCCCGATACACGTTTCGGTATGGAAATCAACGATGTTTCGCAGTATGTTAAAGATTGCGGCTTCAGCGTGTTTGAAAATGCCGTTGCAAACGGCAAAAGCGTGCGCTGCATTGTCGCAAAGAACGCCGCTTCCACATATACAAGAAAAGAAATCGACAAGCTTACCGACGTTGCAAAGGGCATAGGCGCAAAGGGTCTTGCCTATGTGCGCTGGGCCGATGACGCTCCGAACTGCTCTTTCGCAAAGTTTTTTGAACCCGATAAACTTAGTGAGCTTCTTGCAAAAATCGGCTGTGAAAAAGGTGATATTGCGCTTTTCGTTGCCGACAAAAACAAAACGGTTCTCTCTGTACTCGGCGCACTGCGTTGCCAAATCGCAAAGCGGCTTGATATCATTCCGCAGCAGTACAATTTCCTTTGGATTACCGATTTTCCGTTCTTTGAATATGATGAAGATTCGCAAACCTACGTTGCAATGCACCACCCCTTTACAATGCCTAAGGACGAATGCATTGAGTATCTGGATACAGAGCCGGATAAGGTTTTTGCAAAGGCATATGACCTTGTTCTCAACGGTATTGAGCTTTCCAGCGGCTCTATCCGCATAACCGATTATGAGCTTCAAGCCCGTATGTTCCGTTCACTCGGACTTTCCGATGAAGAAATCGAAGCAAAATTCGGTTTTCTTGTTGAAGCGTATAAATACGGCGCACCTCCTCACGGCGGCCTCGCAATCGGTCTGGATAGGCTTGCAATGCTCATGTGCGGTGCTGACAATCTGCGTGATGTCACCGCATTCCCCAAGGTGCAAAACGCCGGTGAACTTATGAGTTGCTGCCCTGCCCCGGTTGATAAAGAAAGCCTTGACATTCTCGGCATTAAGCTTGCCGAAGAAAAAGAATAAGCGTATTTTGTAAATAAATCAGAGCAAATACCGTGCTCTGATTTCCCCTTTTTACTATTAAGGAGATTTACAACAATGGACAATATATGGCTGATGCTTTTGCTGCAGCTGTTACTGATAGGTCTTAATGCGATTTTTGCCTGTGCGGAAATCGCAGTCATAACAATCAACGAAAACAAGCTTGAGCGGCTTTCGGAGCAGGGCAATAAAAAAGCACGCAAGCTTCAAAATCTCAAAGCCGAACCTGCCGGATTTTTAGCTACAATTCAGGTTGCAATCACGCTTTCCGGATTTTTGGGCAGTGCATTTGCCGCCGATAATTTTTCCGATAAGCTTGTAGATTTTCTTGTTTCGCTCGGCGTCAATATACCGATAAACACGCTCGACACCGTTGCGGTAATACTGATTACAATAATTCTTTCGTATTTCACACTGATCCTCGGTGAGCTTGTGCCGAAACGTGTTGCGATGCAAAAAGCCGAAAGTCTTGCGCTGGCGCTGTCAAATCTGCTGTATTTCATCGCAAAAATTTTCAAGCCGATTGTATCGTTTTTAACCCTTTCCACAAACACGGTTTTAAAAATTTTGAGAATCGACCCGAATCAATCCGAGGACGATATGAGCGAAGAAGATATCAGAATGATGATTGATGCAGGCAGCAAAAGCGGCGCAATCGACAATGACGAGAAAAATTTGATTCACAACATATTTGAGTTCGACGATATGACCGCCGGCGAAATTGCCACGCACAGAACAGACGTCAGGGTTTTGCTTTTAAGCCAAAGCGATGATGAATGGGACGATATTATCAAAAACGGCAGTCACGGCAAATACCCCGTATGCAGTGAAAGCGCCGATAAAGTTGTCGGCATTCTCGACACAAAGGTTTATTTCAGACTGAAATCTTACGATAGGGACAGTATCATGAAATTTGCCGTAAAACCGGCATATTTTGTCCCGGAGGGAGCTAACGCCGAAGTCTTGTTCAAAAACATGAAAGCCACGCATAATTATTTTGCGGTTGTGCTTGATGAATACGGCGGAATGAGCGGCATAATCACCATAACGGATTTGATAGAACAGCTTATCGGCGATATCGAAACCGATACCGATCAAGGCGAATACATCCCCGATATTGAAGAAATCACCGATGAAAACGGCACTTTTTGGATAATAAAAGGTTCGGCATTTATTGATGATATAAAACGAAAAGTCGGCATTGCTTTCCCCGAAACCGAATGCGATACTTTCGGCGGATTTATATTTTCCGCAATCGGCGTTATCCCGAAAGACGGCAGCTCGCTTGAGCTGAATTTCGACACTTTCACGGTCGATTCAACCGAAATTTCAAATCATCACCTAATCAAAGCACGTGTTCGTGCAAAATAATAATTAAAAATCACCCATGGAATTTGCATTTATTCCATGGGTGATTTGCGTTTTTCACTTGTTTTCAACAGGAAATGAGTCTACCACCTTTAATGCGTATCTGGTGATAATCGTGGCGTCGATTGAATTTACTTTTCCGTCGCCGTTGACGTCACAGCGCAGCTGCGCTTCTTCGGAAAGGCTGAATCCGCCGAGTGCGGCTCTTGTCACAATCGTTGCGTCAATTGAATTAACAATACCGTCGCCGTTTGCATCGCCGTAAAGCAAGTTCGTTTCAGGCTCTGAGGGTGTTTCGGCGCTTGTGCCGTCAGGCTCCGTGCCGTATATCAGCTTTCCCGAGCTGTAAACCGTAATATAATCGGAAACGATATATTCGCCGACATTTTCAAGCAGTTCTGTATTGGAATAATCGTTTTGTGCATTCCAACCGCTTTGATAATTCGGAAAAACGATTGCCAACATAAATTCACACTGATGCCGCCCCTCGGAAATCGGCATTGCCGCCCTGCCGTCGGCATAGGTAATCTCGACATAATAAATATTATCTTTATAATGATTCAGCGAATACGTCGCAGGCGTTACGTTTGAATACATTGTTGCCTGATCACGGTCACAGCGCATTGTAATATCCGTTGCCGAATATCCGGCTTCAATTACCTCGGTCAAATCCATATAATACCGATATGAAATATCATCGACAATTCTTGCCGGCCAAGCCGTATGGTTTGTAAGCTTAAAGCTCAAATCAACGCCGCTTGCAGAAGTTTTTGAAAGCTTTGTTTCAACATAAATTTCAGTATCGGGCGTTTCGGGTAGCGGAAAATCGGGGTCGGTTTCTCCGCCGTATTTATCTACCATTTTGCACAATAGCGCCGTAAATCCGGCATTGTAGTCGGTTGCAACTTCATTGTTTATGTAATTGCCCCTGTCGTCCTCATATTCACCGCTTTGCGTCGGTCCGCCGACAAGTGCGCCGTAAAGTATATGGCGGTTTTGAGTCGGATTATCAAGTGAATTATTCCACGAAGCGTGCGCTGTGCGGTGATGTGCATTTATCGGCGAGGTTTCATCCAATCCCACAACATAGCATTGATTATTCGGATTATCGCCCAAAGCGTAATCTATCTGGTTCTCATAAAGTTCTGTGTAAACATCAAGCCTTGAATCATCATAGAAAAGCTCATCACACGCAACTGCGGCGATAAACCCGATATTGCAGGCATAGCGCAAGCAGCCCCACGTGTCGGTATAGCAAAGCACCCCATCAACCTTGGAAGAACTGTTCACCCAATATTCAAGGTGCTTTCTGACTTGCTCTTTCCACGTTGAATCGCCTGTATTTATCGCATAAAGCAACGTTCCGCCCTGCTGAACGTCATCCCAACACTGCGCCCAGCTGTATTTCAGCTCGTTTGTGCCGTTTTCCAAACCCAAATTCGGTATAAAACCGGTGGCGGCATCAAGATAGGTCTGCTCACCTGTGGCAATATAAAGCCAGTTAGCGGCATAAAACAGCTCATCATAAAAATGGCTTGAACGGTAAAATCCCGAAGCGTCGCTGTTATTATAGCTTTCATCGCTGAGCGTGGTCGAAGCAATTTCAAAATAATGCTTTGCCGTTTTGATATATTCATCGCACTTGTCCGAGCAGTCTTTTAAAGCGCAAGCACCCGATGCCAAAGCCGCCGCCATTTCGCCGACAACGGCAGAATCGGTCGTTGTGTAATATTCACGCTCATACACGCCGTCGGTGTTTTCGCCTAAGCCCTCATAATAAAGCTCAACAGGCCCCCACCATGTGTGATCTTTTTGCCCCGTGCCAACCTGATATACAACGCTGTCGCCCAAATTACAGTCAACAAGATAATCAAGCACAAATTCAAGGTTGTTTTGATAAATCTCCCACTGACCGATTTGCTTTATTCCGTCGGGATAAGCATACATACCCCAAGCAAGCATCGACGCCGAATAAGCCATCGGCAAATTAAACTTAACATGGTCGCCGGCGTCATACCAGCCACCGTCGATAAAATCATCGGTTGTGGCGTCATCACGCCATGAAACACGGTTCCATTCGGGAAGATTGCCCGCCTGCTGACATTCATAGAAAAACAGCGACATTTGCAGCGCCTGCGCATACGGCATATCGCTTTGCGCCGCAACGGCGGTTTTGCTTTGCCCACTTTCAAATATAAACGAACAAAATGCCACCGAAAGCGCAGTTGCGGCACTCAAAATTCTTTTTATCGACTTCATATATAAGCTCACTCTCCCTGATTTTTAATATCGTATAAATCGTAAACGCTCTTTACATATTCTTTAAATTTTTCACGCTCCGAATCGGGTGAAACAATGCACGCTCTGTTGCCGAATTGCATAAGCCAACCGTAAAAATTCGGCGAAACGTTAATATTGAGAACGACGTTAAACGTGTTTTCATCGTTTGGATATGCACTGATCTGCCTGCCGAATTTATCTATCACAGGATTTAAAAGCTCGTTTGAAAAGCGCAATTTAAGCGGTTTCGATTCGCCGAAATACATTCCGAAAACCTGATTTGAATATTGCGAAAGATTATATTCCGGCAAAGCTTTTTTCGCACGGATTTCCTCAATTTCGATAAGCTCCATTCTGTCTACCCTAAACGGCGTGATTTTATCGCCGTGGCGCTCATAATGACAAAGCAGATAATAATTTTCGTTATCCCAATTAAGCATATACGGACTTACAACATACCTTTCTCCGTTTTTGCGAAAGGTCTTTTTTCCCGATATGTTGTAATCAAAATACTTGAACGAAACCATTTTGTTTTCGGCAATCGCCCTGTGCAAAATGTCCACATTATAATATACACGCTCGTTTGAAGATTTCCCCCGATTGACTACCTTTATGCTTCGCTTTAGGTTTTCCGCTTCATGAACGCTTGCAAGCTTTGAAATTTTTGCGATAAGCTTGCGTGACTTGGCTTGCGAAATAAATCTCGATGAGGCGACTGCGTCAACCAAAAGCTTTAATTCGGCAATTTCAAATTCACGCCCGTCAATGTAGTATTTATAATGCTTATCTTTTATTGCGTTGATTTCAATGCCGAACTCACGCAGCACGGCAAAATCGTTATATATCGCTTTTCTCTCGGCTTCAAGTCCGAATTGCGCCAAATATTCATTGATTTCCGCAATTGAAAATCTATGTTCACTGTCGCTGTTTATGTATAAAAATTCCAATATTTTAAGCGTGCGCAGCTTGTTGTTTTCGGTTTTAGGCAAAGTGTCACTTCCTTTTTGTAAGTTTTTTCATACCATATATGTACTATAACACAAAAATCTCGTTTTTTCAAGCACAAAAAATAAAATAATACACAAAATTTTGCGCAAAACGCCGAAAACATTCACGCAATGCGCCAATATACATAAAATAAAAAACGATAAAGACGGCAAAAGCGCCGCTTTAAAATAAAATCGCAGTATTTTTGCGCTTGCGTTTAGCTTTAATTCAAGAAATTTTCAAAAAAAAACCTTTTTAAGCACAAAATATTATGCTACAATGCTAATGTACGAAATTATGCGCTGATTATGAATTTGCGCATATCAAACAATGCTATCCACACCGAAACGGAGGACTTTTTATGGATATTCACGCACTGTATAAGCTTTGGGCTGAAAAAGCCGTTGATGACGGCGACATTTTAACCGAGCTTGAAAATATAAAGGATAACGATGAAGAAATAAAGGATCGTTTTTATAAAAATCTCGAATTCGGAACAGGCGGTTTGCGAGGCGTAATCGGCGCCGGCACCAACCGTATGAACGTTTATACCGTAAGGCGTGCCTCGCTAGGCTTTGCCGCTTATCTTAATATGCACTTTGAAAACCCCAAAGTCGCCATTGCTTATGACAGCCGAATCAAATCCGATAAATTTGCAAAGGAAGCCGCAAGCGTTTTTGCGGCAAACGGCGTAAAAGCTTACATTTTCCCCGAGCTTGAGCCTACGCCCGTGCTTTCGTTTGCCGTGCGTGAGCTTATGCTAAGCGGCGGCGTTGTCATTACGGCAAGCCACAATCCCTCAAAATATAACGGCTATAAAGCATACGGCGCAGACGGCTGCCAAATGACCATCGACGCAGCGGCGGCGGTTCTTGCGCAGATCGAAAAAACAGATATGTTCGACGGCGTAAAATGCGTATCGTTTGAGCAAGGGCTTGCAAGCGGTATGATCGAATACATCGGCGACAATGTGTTAGAGCGCTTTTTTGAAAACGTAATGGCGCAAAGCATCAACCCCGACCTTTGCGCAAAGGCAGGCTTAAAGGTCGTTTATACTCCCTTGAACGGAACAGGAAACAAACCCGTGCGTGAAATTTTAAGCCGCATCGGCATAAACGATGTAACCGTTGTGCCCGAGCAGGAAAACCCCGACGGCAATTTCCCGACGTGTCCCTATCCAAATCCGGAAATCAGAGAAGCACTGTCAAAAGGTCTTGAGCTTTGCGAAAAGGTTCAGCCTGATTTGCTCCTTGCAACCGACCCCGATTGTGACAGAGTCGGCATAGCCGTACCCGCAGGCGAAGGCAAATACGTTCTCTTCACTGGAAACGAAATCGGCGCAATGCTGCTTGATTACATCTGCGATCAGAGAACCGCAAAAGGCACAATGCCCGAAAGACCCGTTGCCATTAAGACTATCGTTTCTTCGGATATTATTTTTGAAATCGCAAAAGCCTATAATCTTGAAGTTATCGAAACACTCACCGGCTTTAAATTTATCGGTGAGCAAATCGGTTTGCTTGAAGAAAAAGGCGAAAAAGACCGTTACATCTTCGGCTATGAAGAAAGCTACGGATACCTTGCAGGCACATACGCTCGTGATAAGGACGCCGTTGTGGCTTCAATGCTCATTTGCGAAATGGCGGCATTTTACCGCAGCAAAGGCATTTCAATGCTTCAGGCACGTGATAATATGTATGCAAAATACGGCGTATATTTCCACAAGCAGGAAAGCTTCACTTTTGAGGGTGCAAGCGGTATGCTTAAAATGAAAGAAATGATGCAGTCGCTCCGTGACAATACACCGACTGAAATATGCAATCTTAAAGTCATTGCCGTTTCGGATTACTTAAGCGGCAAGCGCTGTGAAAACGGCAAAGAATATGACATCACCCTGCCCAAGTCCGATGTTATCGGCTTTGCACTTGAAAACAACGCCGGCGTAATCATCCGCCCCTCCGGAACAGAGCCGAAAATCAAGGCTTATTACACAACAAGAGGCACTTCTACCCAAGAAGCGCAAAATCTTTGCCAAAATCTCGACAAAAGCTTCAGGCAGATTTTGGGTATCGACTAATTGCAAAAAACGACCGCTTTCGGCGCATCTTGCCAAAAGCGGTTTTTTCTTTTTAAATACGGTTATTCCTCGCTGAACATATCCTTGCCGACAGAACACAACGGGCATTCAAAATCCTCGGGCAAATCCTCAAATTTTGTTCCCGGTGCAATTCCCATATCCGGTGCGCCAAGCTCCTCGTCATAAACCCAGCCGCACGCCGTGCACACATATTTTTTCATAAATTTCACCTCTTTTTTCATATACTGATTTGTATATTAAACTTTATTGAATCGGCTCAAAATCGGCAGCGCCGTGCTTGCATAAAGGACAAATAAAATCCTCCGGCAACTCGCCCTCGTGCACATATCCGCATATTTTGCACACATAACCCTTTTTGCCCTGCACTTCGGGCTTGGGCTTAACATTTTCGTGATAATAAGCGTAGGTCATGCTGTCCGTATCGTTGATTACCCGAGCCTCGGTTATTTCGCAGATAAACATTCCGTGCGTATCCAAATCGACATATTGCTTGACTTTGAGCGATATAAAAGAATTTATATATCTGCTTAAAAACACAAGACCGTTATCGGAACGCAAAACCTCTGCGCCTTCAAATTTATCGACATTTCTTCCGCTTTTAAATCCGAAATTTTCAAAAACGGAAAACGGTGCGTCAACCGACAGGCAGTTAATATTCATTTTTCCGCTTTGGCTGATGATATGATGCGAATAATTCGCCTTGTTTACGGTCACCGCAATCATAGCGGGAGAATCCGTCAATTGCGAAACGGTATTTATAATAAGTCCGTTATCCCTTTTGCCGTCGCTTGATGTGACAGCGTAAAGCCCGTAGCCGATATTGGAAAGCACCGACATATCGTTTTTGTTCGCAGTTTTCCCTTGCCTTGCGATATATTCCATGCAAAGTTCATCCGAAAGCTTTTCAATCTGCAAATCACTTTCCTCATTCAACGCCGACATTATCCGAACGCCGTTTTCGCAGTAGCGCAGATTTTTGCATTTTTCAAGCATATTTTTCATAACCTTTGCCGCAAGCGGCGCCCAGCTTCCGTTTTCAATAAAAGCAACGGTTCGGTTTTGAAAGTTCCTTTCGGTAAGATTTGTGATAAACTCATGCATAAACGGAAAAATCTCCGCATTATAGGTGGTTGTTGCAAGAACAAGCTTGCCGTAGCGGAATGCATCGGCAACGGCTTTTGACATATCACAACGTGCAAGATCGTTTATCACCACTTTTCGGCAGCCCTTTTCCTTAAGCTGCTGCGCAAGCTTCATTACAGCCTTTTTTGTGTTTCCGTAAACCGAAGTATATGCGATAACAATTCCGTCGGATTCAGCTTCATAGCTCGACCATGTGTTGTAAAGATTGATATAGTACCCGAGATTTTCATCAAGCACAGGTCCGTGCAAAGGGCATATTTTTTGTATATCAAGGCTTGATGCTTTTTTCAGCAGTGCCTGCACCTGTGCGCCGTATTTTCCCACAATGCCGATATAATAACGGCGTGCTTCGTCAGCCCATTCTTCTTGAATATCAATCGCACCGAATTTGCCGAATCCGTCGGCAGAAAAAAGCACTTTATCGGCGCAGTCATACGTCACAATAACTTCCGGCCAGTGAACCATCGGTGCGGTCACAAAGCTCAAAACGTGCCTGCCGAGCTTTAATGTGTCGCCTTGATTTACAACAATGCCGATATTTGCAAAATCCGTGCCGAAAAACTGCTTCATCATGGCAAAAGCTTTTGCCGACGAAACAATTTTCGCATTCGGATAGGTTTTCACAAAATTTACAATATTTGCCGAATGGTCAGGCTCCATATGCTGCACAACAAGATAATCCGGCGTGCGTTCGCCGAGTACATTCTGAATATTGTCAAGCCATTCATGCGTGAAATTGGCATCGACCGTATCCATAATCGCTATGTTCTCGTCAATTATCGCATATGAATTATACGACATTCCGTTTTTTACTTTATATTGACCCTCAAAAAGGTCGATATTACGGTCATTTACACCGATATATTTTATATCCTCCGTAATAAACACAAAAAACTCCTCGCTTCCGATTTTATAAAGTGCTTGCCTAAGTTGTATTATTACGATTATAACACATTTTTATCCGAATGTAAAGAAATTTAAAGTTCAAACATCGGACATGAAATTTTTTTAGCGCAAAAGATTACAGCAAGATTACAAATATCGCCATATTGCGCAATTGATATTGTTTTTTTTCAAGTTGTATGTTATAATACTTCTTACCGAAAGAAAATATGATTTTAAGAAAGGGATTTTTAAATATGTACATAGTATGGCCCGCTTTGTTCGTTGTTTTGGTTATTGTCGAAATCGAAACCTTGCAGCTTGTTTCGATTTGGTTTGCCGCCGGTGCGCTGGCTTCAACGGTGGTTGTTTTGTTAAACGGTCCGCTTTGGCTTCAGTTTACTGTATTTATCGCTGTTTCGGTCGCACTGCTTATCGCAACAAGGCCTATCGTCAAAAAAGCCGTAAAAATGGTAGTGCCCACAAACTGTGAGCTTGACATCGGCAAAACCGCTACGGTTATCGAAGAAATAAACAATTCTTCGTCAACGGGAAGAGTAACTCTCAACGGTGTTGATTGGGCTGCCGTTTCAAAAAACGGCAATACAATCTTAAAAGATTCAATAGTCATTGTCGAAGCGATAGACGGAGCAAAGCTTATCGTTTCGCCAAAGCAATAAATATAACCATGTCGCAGATGTCCCCCGCCTCTTAGGCGGCGGGTTCCATTTCAGACTTTCAGTAGGAGAATAAATCTCCCACTGAAATCCTAAGGAGCAAAAGCTCGTAGCGTTAGGTTGCAATCGTCGCAACGTAATTTAAGCGAGCTTATCACGCTTTGCACCGATTTTAAATATTTAACGGAGGTTTTCGGTTATGGAAATACAGGGATATATTCTTGTAGGTATTTTGGTGTTTTTGCTTATTGTTGTTATAAGAGGAATCAGAATTGTTCCGCAGGCAAAGATTTATGTTGTCGAAAGGCTCGGAAGCTTTTATAAAGCATGGGGAACAGGTCCGCATTTTGCATGGCCGTTTATCGACAGGGTTCTCGAACCGGTTTCGATTAAAGAAAAAGTTGTCGATTTTAAGCCGCAGGCTGTTATCACAAAGGATAACGTAACCATGCAGATAGACACCGTCGTTTTCTTTCAAGTCACCGATGCAAAGCAGTATACATACGGCGTTGAAAGGCCTCTTGCCGCTATTGAAAATTTAACCGCAACAACGCTGCGAAACATCATCGGCGAACTTGAGCTTGACGCAACGCTGACATCTCGTGATGTTATCAACACAAAAATCACGGCAATTCTCGATCAGGCAACCGACCGCTGGGGTATTAAAGTCAACCGTGTTGAGCTTAAAAACATATTGCCGCCGAGAGAAATTCAGGACGCAATGGAAAAGCAAATGAAAGCCGAACGTGAACGACGTGAAAAGATTTTGCAGGCAGAGGGCGAAAAGAAATCCGCCGTGCTTGTTGCCGAGGGTGAGAAAGAATCGCAGATTCTTCGTGCCGAAGCGGCAAAGCAAGCCGCAATTTTGCGTGCCGAAGCCGAACAGCAAGCTGTTATACTGCGTGCCGACGCTATTAAAGAGCAAAAAATCCTCGAAGCGCAAGGCGAAGCTAAGGCTATTGAGCTTGTTCAGCAAGCGCTTGCAAACGGAAACGCCGCAAACCCCGCACAATCGGTTATTGCCATTAAAGGGCTTGAAGCTTTTGCCAAAGCCGCTGACGGCAAGGCAACGAAAATTATCGTTCCGACCGAAATTTCCTCGCTTGCCTCTCTTGCGCTGAGCCTTAAAGAAATTGCCGGCGATAATGCTGATTTTGCAAACTCTCAGCAATAATGCGCTCATTCGTAATAGGCGAAAACGACAGCGGACAAAGGCTTGACAAATTTCTGTCCAAATCCTCTGTAAAGCTTCCCAAAAGTCTTATGCACAAATATATCCGCAAAAAGAGAATCAAGCTTAACTCAAAACGCTGTGAGGCAGGCTCTATGCTAAATTCAGGCGATGTGGTCGAGCTTTATATTCCGGATGAATTTTTCTGCGAAAAAATTAAGGAAGAAGAACTGAAATCGCCAAAATGCAATTGCGATATCGACATTATATATGAAGATGAAAACATCGCACTTATATACAAAAAGGCAGAGCTTATCTGCCACAGCTCAAACAAAAACGAGCAGGATACGCTGATAAACCGATTTGTCGCTTACCTTACCGCAAAGGGTGAATACAACCGTTTTGCCGAAAACAGCTTTCGACCCGCACTTTGCAACAGGCTTGATAAAAACACCTGCGGCATTGTTATCGGCGCAAAAAACGCAGCGTCACTGCGTGAGGTCAACGCCGCAATCCGCAACGGAAACGTTCAAAAAGAATACCTTTGCATATGCGTCGGCACATTGCCCGAAAAGCATGATATCATAAAAGGCTATCTGCGCAAGGACAGCGCCGCAAACAAGGTTTATATATCCGACAAACCGACTGCGAATGCAAAAGAAATCGTCACGGAATATACAGCGCTTGAAAAAAGAAACGATCTGCAACTTGCCGAAATCAAGCTTCACACGGGGCGCTCGCACCAGATAAGGGCGCATATGGCGCACATTAAAGCACCTGTGCTCGGCGATGCAAAATATGGCAACGCCAACGCAAACAAGCGGTATAATGCACCGTATCAGGCGCTTTGCGCATATAAAATCGGATTTGATTTTGCGGATTCAAGCCGCCTTTCATATCTCAATGATATGGATTTTCAAACAGACGACATCTGGTTTTTGAACAAGTATTTCAAATAATCTATTAAATTTGCTCAAAAAACTTGCCATTTTGCACAATGTGTGCTATAATCGGTGTGGGAGGGTGATATAATGACAGGGGATCTTCATTGCCACACAACACTTTCGGACGGTTCGCTCGGTATCGAGGAAGTTATAATTCAAGCAAAAAAAAGAGGGCTTGATTATTTATCGATAACTGACCATGATACAATGGCTTCGTTTTCACGTTCGGCAATTCTCGGTGAACGCTACGGAGTTAAGGTCATTCCCGGGGTTGAACTTTCCGCATGGGATAAGGACAGAGGAAGAAAAGTGCATATACTTTGCTATCTGCCGCAAAAGCCCGACAGGCTTGAAGGCTTGTGCCTTAAATCCTGTGAAATCAGAAAGATTTGCGCTAAGGAAATGATAGATAAGGTTATAGAAAAATTTCCCGCAATTACGCCTGAAAATATCATGCGGCACGCCTCGGGCAGCAAAAGCGTATTCAAACAGCACATAGTTCATGCACTTGTTGAATACGGCTACACAACGGATTTTTACGGTGATCTGAACAACGAGCTTTTTAATATGAAAACAGGCAGCTGCTATGTCGAACGTGAATACCCGGATGTGCGCTTTGTGCTTGATTTAATTCACTCGGCAAAGGGCATTGCCGTAATGGCTCACCCCGCAAGATATGACGGATTTGACCTGCTTTGCGAACTTAGCGCCGCCGGCAAGCTTGACGGTGTTGAAGTGTTCCACTATACAGCCGATGAAAAAATGCGTAAAAATTTACTTGAAACAGCTGAAAAATACAATCTGATTGTTGTCGGCGGCTCTGATTTTCACGGGCTGTATAACGAAAAGCCTTCGTTTATCGGCAGCAGTGTAACCGATAAAGAAAACATTGATAAAATTTTCAAAAAATCAGCAGAATATATAAAGGAGAAGTAAAATGCAGTTTGAATATGCCCCTAAGGGTGTTTGCGCCAAAAAAATGGTGATCGATGTTGAGGGCGATATCGTAAAAAACGTGCGGATTATCGGCGGTTGCCACGGCAATTCGCAGGGTATTTCGAGCCTTGTGCGTGATATGAAAATAAATGATGTAATCGAAAGGCTTGAGGGAATTAAATGCGGCTTTAAAAACTCCTCCTGCCCGGATCAGCTCGCCCAAGCGCTTAAGGAGTATGCGAAAAAATGAACGGATTTACCGCAGGCACGTTTTTTAAAGCGTGCCTTATCTTTGTTTTTTCGCTTGTCGATTTGACTTTTTTGCTCACGATTTTACACGGAGTTTTAAACATCGGCGTATTTTTCGGCACGGCAGTTTTCACAAGCTTGATTTTCGCAACGGTGTTTTCAAAAAATCTGCACGCCGTTTTTTCATCGCAAAGCTTAATTGTGCGAATATGCGCCTATACCGTTTCGGTGATTTTTGCATTATGCGTATTGCTCGCCGTTGCGTTTTCCGTTGCAATGTCGATATTTGCCTGCAACAAGCCTAACGAAAAAACCGATACCGTCGTAGTTTTGGGCTGCAAGGTCAACGGCACTGCGCCAAGCCTTATGCTAAGCGCACGAATCAATGCGGCGTATGACTATCTTTCCGAAAACCCCGATACGGTATGCATTGCTTGCGGCGGCAAAGGCAGTGATGAAGATATCAGCGAAGCGCTTGCGATAAAAAACGCACTCGTCAATTACGGAATCGATGAGTGCAGAATCTATCTTGACGAGGAATCTGCCGACACAAGGCAAAATCTTGAAAACGCCCGAAAAATCGCCGAAAGCAACAATCTAAGTTCTAATATTGCCATTGCAACCGATGGGTTTCACCAAATGCGTTCACAGCTGATTGCGAAAGACTGCGGCTTCAACGCTTGCGCTTTGTCGGCAAATACACGGCTTTATCTTTTGCCGACATACTGGATTCGAGAATGGTTTGCGCTGTGCGAATATTTCGTTTTATAACAAAATCCCCCACTTAAAAATGGGGGATTTTTGTTATTCTGTTCCCTTTAATGCCTCAACCATATCGATTTTACGATTCTTTTTTGAAACCATAAGTCCAACCAGCAACGAAACGCCGAAAGTCAGCGCCGTGGAGATAAGATAAGTCGTCCACTTAATGGTAATACTAAGCTCATATTCGGAGGCAAGCTTTGTAATCAATATATAAAGCACGCCTGCACCTGCCGGAATACCGATCAGCACACCGATAACCGTCAGCCATATATTTTGACTTATCAGCAATTTTCCGACAGCCCTGTCACGAAATCCAAGCACTTTGAGAGTTGCAAGCTCACGATAACGCTCAACATAGCTCATAATTCCGAGATTATACAGCACTACTATACCGAGCACAACCGCCGCCAAAACCAACATAACGACCATTGCATTCATAATTTCCAAACCATTATTATAGCTGTCCATAAGCGCAGACTTATCCTGCTTGGCGGAAATAACAGCGGAATTTTCAATATCGTTTGATGCCATATCCGTATATATATATCCGATATGATAATCAATACCGATACTGTCGGCATAACTTTCAGTCATTACAACACATTCGCTGACAAGCGAACGTATATATCCTAAAACCCTTGCTTTGTAAGTTTTATCACTGCCGTAGGGCGAAAACTCAATGATATCGCCGATTCTTGCAATATCTTTCAAGCGCAGGCAGAGGTACACTCCGTCATCACCGAGCTTTAAAGGCTCGTTTTTTTCATTTAAAAATCCCACCTTGCCGTTATCCGCACTGTAAATATCAAGTGTTACGGTCTTGCCGTTGCAACTTATGCCGCTTGAAGATTGCCAATCACCGTTTACATCATCGGCAAGAGCGATAGCATCTTTATTTTCGGCGTTCTCCGAAAGAACAATCTTTGTGTTATATTTGGCGATATCATTATCCAGCATATCAAGAAAGCCTTTCATGGTATCTTTCATACCCAGTCCGCCCACAAGCAAAACGGTACAGCCGATAACACCGATAAGCGTCATCGCACTGCGAGATTTATGGCGAAGAGCGTCACGAATATTCCACTTTACGCCGAAAGGCAGCTTGTTCCAAAACGGCAGATTTTCAATCGCACTTTTTTTCATTGCTTTGGGCGTGTAAGGTCTTAGTGCGTCGGCAGCTGTACCTTTAAGCATTTTTTTAACCGACAGATAACCGATAAAAGTCATCAAAATCGGCATCAGCACTATAATGGGAATGCAGAATTTCGGCATCACAAGGCTCCAATCCGGCATATCGATATAAGTTGACATCATTCCACTCGGACTGATTATAACCGCCGCCACAAGATAGCCGAGTACAACGCCGAGCGCCACGCCGACAATACCTATCATCAGCCCATATGATGTGTAATGCCGCAGTATTTTGCCATCACGAAAGCCCAGCGCTTTAAGCGTGCCGATTTGCACCTTTTCATTAGCCGCAATACGGTGCATTGTTGTCACCATTGTAAGCAAAGCAATTGCAAGAAAAAGCACAGGCAAAACAGACCCCATCGTTTTGCCCTCCTCCGATTCGCTCTTCACGCCCGCATACGGAAGATGCTCATCTTTTGCAGTGACAAGAAACGTCGTGCCGGTGACGGCTTTGATTTTTTCTTCAAGCTGTTCTTTGTCCATATCCGAAATGATGTTGATTTGCGGATAAAATGCAGCTCCGACGGCGTTTTCAAGCATTTTCGGAGTAATGTAGGCAAACCCGAACGCTTCG
Source organism: uncultured Oscillospiraceae bacterium (assembly GCA_964490175.1). Taxonomy (GTDB): domain Bacteria; phylum Bacillota; class Clostridia; order Oscillospirales; family Ruminococcaceae; genus RGIG3077. The sequence goes on along the minus strand of CAZBAI010000001.1, from coordinate 79,760 downwards.
TAATCCGGCATAAGTTGATTTTCGTCTGCTGTGCAAATCATATTTTCACCGCTTTTTGCCAGCCCGATAACCTCGGCGGTGATTTCAACATTTGTATATGTAAGTGTCATTTCATCGCCGATTTTTATATTATTAGCCTTAGCAAATCTATCCGACAGCCAAATGCCGTTCAAAGTTTCGTCATACTCTGCGCCGTCTGTAATTATCATTGTGGAAACCGTATAATTTTCCGATACATTGAGAGCTAACGATTTTTGAGTATCCTTAATGCCCACATTTACGTTAAAATAACGTGTTGCGGCATCAACACCGTCAATATTTTGAATATTTTCTATATCGTTTTCGCCAAAGCCCATATCGGAATAAATACGAAAATCGGCATAGCAGGTATCATCGAAAAATGAAAATGCATCATCTTCAAGGCTTTTCCACTCGATATTAAAACCGAGAAAAACGCCCACGCCTATGCCAATCATAATAATCATTGAAACAAACTGCGATTTGTAGCTAAGGGCAGTGCGAAACAGTTTTCTTATAAGCATAATCACCACTCCACTTCGTCAACGCTCAAAGGCATGGGCTGCTCTTCATATGCTTTGATTTTGCCGTTTTTAACCCTAATCACCACATCTGCCATTTTTGCGATATTTTGATTATGAGTAACCACCACGATGGTTTTGCCGTAGTTTTTTGCCATGGAAAGCAAAAGCTTTAAAACAAGCACGCCCGTTTCGGAATCAAGTGCGCCGGTCGGCTCATCGCAAAGCAAAATTTTAGGGTTTTTGGCAAGCGCACGGGCAATCGATACCCTTTGCTGCTCGCCGCCGGAAAGCTCTGACGGGAACTTATGCAAATGGTCTGCAAGCCCTACTTCGGCAAGCATATTTTTCGCATCAATGCAATTTTTTGAAATATCTTTTACAAGCGCTACGTTTTCATAAACGGTAAGCGTCGGTATGAGATTGTAAAACTGAAACACAAATCCGACGGTCGAAGCACGATAATCCGCAAGCTCATCATTTGAAAGCGTGGAAATATCTTTGCCGTTTACAGTAATAGTACCGGCAGTGGGGCTGTCAAGTCCGCCCAACATATTAAGCAGCGTGCTTTTTCCCGCACCCGAAGGCCCGAGAATGACCGCAAATTTGCCCTCTTCAAGGCTAAAGCTCACGCCGTCTAAGGCTTTTTGCACGTGGTCGCCGCCGCTGTAAACACGTGTTACATCTTTAAATTCTACAATTGCCATCTTGTTTCCTCCCATATGCAGTTAGCTTTCGCTAACTTATCTTTATTAAATTGGCGGCGACCTCAAATTAGCCACCGCTAACTCAATACCGAAAGTATACACCCAAAGGAGTTAAAAGTCAATCAATTCAAATATTTTTTGCAAAAAATTGTAATATTGCGCTATGCACAAAGCCAATCTCACAAAAAAATGATTAAGAATCAACAAAACCACAGCAAACAAAAAGTAGCCGCCCTGCACATTTGCAAAGCGGCTGACAAGCTTTAAAGAAAAACAGTTTTTAATCTTATCTGTTAAGAATAAGCTTTGTAAGTTCAACCGGGTCAACGATGGTATCGCCCTTGTAAACACGCATATTGCCCGAAGCGATTTCATCGATAAGTATAACCTCGTTGTTGTTATATCCGAATTCAAACTTAATATCCCACAAATCAAGACCGATAGTTTTAAGGTCATCGGCAACGATTTTGGTGATTTTCAAAGTCTGTTCTTTCATGCTTTCAAACATTTCTTCGGTCATAATGCCGAGTGCGGCAAGACCCTCGCTTGTTACAAGCGGATCGCCCTTGGCATCATTTTTAAATGTACACTCAACATATCCGCCGTCAAGTGCGGTACCGTCTTCAATATATTCGCCGTATCTGCGGATAAAGCTGCCTGTTGCGACAAGGCGGCAGATTACCTCAAGTCCGTGACCGAACACCGTTGCGGGAAGCACTTCCATTTCGGCATTATCAACATCTGCATTAACATAATGTGTTTTAATACCCGCTTTTTTGAGAAGCTCAAAATAATAAACAGAAGTTTGCAAATTTGCCTTGCCGATTCCGTCGATTGTAAGACCGACCGAATTTTCGCCGGGATCGAAAACGCCGTCCTTGCCCGTGCAATCATCCTTGAATTTGAGCATTACGTTTCCGTTTTCAAGCTTGTAAACGTCCTTGGTTTTGCCGGTATAAATCTTTTCCATTTCACATTACCCTTTCGTAATAGATTGAATTAGCTCCGCATTTTAAAAGCGCAGAGCGCCCTGTTGAGTGGTTTGAAAAAGCCTTTGCCCAAGCCTTTGCCCGACAAATCGGCAATTTACGAAAACCCACAGCTTATTTTAGCACAAACCGAAAAAAATGTAAAGCAAAAACTTGATAAAATCGGCAAACATCTAAACGTATATTTTTGTCACACAGCACAAATTTTAAATATGCTGCTTTAAGTGCGATTTATTTTTCTTGAAAATCTCATAAATTTTGCACAAAAAGGTATTTACAAACAATTGAATTTAGTGTATAATGTGAGTATCGAATTTTTGTTCGTAAAAATTTATTTTAACGAAAGGAAAAAATGCTATTATGAAAAGATTTTTCAAAAAAGCGCTTGCCGGCGTCACCGCAACGGCGATTGCCGCAACATCTTTAGCTTTAACGTCGTTTGCGAGCATTACCAACGCAAACAGTGATACCGACTATATGTTTGACGTTAAGTCAAACATCCCCACAGGTTATGCTCTTTCCGATGTTTACGGCGCAAAGTTTACTATCTCTATCGAAGATATGTCAGCCGGCGCCGGAGGAGATTTTGTATTTAGCTCCGCAAAAAACGGCTGGCAAAATATATCGTGGGGCAACTCAGGTTCGGATAAAGATTTAATCATGTCTGATGACGATTATTCCGTAACCTACCTTAGTGAAACCGCAATGTTTGATGACAGCGACGGTTGGTCGCAAATTTTCGTCCAAAAATACTGGGGCAACGATTTTGCAATCGCTTCGCTTGACGTTTTGGACAAAGACGGCAATGTAATCTGCTCGGACACTTCGCTTGTCCCCGATGATTCCGACGACCCCGATGATTCCGGCAACGGCAGCTACACAAATTCAGTCACTATTGAAGCAGGCAATTGGTGGGATACCGCCGCAGTTTCAAAAGATGAATTGCTCGGCGATGTCGAAGACCCCTTTAAAATTGTTTTTTCTTCCGATGTTAGTTTCTGTGTAGGCTACAATTCGGTTGAGGTTACAGGCACAAATGCCGACGGCAGCGATAGCTATTGGAAGCAGGGAAATGCAAATACAGATGATGTTGAAGTTCTCGTTTCCGATATCGACCTTGTAGGATATTACCTGCAAATCGGTGTCAGCACAGCCAACGCTTCAGCAACTGTTTCTTGGACTGTTTATTCAGAGCCTGAAGATTTGCCCCACCATGAATTGGCGCTTGAAGAAGACAGTATAGGTGAAACCACCCTCACAGCTGACGATGACGGCAATGTTTCCAAACCCACAATCACGCTTGAAAGCTGGTGGGACTTTGAGTTAGGTTACAGTTTTGAAAATATGTCGAGTTTGGAAATGGAATATACATGCGATAACCCCGATTCTATCGAAAACATTTACCTTGTTGCCATGGGTAATGACGGTACAGTCGGTTGGTATCAAACCGCCGCAAAAGCTAAATCAAGCGGCAAACTTACGCTTGACCTTTCGCAGTGCGAAAATTATTATGCTCACGCATTTATCGTTATGATTGAGCCTAAAAGCACATACGAAGTCGGCGATACATTCAACCCCGGCTTTACGGTTACAAGCGCAAAGCTTAACTTTAGGCTTTTGGATTGTGAGCTTAAAGGCACTTCCGTTTCGATTGAAGACGGTGTAATCGGTTTGAATTTCTATATGGATTTCAGCGAAGAAGACATTGCAAGACACCCGACTGTTTATATTTACTACGGCGAAGATGATGACAGTAGATTCGGTGCCTATGATGTAAGCGAAGCTTGGCTGGATGAAGAAACCGGATATTATGAATATACAGCCATTGTCAACGCAAAGGAAATGTCCGATACGGTTTATCTCTACGTTGACGGCTATACTGCGATAAGCGAAACATATTCCTACAGCGTAAAGGATTATGCGAAAGAGATTTTGACCTCGTCAGATTACGACAGCGATACAAAATCACTTGTTGAAGCAATGCTTAACTACGGCGCATATGCTCAGCTTTATTTTGATTACAACACCGACAACCTCGCAAACGTTTTTAACGATTTTCAGCTCTCCTCGGCAGACGTTTCCGACGTTGTTATCCCCGAAGAATACAAAAAGGAAATCACAGGCACTCTTCCCGACGGTGTTGAATACACAGGCTCATCACTTGTGCTTGAAGGCTACACAAATATGCGACACTATTTCAAGACAGATGACGCAAGCCTTTTAGGCGATTATTATCAGGTTAATCAAAAGGGCGATGAATATTATATCTTGATTAGATCTGTTTACGCTTATGATTTGGGCAGTTATTGGAGTATCAAGGTCGGCGATTGGCAGCTTAATTACAGCGCAATGAGCTATGCATATTCAATTACAAACAATCCCGATAAATACAGCGAAGAACTTGTAAGTCTTGTTAAATCGATGTATCAGCTGTATACCGTAGCATACACTTACGCAATGTCACATTAAAATAATAAGCAAATATTGATATTAAGGAGGTAAATTTCCATGTTTGAATACAAAAAACCCGAAGTTGAGGTAATTGAGTTTGACGCCGATGTTATCACAACAAGCGAAGACGAAAACGAACTCCCAATAGATTAACCAATGACAACCATTCCTCCTCTGTTTTTCGGAGAATAGTTTGGGGCTTTTTAAATGTAAAGAGCGGCAGTTTTGAAAATAAACTGCCGCTCTTTACATTTTTATGCGTTTAAATTTTTGCGTGAAATTGCAATTCTTTTTGCAAGCTTAAACAGTTCCATATAAACAAGCGGAACAAGCGCAAGCCCAAATGCAATTAAATAATGCACAACATCAAGCTTTATCATGCCGAACGCCGTACGTATGGGGGTAAACACAACGGGCACTATCAGCAAAAGCGAAACAAGCGTTGCAATGTTGAGCTTTTTGTTTGTGAAAAATCCGATATCAAAAAGCGAACGCTGTGAACGCATACTAAACGAATGAACCGTTTCAAGCAATGCCAACGTAATAAACGCCATTGTGCGCCCTGCCTCAATCGAAATGCCTTTGCCGATTACAAACGCACAAACCGTTAAAACGGTAAACAGCACAGCTTGCAGCAAAATTTCAACGCCGAATCCGTGTGCGAAAATGCTCTCGTCCTTGGGCTTTGGCTTGCGCTTCATAACCAAGCTGTCAACAGGCTCCATGCCGAGCGCAATTGCGGGAAAGCTGTCGGTTACAAGATTTATCCACAAAAGCTGCATTGAAAGCAGCGGCGAAACTTTGAAAAAGAGCATTGAAAGAAAAACGCTTAAAAGCTCTGTAATATTCGTGCCGAGCAAAAATCCCACAGCCTTGCGAATGTTGTCGTAAATTCCCCTGCCCTCTTCAACCGCCTTAACAATGGTTGCAAAATTGTCATCGGTCAAGGTCATATCGGCGGCGCCTTTAGCTACGTCCGTGCCTGTAATTCCCATTGCACAGCCGATATCCGCCGCTTTCAGCGCAGGTGCGTCATTAACTCCGTCACCCGTCATTGAAACAATCGCACCCTTTGATTGCCACGCCTTGACTATCCTGATTTTATCCTGCGGCGAAACTCTGGCATAAACCGAAACGTTTTCAACATTTGCGGCAAGCTCTTCATCGCTCATTTTTTCAAGCTCCGAACCGAGCATTGATTTATCGCCCTCATTCATAATGCCAATCTGCTTTGCAATGGCACAGGCGGTAACAATGTGGTCGCCCGTAATCATAACAGGCCGTATGCCGGCCTCCCTGCACACCGCAACTGCCGATTTTGCTTCTTCTCTGGGCGGATCTATCATGCCCACAAGCCCCAAAAGCGTCAATCCGCATTCCAAATCCTCGCAAAGAGCGCCTTTTGGCACTTTGTCAACCGTTTTTTGTGCCACCGCAATAACTCTAAGCGCCTGCTCCGACATATTTTGCGTAATTTCCTTTGCCTTTGCAATATCGCCGCTTATGCATCTTGTGGCAAGCACGTCAAACGCACCCTTTACGGTAACTACAAGCTTTCCGTCAATTTCATTTACGACCGTCATCAGCTTTCTGTCCGAATCAAACGGAATTTCGGCAACTCTTGCGTATTTTTGATTAAGCTCTTCCTTTTCAATGCCGTTTATGTGTGCGGCATAAACAATTGAAGTTTCCGTCGGGTCGCCGATGTGCTTTACATTTTCGCCGTCGCATTCAACAGCGCCGTCACAACAAAGCGAAGCAAATTTTAAAAGCTTGCGAACACTCTCGCTGTTGTTCTCCGAAATATCCTCAAAAACTTCATTTTCACAGCAATAAGCTTTTACAAGCGTCATTCTGTTTTGTGTAAGCGTGCCCGTTTTGTCCGAGCAAATAACGCTTGCACTGCCCAATGTTTCAACTGCGGGCAGTTTTTTTACAATTGCGTTATTCTTCGCCATTTTGCCAACGCCGATTGAAAGAACTATCGTGACGATTGCCGGCAAGCCCTCGGGTATTGCCGAAACCGCCAGCGAAACCGCCGTCATAAATATTTCAAGTATGTCAATTCCGCCGATAAGACCCACAACAAACACAACGGCGCAAGCCGCCAACGCCGCAATTCCGAGATATTTTCCCATAACGGCAAGCTTGTGTTGCAAAGGCGTTTGCGTATCTTCCTCGGAATCCAGCAAATTTGCGATTTTGCCCATTTCGGTTTCCATGCCCGTTGCGGTAACAATAGCCTTTCCTCTGCCGTATGCGACCGAACAGCCCGAATAAATCATGTTGACCCTATCGCCCAAAGGTGCGCCGCTTTCGATTTTTGCCGCATAATCCTTTTCACTCGGAACAGATTCGCCGGTCAGCGCCGATTCTTCACATTTCAAACTTGCCGATTCAAAAAGCCTTGCGTCTGCCGGAATAAAATCGCCCGCCTCGACAATAATTACATCACCGGGAACCAAAAGCGCCGCATCGATTACGCTTTCCCTGCCGTCACGCAGCACCCTTGCGTGCGGTGCGCTCATTTTCTGCAAGGCTTCAAGCGCTTTTTCCGCTTTGTTTTCTTGCATAACGCCCATAACGGCATTAAGCACGACTATCAGAAGTATAAGCAGCGGTTCAAAAAAATCCGAAGGGTTTTTTTCAATTACTGCAATCGCAAACGAAACCCCGGCTGCCGCAAGCAGTATCAATATCATGGTATCTTTAAACTGCTCGAAAAATTTTACAAGCGATGTTTTTTTCTTTTTCGCACGCAATTTGTTTTCACCGTATTTTTCAAGCCGCTTATCGGCTTGCAACTGCGTCAATCCGCATTTTGCATCGGTCTGAATTGTGCTTTGCGTTTCTTCACAGCTTAAACTGTAATAATCCATATTTATGCCTCTTTTCCAATCGTTTTTTAGCATTCTTCCATAAGAGAAATTATGCAACAGAGAAAGCGCCGCTTTCAACGTTTTATAAAGTATTTTTTATGTACTGTATTTGAATTTTTTTGAAATTTCTCTTTTGATATCAGCAGTCAAAACGGCAATTTTCGGTTTCGTTAAACATCACAAAAATCGCAATGGAATCGCTCGGATTTTTTTGTCGAAAAAATCAAAAAAAATCTTGACGAATCTTGTCAAATAGGAGTATAATTATTTTGTAGCCGGGAATTTTTTAATTGTTGCAGCCCCGGCGCATAATAAAAACAAAAAGCGCAGCAAATTCTTAAATTCCCGGGGGGCAAATACCAAATGACGTTGGCCGAAATATCCTTTCTCTACATTTTTCTTCCTCTGTGTTTGCTGTCATACTATATAGCCAAAAACGCAAAAGCCCGAAACACCGTCCTTATTGTATTTTCGCTGATTTTTTATGCCTGGGGCAACCCTGTGGGCATTCTTTTCATTCTCGCTTCCACGGTAATCAACTATCTTTCGGCGATAATCTGCGAAAAATACGAGGGCAAGCGCCTTGCCAAAATCACGGTGACCTTAACGGTAATCGTCAATCTTTTAGGGCTTGCAATACCTAAATACACCGTATTTGTAATCGAAAACATAAATTCGCTTTTCAATTTGAGTATCAATGCTCCCAAGCTTATAATTCCGCTCGGCGTCAGCTATTATACTTTCCGTGCGATTTCGTATACGGTCGATGCATATTGGGGCAAGGTAAAAGCACAAAAAAGCTTTTCGCAATTTTTGCTCTATATGTCGTTTTTTCCGCACACGATTGCAGGCCCTATCGTGCGCTATTCAACCGTTGAAAATCAGCTTGCAAACCGCAATATCGACTATTCCGCACTCAGCGCAGGCATGACGCGCGTCGTCACCGGACTTGCCAAAAAGGTCATCATCGCCAACAATTTATATGTAATCGTTGAGAACTTTTTCGGCAGTGCTTCTTCGCAAGTTGCGATTTCTTCCCGAACCGTTGCCGATACGTGGTACGCCGTTACGGTTTACGCTTTGTTTATGTATTTTGATTTTTCCGGATATTCCGATATGGCTATCGGCATTGCCAAGCTTTTCGGATTTGATTTTGACGAAAACTTCAATTATCCGTTTATGTGCCGCACCATAACCGAATTTTGGCAGCGCTGGCATATGTCGCTCGGCACATTTTTCCGTGATTATTTGCTCTATCTGCCGATTTTCGGCAAACGCCGCCCCTATGCAAGTTTGTTTCTCGTGTGGTTTTCAACCGGGCTGTGGCACGGCGCAAGCTGGAACTATATAATTTGGGGTCTGTATTTCGGCTTGTTTATTTTTATCGAACGGCTGATAACCAAAAAACGCCTGAAAAAAATTCCCGATGTGATTATGCATATATATACAAAGCTCGTCATAATAGTGGGCTTTGGCATATTTTTCTTCACCGACCTTTCAAAAATGTGGGATTATTTAAAAAATCTTGTAGGCGCAAATTCAAACGAACTTGCCGATGTTTTTGTCAAATCATCACTTGTAAACAACATTTGGCTGATTGCGGCGGCTGTGCTTTTCTGTTTCCCCATAATCCCGAAAATCAAAAAAATATCGGAAAAATCCGATACGCTTACCGCAATTTACAGCGTAAGTGAAACTGTAATCAACATAGCCCTCATCGTGATTTGCACCGTATTTTTGACCTTGCAGACACGCAACCCGTTTTTCTACGCAAATTTTTAAAACAAAAACTCATTTTCCTTTTAAATTACAGAGAGGTGCAAAATAAAGGATGAAAGACAACAACGCCAAAGACAGCGCTTTTGACTTTGTCGAAAGCTATACCCCGCCCGAGCTTCGGCGAAAAGAAAGAATCGAAAGTGTGACAAAAACCGCAAAATATATAAACATTGCCGCAATCTGCTCAATGTTTATGATTGCTTTCTTCGTGCTTCTTGTATTTAAGCACCCGACTGTTTCGGAAAGCGAAAAACGTGAACTTGAAAAATTCCCGAAATTCAGCTTTTCTTCCCTGATGTCGGGCGACTTTACAAGCGGCCTCAGCGCATATTTTAACGACACCGTTCCGTTTCGTGAACAATTTGTGTCCTTTAACTCAAATTTAAAATCCCATTTCGGTATAATTTCAGGCGATAATGACGATAACAAGGTTACGTTTTACGGCAATGCGCACATTATGTCCGATGACGACTTAAACGAGCAGACCTCATCTCCCGATTTGGCGGCAACGACAACCACTGTCGCAATTACCACAACAACGCCGCAAATTACAAATCCAAACACTTTTACCCAAAGTGATAATGCGCAAAGCACTGTGACATCAGCCCCTATAACCACCACGACAAGCACTGTCACAACAACGACCACCGCCACCCCTGCCGAGCCGCAAAACCCTGTCGGAATCATACACGAGGGCATTGTCGTTCTCGGCGATACGGGCATCATGCTTTACGGCGGCAGCCTTGCAAATGCCGAGGAATACGCCGGATATGTCAACGCCTATAAAGCCGATTTGGGCGACAGCGTTAATGTATATTCAATGGTTATCCCGACTGCTGTTTCGTTCTATCTGCCTGATGAATACAGCAAATATACACGAAGCCAAAAAGGCGATATCGACCATATCGCCCAATATTTAAACGGCGTTGTGAATGTTGACGCTTACTCGGCATTATCTTTGCACACAAACGAAAAAATTTACACAAGAACCGACCACCACTGGGCGGCGTTGGGCGCTTATTATGCGGCGCAGGAATTTTGCAAAACCGCAAATGTACCCTTCCTCGATATTTCGCAATATGACAGATATTCTGTCGATGGCTATGTCGGCACTCTTTACACTTATACAAACGAATCGTCGCTTTTAAATAATCCGGAAGAGTTTATATATTACAAGCCCAAAGAGGAAAACTACACCACGACATACTATTCGCAATCGTTCACAAATCCGAATGTAGGTTCTCTTTTCAACGAAGGCATTACAAATAAAAGCTCGCTGTATTTAACTTTCATGCGTGGCGACAGCAACGTTGTTCACATAAAAACCGGCGTTTCAAACGGCAGAAAACTCATCATCTTCAAAGACAGCTACGGCAACGCAATACCCGAATTTTTAACCGGCTCTTTTGAAGAAATTTATGTTTGCGATATGCGCTATTTTGAGCTTAATTCAATTGAGTTTATAAAACAGCAGGGCATTACCGACGTGCTTTTTGCCAGCTGTGCTTTCAGCGCAATGAGCAGCAACGCCGACTACATTGAAGTTATGCGAACAAGATAAACAAACCGATAAATCCACTTAGGGCGGACATTTTTCACGTTCGCCCTAATACTGTATAAAGAGAAGTACGGAGAAAAAATATGCAAATTCTTGAATATCCATTCGACAGCGCCTATATATTGAAAAACAAGCGCTCTATCAAAAAAAAGCTTATCGAGCAAAGTGATTTTGCACTGACAAAGAGAATTGCCGTGCTCGGCGGCTCAACAACCTCGGAAATTGTGAAAATTTTAGAGCTGTTTTTGCTTAATTACGGCATAAAAGCCGAGTTTTACGAATCCGAATACAACCGTTATTGGCAGGATGCCTGCTTTGAAAACAAAGAGCTTGAAGATTTTTCACCCGATATCATCTTCATACACACCACAAGCCGAAACCTCATCAAAAAAGACTTTTCGCCGAACTGTACGAAAGAACAAATCGAATCGGAGCTTGATGTTCAGTTTGAACACTTTACCCAAATGTGGGAAAAAATTTCAAGCGTATATAAATGCCCTATAATTCAAAATAATTTTGAATTGCCCTATTATCGGCTTTTGGGCAATGCCGACTGCACGAATATCGGCGGAAAAACCCGATATATAAACGAATTAAACCTTAAATTTTCGGATTATGCCGCAAACAACGCTTCGTTTTATATCAACGATATCGCATATTTATCGGCAAATTTCGGGCTTGAAAAATGGAGCGACCCGTATTACTGGCATATGTTTAAATATGCTCTTTGCGTTCCGGCAATTCCCGAATTTGCTTTCAATGTCGCAAATATAATCAAATCTGTTTTCGGCATGAACAAAAAAGCGCTTGCCCTTGACCTTGACAATACCCTTTGGGGAGGCATTGTCGGCGACGACGGTGTAGAGGGAATTGAAATCGGGCAGGAAACCCCGATGTCACAGGTTTATTCCGAGTTTCAAAGCTATATCAAGGCGCATAAGGATTTAGGCATCATGCTGACTGTGTGTTCAAAAAATGAACATGAAAACGCAATTGCCGGGCTTAAACATCCGCAAAGCGTTTTGTCGCCCGATGATTTTGTCACAATAAAAGCCAACTGGGATCCTAAAGACAAAAATATCATCGATACCGCAAATGAGCTGAACATTCTCCCCGAAAGCATCGTGTTTGTCGATGATAATCCGGCGGAAAGAGCAATTGTGAGAGGACAAATCGCCAAGATACAAGCGCCCGAAATCGACAGGGTCGAAAACTATGTAAAAATCATCGACCGAAACGGATACTTTGAGGTGACAAGCTATTCGCACGATGACGCCAAGCGTGTCGAAATGTATAAAGCCAACGCACAGCGTGCACAGGCTCAAAAAAGCTTTGAGAATTATGAAGATTATCTTTTAAGTCTTGAAATGTCCGCTGAGATTTTGCCGTTTTGTGAGCTGTATTTTTCAAGAATCGCCCAGCTGACAAACAAAAGCAATCAGTTTAATCTAACGACAAAACGCTATACGCTTGAGCAAATCAAGTCGGTCGGCAAAGACAGTAACTATATCACCCTTTACGGCAAACTTACGGACAAATTCGGCGATAACGGCGTTGTTTCGGTCGTTATCGGCAACATAAAAGGCAATGAGCTGCACATTGATTTGTATCTTATGAGCTGCCGTGTTTTAAAGCGCGATATGGAATACGCCATGCTTGACGCTCTTGTATCAAAATGCCGAAGCTGCGGCATTTCAAAGCTTTACGGGTACTATTATCCGAGCGCTAAAAATTCCATGGTGAAAAATCTTTTCGGCGATTTCGGTTTTTCTTTAGAGCAAAGCGATGAGCAGGGAAATACAGTTTGGTCGCTTGATATTTCGGACTATAAAAACAAAAATAAAGTTATCAAAGTCAATTAAAAGGAGAATAAAATATTATGAGCAAATACAGCAGAGAGCAAATTTACGAAAAACTTGAAATTATATTCAGAGATCTTTTCGACGACGACAGTATTAAGCTTTCCGATACCACCACCGCCGATGACATTGAAGATTGGGACAGCCTTGAGCATATCAATATGATTTCGGCAGTTGAAAACGAATTTTCGGTGAAATTTGCCATGAAAGAAGTTTCAACAATGAAAAATGTCGGCGAAATGGTCGATATTATCATTTCACGCACATAAAAAGGGCGTTTGTATATGCAGAGAATACTCGGATATATGCGAAAAGCCGTGCAGGAATTTGAATTGCTCGAAAACGGTGACAAAATCGCAGTCGGCGTTTCGGGCGGCAAAGACAGCATGGTACTGCTTTACGGGCTTGTGCTTTTAAAGCGGTTTGCCGGAATAGACTACGACGTTGTTGCCATCACCGCCGACCCGGGGTTTAACGGCGTTTGCGGTGACTATTCCGAAATCGAACGCTTTTGCGATAAAATCGGTGTGGAATATATAATCAAGCGCACCGAAATTGCCAATATTGTTTTTGATGTAAGAAAGGAAAAATCGCCGTGCAGCCTTTGCGCCAAAATGCGCCGAGGTGTCCTTCACGAAACGACCCTTGAAGCCGGCTGCAACAAAATCGCATTGGGTCACCATTATAACGACGTTATCGAAACATTTTTGATGAATCTCTTTATTGAAGGGCGCGTCGGTTGTTTTGCACCGAAAAGCTGGCTTTCAAAACGCAATATCACGCTGATTCGTCCGCTGTGCTTAGCGCCCGAATATGAAGTGCGCAATGCGGCAAACCGCAATGATTTGCCTATACACAAATCCGTATGCCCTGCCGACGGCGTTACACAGCGCCAAAAAATGAAGGATTTTATCCGCCAAATGGACAAAGAAAACCCCGGATTTTCCGACAGGATTTTTACGGCACTGCGCAAAAGCGGCGTTGATGATTGGGGCTTTAGGTAAAGAATGAAGCAATGCGAAAAAATTAAAGTCGAACGCTCCGAATTAGCATCGCTTCGGCAAAGAGTCAAGGCGCTGTCATTTAGGCTTAAAGCGGTGTTTTTTTACCATATTTTTTGTATATGCGTGTTTGTGCTATACATCTTTTCGGTTGCCAACGGCACATCGCTTGCCAATGCAAATGCCGCCGCACCGATAATGCTCGGCTTTACCTCTGCCGTTGCAATTTTGCCCGTTTTAATATTGATGATTCTTTCATATTCAAAAAGCAAAAAAGCAACAAAGGCGATGATAGCTCTGTCGTTTGTGTTTCTTGCCGCCGCCTTGATTGAAACCACCGCAAACGAACTTTCCTTTTTCACCGGCACAAGCGCAACGATTATAGGCGTGCCGAGTGCGGTTTTGCTTATTCCCTGCTATGCTTTGGCGTTCGTCAGCCTTATAATTTATAAAAATAAAAGAAACGCACTTTCGGTATGTATAATTTCGCTGGTTGTTTACTGCATTCTTTGCCTTAGCGGTGAAATTCAAAACGTTGTTTATCCGCACATTCTTTTTGTATTCTCCGCAATTTTGAACATAATCGCACTTGAATATATAATCGAATATGAGAATCTAAGCAAAATTTACGGCTTTCCCTATTTTAACGAAAGGTTCAATGAGCAAACGGGCGAATATACCCCTATGTATCACACAAGCGATTCGGTTTCGCACACGATAGACTCAGTGGACGTTCAATCCGAAGAACATTTTTCCGATTCTCCCTGCGCAAAATGCGAAAACCTTATGCAAACGGTTGATGTCAAAACCGACTGCGACAATGTGTGCGACGTGCCCATTTCCGAAAAAGCCGAAGTTGACGAATATACTCAAAAACTGCGTTCTTTAAAGCACAAAAAATAACGAAAGGATACCTGCCGACACAATGACAACAAGCGAAAAGATAAAGCTTGCCGCCGCCAAACAGCGTGAATATAACGAAAATGCCGTCAAATACTCAAAGTCTGCAAAAGACATTAAAAAGGCATTTATTCTCTCATGCGTTCTTAATGGATTTACCGTATTTTCAAGCACATATACTTTTTTCTTCGATACAATCCCCGCAAACGGACATAAAAGCTTGAATTTCGGTGTGTTTCAACTGTTTTGCGGTATTTTGCTTGCCTTAGTTTCCCTCATAACGATATACCGTAAAGAAAAGCGCTTTATTCATGTTGCGTTCGTTTTGTCGGTAATAATACTGATTTTAGCATTTTTCGGCAACATAAAACTTCGTGCCTCAATACACAATTGGTGCGGCATACCAATACATTCTTATTTGAATATAAAGTATGTGCTGATAGTTTTCAGCGTGCTTACAATTATTATATACACAATGATGTATAAAGCGCTTGTTGCTTATGACGAGCTTAGAGAATGCGACGGTTTTCCGCACTTTTCACTGCGCTGTGCAAAGCTTGAAGAATATATGCCCGATGAATACACCCTGCCCGAGGAGCGCACTTTTGCACCGGATACACTTTTTGCGGACGACATCGGCAAATATGAAAAAATCGAAAGTCAATCAGCGGCAAGCACCTTTACCCCCGGCGTTATGGACACCATCGAACCTATATCACTTGACGAAGAATAAGGCAGGTAAAATATATGTACTCAAAAATCAACGCCATTGGCTTATACGGACTTAACGCTTTTAAAATTGAGGTTGAAGCCGATATCAGCCGTGGTATGCCCTCGTTTGATATCGTCGGATTCCCCGACAATGTCGTAAGAGAAAGCCGTGAACGTATAAAAGCGGCGGCAAAGGCGTGCGAAATCACCTTTCCCGTTTCAAAAATCACGATAAATTTAGCCCCTGCCGACACTAAAAAAAGCGGAACTTCAAACGATTTGCCGATTTTGATGTCGATTTTGTGCGCAATCGGTCTTATAAAATCAGATTTGAGCGACTGCGCCTTTGTGGGCGAACTTGCCCTGAACGGAGATTTAAGACCTATCAACGGCGCTTTGCCGATGGTTTTGCTTGCCGAAAAGCTCGGTATAAAGAAAATTTTTGTCCCCTTTGACAACGCATACGAAGCAAGCGTTGCCGACAATATTGAAATTTACGGAATAAAGAACCTTTCGCAATTGCTTGCCCATTTAAACGGCAGTGTTATCTTGGCGCCGCAGGGTAAATATACAGTCAAAAACGACGCATATGAATATCCGCTTGATTTTAAAGATGTAAAAGGTCAGGCAAACGCAAAAAAGGCGCTTGAAATTGCCGCAGCAGGCGGACACAACGCTCTGCTTATCGGTGCGCCGGGCAGCGGCAAAAGTATGTTGGCAAAGCGTATGCCCTCGATTTTGCCGAAAATGACCTTTGAAGAAAGCGTTGAAACAACAATGGTCTACTCCATATCGGGAATGCTCGATAAGGAAACGCCCCTTATAACAAGGCGACCGTTCCGTGCGCCGCACCACACGGTATCAAGCGCAGGTCTTGCCGGCGGCGGCTCTATCCCCCATCCGGGCGAAATTTCACTTGCGCATAACGGACTTTTGTTCCTTGATGAGCTTGCCGAATTTGACCGCCGCACGCTTGAAATTCTGCGCCAACCCTTAGAGGACGGTATTGTCACGATTTCACGTTCAAGCGGCACGGTCAGCTACCCGAGCAACATCATGCTCATTGCCGCCATGAATCCGTGCCCGTGCGGATATTTCGGCAACCTCAAACGCAAATGCACCTGCTCTGAACGCAGTGTAAAAAATTATCTTGCGAAAATTTCGGGTCCGCTTCTTGACAGGTTTGACCTGCACGTTGACGTCGCACCGGTCGAATATGAAAATTTAACATCAAAATACAGTGAAGAAACAAGCGACTGCATAAGAAGGCGCGTCGAAAACGCACGGGAAATTCAATACAGACGGTACAAAGGCACAAACATTGTTTCAAACTCAAACATCACCTCGGATATAATCTCGCAGGTGTGCATAATGTCGGACGATGCGCAAAACTTTTTAAAAGCGATTTTTGATAAGCTTTGCCTGTCGGCACGTGCCTTTGACAGAATTTTAAAGGTTTCACGCACGGTGGCGGATTTAAACGGCGCCGATATCATCGAAAAAGCCCATATCGCACAGGCTGTTTCATACCGCAGTCTTGATAAAAAATATTGGGGCAGCCAAAAGGATTAGTTATTTTGACTATTTTTTGCCCTGTCAATCTGTGCATTATTTCCATTGACCAAAAGCGTAATTTTTGGTATGATATTATCGGTTGATTGTATTTAATCGCAAATACAAAAATACAAATAAAATTTTTTAGGAGGAATAAGTTTGAACACGACAAAACGCATTATGGCAATGCTTTTGGCAATCAGCTGCACAATGCCGCTTCTTGCCTGTGGCAAGGACGATGAGGATTCATCATCTTCATTTGTTGCAAACTCAATTGACGAGGAGGAGCGCAACGCTATCAGCGACATTGCAAATCAAGAGGGAATAGATGATATGCTCACCTACACCACTCTCGAAAACAAAACCGTAAAATGGATGGCAAACTGGGACATCAACCCCGATGAAACCGGTAAAGCCGAATCCGTTGAGCTTACACTGTTTCAGGAAAAATACGACGGTGTGGTTGAATACTATGCTGTCGATTGGTCTACAAGATATGACTCGCTCGCAACCGCAATTGTCGGCGGTGAGGGAATCGATTTCTTCCCTGCCGGCGATATGGACGCATTCCCCAAGGGCGCTATCAAGGGTATGTTTGTTCCCGTTGACGATTATGTTGATTTTTCAACCGAGCTTTGGGAAGATGTTGAAGATGCAAACGATGCCTTGCTTTGGAATGGCAATCACTATATAATCTGCACGGAAGTTACCGGCGATAACTGCGCTGTAATCTACAACAAACAAACAGTTGCCGACGCAGGATTCACCGACCCTGCCGAGCTTCTCGAAAAGGGCGAATGGACATGGGATGTATTCTATGAAATGATGGAAAACTTTGCCGACCCCGAAAACGGCACCTACGGTATTGACGGATATTGGACGGAAAAAGGTCTTTCCCTCACAACAGGCGTTCCTTATATCGGACTTGAAGACGGCGTTCTTGTAAACAATCTTAAAGATTCCAGCATTGAAAGAGTAAATACCCTTATGTACGATATGTACACAAACAACCTCATTCTCAACAGAGCCGATTTCAACTGGGAAATTCAGACGCAGTTTATCGGCGAGGGCAAAACTCTCTTCTATCCTTGCGGTCTTTGGACGCTTTACCGTGAAAAGCCCCAGTGGGTTGGCGATTTCGGTGAAGATGTATTCTTCGTGCCCATGCCGAGAGATCCCGAAGCTGACGAATACTACATACCCGCAGGTCTTGACGGATATGTAATGTGCAAAAACGGCTCGAATCCCGAGGGCGTTATCGCCTTTGCGGAATGCAAGCGTCTTGCCCTTATGGACGAAACCGCACAGGAAATCGGCAGCAACAAGCTTAAAAACGAATACGGTTGGACCGATGAAATGATTGAAATGAAAGCCACAATGCAGGAAATTGCACAGGAGAACCCCGTGTTTGACTTCTTCGCCTGCGTAACCGCAGACCTTACCACTGTTCTCGACAGTGAGCAGACAGGTATCCGTGCTTCGCTTTCCGGTGGTATTCTCTGGAGCGAAACCATGAACAACTGCTATGATTTTGTTGATACAGTCATCAACGAAACCAATGAGAATCCTCTTCAGGCAAGCGATTCTTTTAACTAATGTAAACAGAAATACGGCGTTTGAATTTGAACGCCGTATTTTTTTATTGCAAAGCTTTTTTGAAAAAGCTTGCAAAATTGCGCTGACAGTGGTATAATTACGGAGTATGGCAATATTATGCAAAGGAGAGCAACTATAATGCAAAAATTCATTCTCACCTGCTGTTCAACGGTCGATCTTTCAAAAGAATATCTTGATAAATTAAATGTGCCCTGCACGTGCTTCCACTACAATCTTGACGGTGTTGATTATCCCGATGATTTCGGCGCTTCAATACCGTATGATGTATTTTATCAAAAGATTAAGGACGGCGCAACCCCTACAACATCACAGGTAAACGTAGAACAATACATCGAATTTTTTGAGCCTTTTCTTAAAGAAGGAAAGGATATTTTGCATATTTCTTTTTCATCGGGTCTTTCGGGCACTTACAATTCCGCACAAATTGCCGCAAACGAACTTTGCGAAAAATATCCCGATTCAAAACTTTATATCGTTGACAGCCTCGGCGCTTCCAGCGGATACGGTTTGTTTATCGACAAGCTTGCAAGCCTGCGTGACAGCGGCATTTCTATCGAAGAAGCACGTGATTGGGCGCAGGAAAATAAGCTTAATCTTCACCACTGGTTCTTCTCAACCGACCTTACAAGCTATATCAGAGGCGGAAGAGTTTCGCCGGCAGCCGGCAAATTCGCAAACATTCTCGGCATTTGCCCCTTGCTTAATATGAATAATGAGGGAAAGCTTATTCCCAGACACAAAATACGTTCAAAGAAAAAGGTTATCGAAGAAATTGTCAAGAAGATGGAACTTCACGCTCAAAACGGACTTGATTATGACGGAAAATGCTTTATTTCCGAATCGGCTTGCTATGATGACGCACGTGCCGTTGCCGACCTTATTGAAGCCAAATTCAAAAAGCTTGCCGCACCGGTTCAAATATTCAGCATCGGCACTGTAATCGGCAGCCATACAGGCCCAAGCACGGTCGCTTTGTTTTTCTTCGGCGATAAGCGCGGCGAATGACCTTTGATTAAAAAAAATCGCACAACAAACAAAACTCACAGTAAATTCCGTTTTCTGTGAGTTTTTTGTTTTTTTCTTCTTGACAAATTAATATCAATATGATATCATATTGATATCACGTAAATATCATTGTGATAGAAAGGCATACAATATGGAAGAAAAAGTTTTAGGAACAAAGAAAAACGGAATGGCGGTTTTGCTGTTGTCAATACTGCTTTATTTAGCCGCAATCGGCGCTGTGGTTGTCGGTGCACTCAACGATTCTACCACCTGCGGCATAGTTTTAATCATTGCCGGCATTATTTGGCTTTGCATCGGCTGGATACCGTGGTGCGGACTTAAAGTTTTAAAGCCGCAAGAAGCGCTTGTGCTCACGCTTTTCGGCAAATACATAGGCACATTAAAAGGCGACGGTTTTTATTTTGTAAATCCGTTTGCCGTTGCAGTCAACCCCGCTTCGCAAACAAAACTTCGCCAAAGCGGCGATGTTGCGTCGAATAACGCCATGGGGGTAGGTTTGAATATCGATGGTACCGATATTTCGGCTTCTGTAAATATGAGCAAAAAAATCTCACTCAAAATCATGACGCTTAACAACAATATTCAAAAAATCAATGACTGTTTGGGTAATCCTGTCGAGATCGGAATTGCCGTAACATGGCGTGTCGTTGATACGGCAAAAGCTGTGTTTGAAGTCGATAATTATAAAGAATATCTTTCACTGCAATGCGACAGCGCTTTGAGAAATATTGTAAGGATTTATCCTTATGATGTTGCCCCGAATGTGGATACCACGGGTGACGGCATAGCCGATGAGGGCAGTTTGCGTGGCTCAAGTGAGATTGTTGCCGAAAGAATTAAGAATGAAATTCAAGGCAAGGTTCAAGCCGCCGGTCTTGAAATAGTCGAAGCAAGAATCACATATCTTGCCTACGCACCGGAAATTGCCGCCGTTATGCTTCAGCGCCAGCAGGCTTCGGCTATAATCGACGCAAGAAAGATGATTGTTGACGGTGCTGTCGGCATGGTTGAAATGGCTCTCGAAAGGCTTTCACAAAACTCAATTGTCGAGCTTGACGAAGAACGAAAGGCGGCAATGGTTTCAAATCTGCTTGTTGTACTTTGCGGAAATCATGACGCTCAGCCGGTTGTAAATTCAGGCTCGCTCTATTGATATGGCAAAAAAGCAAGTCCCGCTGCGCCTTTCCGAAAAGCTTTATAATGAGCTTTCGCAATGGGCGCAAAGCGATTTTCGTTCCATCAACGGACAAATTGAATATTTGCTGACCGAATGCGTAAATCAACACTTGAAAAACGGCAAATACACGCCGCAAAATCTTGATAATGAGCTTGATGTTGAATTTTTAGATTCACCCGATAAACAATAATCCGCAAAACCATCAAAAAAACCTGAGAAAGAATTGTTCTTTTTCAGGTTTTTTTATGTATATTTAATTTTTAATATCTTGCAAAATGCATTTTCACACATTTTTAAAAAAGCATTGTTATATATGCCGCAAGTGCCGCCGAAAGCGCCACGGCAATAAGCGGCAAATCAAAAAACGCAAGAATAACCGCAACCGCCGTGCCGACTATTGCCGAGAGCAAATCACCCGTTGAAGTGAAAATTGCCGGAATTGTCATCGCCGCCAGCACTGTATACGGTATATAAAACAAAAAGCTTTTTAAAAATTTTGACTTGATTTGTTTGCGAAAAAGCGTGAACGGCAGCATACGAATAAGATATGTAACCGACGCCATTATCAACAAATATATAAATATTCTCATTCCTGTTCCTCCTCATTTACGGGGAAAACAAAGGCGGCAAGAGCAGCCGATGCAACTGCGCAGATTATTATCGCAAATCCACCGGAAACAAACCCGAATGCGGGCACAAGGTTGAGAATAAGGCTTAATATGCACGAAACCGCAACCGCCGCCGCTACGCCCTTATCTTTTTTCAAAGCGGGAATAATTATCGCTATGAACATACCGTAAAGGGTGATTCCGAGCGAAAGCGAAATCTTCTCCGGCAGTATATTTCCTGCAAATGCGCCCAAAAAAGTTCCGCTGACCCAACCGATAAAGGAAATGAAAATCATGCCGTACATATAAACAGCGTTGATTTTTCCTTTTTGTGATGAGGCAAGCGCAAAAATTTCATCGGTTATGCCGAACGAAACGCCGAGGCGGTTTTTTAATCCGAAGCTTTCATCAAGCTTTTGCGAAAGTGCAATACTCATCAGCGCATAGCGCAGATTTATCACAAGCTCTGTAAGCGCCATTTCGGCATACGAACCGTTATCGGCAATAATTTGCACGCCTGCCGCCTGCCCTGCCGATGTTAGATTCGTCATCGAAATCAACACCGTCGGCAGAATATCAAGCCCCAGCGACACCGCCATTATGCCAAACCCAAACGAAACGGAAAAATATCCGAGACATATCGGCACACCGTGCTTTAAGCCTTTTAAAAACAATTTCAAACAATCACCCTAATTTTTTAACATCGTCTTTTGCTCACGGCGACATTGTAATGTCAAATAAAAGTGCGGCTCTTGTTTTAAAGCCGCACTGTTTTTTCGTATTAACCGCCTTGCCGTCTGTAAAGCGCATAAAACCCGCACGAAGCAGGTGGGTATAAACCCTTTTGGTTCACGCTCCCTTCTTCCGCAAAGCGGGAGGTCTGCAATCCGCAAAAGGAGTCCTATTCCCTTATTATATGTGTTGGATTATAAAAACCTTACATAACGAACAAGGCAGAAAATCTCTCAATGTATTTATTATACTATAACCTTTGAAAAAAATCAACAGCAAATTTTGAAAAAATTATTCGCAACAATCATCATCACAATCGCAATCATCACAATCGCAGTCGTCACAATCGCAATCGCCGTCATGGTGATGGCAGCAACCGCAATCGCAATCGTCCTCATCATCAAACATAGCTTCAATGCGTTCAACAAAAATCGCAAACATCTTGTCAAATTCTTCCTGATTATCAAGCGGAGCAAAACAATCCTCACCGTCAACGTTTTCAAGCTTCATAATAATCAGCTCAACGTCGCTCTCAAGGCTCTCCTGCGGGTCCTCAAAATAGGGAATCATAGCAAAATAAACAACGTCATCATATTCAACAGAATCAAGCGCTTCAAAGGTGTGCTCATTACCCTCTTCATCAACAAGGGTGTAAAGCTCAGGTGTAAATGTTCCGTCACCAAGCATAAATCTCACCGATACAGGCACAAACGGCTTATTTTCGCGCATTTATGCCGCCCTTTCATATTTTGAATCTAAGGCGCATCAAAGCGCCGCAACAGTTTTATTTTATCATATATTATTATCGATGTCAACACATTCTTTTGAACAACATATTAAATAAATTTTTTTGAGATTTTTTCAAAAAAACTATTGACAAACGCCAAAGTATGTGTTATAGTATAGTCAAGGAAAAGGAAAACGGAAAAAATTAACCAACCGGTTCTTCCTACCTACCACAAATTTTTAAAGACTGGAGGCGAGTCCAATGGACACAGTAGAATTTCAGCTAAACGCTTACGTTGGTTGCTCGCTTAGTGTTGCCGCCAAATAAAGGGAATTTCTTCAGAAATACTTCCTCAGCTCGCCGCTTATGGCATAAACAGAGTCGGAATACAATTTAAGAGTTTCACAGCGTAAGCTTTAGCTTTAGAGAATCTTTGAACGTTGCGGGGCGTTTTATCCCGTTCAATGACCATTGAGTCTTTAAATATAAAGCTGTTTTTGTTTTATCTAAGTTCTTTACGGACTTGACGGTTAAAATTTCCGAAAGAGTGATGCTTATGATTGCCGAGTGTGAATTTCTCTAAAATTACAAAAATTCAAACAAAGGCGGGATGCCGTTATGAAAATATATCACAATAGGAATATTTAAGAAATTGTTCTAAGGGGTGAGTCCGAAAGCAACTTTTGCAAAATGATGAAAGTCATTTTAAAAACATAATTTTAAAAACATAAGCCAAAATTTTTATCAACTGAAAGGCATGATGCTATATGAGAACATATCACATACTTTGTATTTAATAAAATCTCAAAAGGGGTGAGTCCGACGGACACGTCAGCCAAATGATGAAAGTCGTTTGAACAGTTTAATCTTCTTAAAATTATCATCTCAATGAAAGGGCGGATGCTCTATGAAAGCATTCTTTATAAGGTTCGTTTCAGAATAACTTTAAGGGGTGAGTCCAAACTACAATTCAGCTAAACGATGAAAGTCGTTTAAATCACAAAACATAATAATTAAAGCGATTGTCTTTGTTCGGCAATCGCTTTTTGTTTAAATCCGCATAAAATAAAATCGCCTTGATATCCGCTCTGTGATACCAAAGGCGATTATTCATCTAAATCTTATTCCGAAACAATTTCCGCTTCAACGTGCTCAGGCTCATCTGCAACGTGCGCCTGCTTGGATTTGTTTAAAAACATATCCGCAACATTATAACCTGTAAGAGCCTCAATGGTTTCGGGCAGCTGACCGATAATATCGGTAACATAACCCGTAACCTTAGCGGCGCCCTTGTTGCCCTCGCCTTGCGCACCGTTATCGATAATGACGATTTTATCGGTTTGTGAAAGCGGCGCCGAAACCGCACGTGCAATTTCGGGCAACTTATCAACAATCATCTGCGCCATAGCCGCATCGTTATACAGCTTAAACGCCTGCGCTTTTTCTTTCATTACATCAGCTTCGGCAGCGCCCTTTGCTTTAACAATTTCAATCTCGGCAGCACCCTTTGCTTTAATAACCTCAGCCTCGGCAAGACCTTGAATCCTCACCGCCTCTGCCTTTGCCTTGGCTTCAAGCTCAATCGCCGTAGAAGCCGCCTCTGCCTGTGCGATTTCACGGTATTTGATTGCCTCTGATTCCTTTTCCTTTTGATATTTATCAGCCTCAGCCTGCTTGATGATTTTTGCGTCAAGCTCTTTTTCACGCTTGAGCGTTTCGTTTTCGGCAAGCTCGATTTCACGCTGCTTTTTCAAAATTTCAATACGCATTTGCTCTTCAACAAGCTCTTTATTTCGCTGAGCTTCAAGAATTTTTGCTTGCATATCCGTTTCGATAACTTCTTTTTGGGTGATATTAGATTGAATCTGATACGCAAGGTCGGCATTTGCTTTTGCCGATTCGCTTTGCTTTTTATATTCCTGAACTTTCAGCTCCTTATCCTTGTTGCTCTCTTCAATTTGAGTAAGCGAGAGAATTTTAGCGGCTTCACCCAATCTGATAGCTTCGGCGGTTTTAATGTCCGATTCCATCTGTGCTTCTGCCTTGGCGATATTCGCTTCTTTTTTGACCTGTGCTATTTTTTCCGCACCGAGTGCTTCAAGGTATCCGTTTTTGTCACTGATATCACGAATGGTGAAAACTTTCATTTCAAGTCCCATTTCGGCAAGGTCGATAGCCGCAACCTCTTGAACCTTAGAAGCGAATTTTTCCCTATCCTTATATATTTCTTCAACCGTAAGTTTTGAAACAATTTCTCTCAGCTTACCCTCAAGAACATCGGATGCCGTATCTTTAATGCTGAGAATGGTCTTTTGCTGGTTGCCCGTATTAAACTGCTCAACAGCGGCAAGAATCGATTCCATATCGTTCTTCACCTTGATAACGGCAACGCCGCTTGCGGATATTCCGACGCCGAGCATTGAAAGCGCCTCTTGAACGCCGACCTCAACCTTGATATTTTCAAGCGATATATAATCCGCACGTTCAAGCAAAGGCACAACAAAGCCGCCTCCGCCGGAGATTACTCTTTTCTTCAAGCCAGTAATTACCATTGCCTTGTCTTGCGAAACCCTTTTCCACATCGTGAGAAACCCCAAAATAACAAGTGCGATCGCAACAAGCACAATAATGATGATTGTCATTGTAGAATCATCGAGAAAGCTCGCCATAACATTTAATTTGCCCATAAAAAACAATTCCTTTCCGCTTTTTATTTTGTGTATATTTTGCACTGCACGCAAAAAAGCGAATGCAATGCAATTACGCCGATTTAAATATTGATTTTATTTCTTGCCGTCAAGCAAATCCACAATATATACCTTGGATTCGATCTTTTCTATAAAAATCTCCGTTCCCACGGGGATTTCGACTCCGTTTGAGGATTTTGCCGGTCCTGTTACCGTATTGCCGTCGCAAATAATTGTAATCTTGCCGAAGCCGTTTTCGTAGATTTTTTCGGTCACCTTTCCGGTCATTCCGACAAAATCGCCGAGTGCGGCGGTTTCCTTTGAGGATAATTTCTTCAGCGGTCTTATAACAAAAAAATTCAGCAATGCAATTATGCCGATTCCTATGGCAATTGCAATCACGCAGGCAAGCCACAGCATACCCGACAGGTGCTTTGAAAGAATCATTCCGCTGCCGCCGAAAATTATCAGAAAAAGAAAAATCAACGTCGGTGAAAGCGGCAAAAACGCACCCAAATCAAAATCACCGATATCAAGGTCAATATCAAAGCCTATGTCAAACATATCAAAAAACAGTCCGACAACGGCGTTTACAGCCGTAACCGCAACGCCGACCCAAAAGCAAACCGAAAATACATTAAGCATATCGCAGCCCCTTTTCGTCAATATTAACCGTCAAGTGCCTTACTTTCACCCGAAATATCAATCGCAAGCCGCAATTTGTTGATTTTATGCTCGCTTGAATCGCACACGGTGAAATTAAACGCACCGCTCGAAACGGTTTCGTCCCTTTTCGGAATATATCCGAAAAGGTCAATCACCCAGCCGCCGACGGTTGTGGAGGCACATTCAATGCTGTTTTCGGCAACGCCAAGCCTTTCAAGCATATCCTCAACGGCAAGCTCGGCATCGATTTCGTACACATCATCGCCGATTTTTTTCATCGGTTCTTCAATTTCATCGTTTTCGTCGTAAATTTCGCCGACAAGCTCTTCGATAATATCTTCAAGCGTAACAATGCCCTTTGTTCCGCCGTGTTGATCGACAACAACGGCAAGATGCGTCTTTTCACGCTGCATTTCACGCATTGCCTCGTTTATCGGCTTAAATTCGGAGAAATAAATTACCTCCTGCACAATTTCGGAAATATCGCTTTTGTGCTCTATAAGCATACGAAAAAAGTCCTTTTCGGTGATAATACCGATTATATTGTCGATCGTCTTGTCGTAAACGGGCAATCTCGAATACATTTCCGAAAGAAATACTTCACGAATCTCGTCAATCGGGGTGTTTTTATCTATTGCAACAACGTGCACTCTGGGAATTAAAATTTTATCCAGCTTGATTTCGTCAAATTCAAGCGCACTGCGAACAAGGTCACTTTCCTGACTTTCAAGCACGCCCTCTTCCTCTATTTCTTCGATGATATGCTTCAACTCGTCTTCCGTAACGCTCGGCTCATCGCTTCCGTTTTTGAAAAGATTTCCCACAAAGGAAGCCAACTTTGAAAAAACAAAAACCAACGGCGAAAGCACCGTCATAAGACCTGTTAGCGGAGCCGACATTGCAAGGCTGAACCTTTCGGCATTTTGCTTCGCAATACTTTTGGGAAGAATTTCGCCGAAAGTGAGCACCAAAAGCGTCATTACGGCTGTTGATATCAGCACGCCGTTTTCGGGAAAAATTTTGGTAAACAAAACCGTTCCGATTGATGACGAAGCAATGTTGACAACGTTGTTTCCTATTAAAATAGCGGTAATGACCTTATCAAACGAATTGGCAAGCTCCAGCGCCCTTGCCGCCCTTTTATCACCCTGCGAAGCAAGATTTTTCAACCTGATTTTGTTTGCGCTCGAAAAAGCGGTTTCCGTTGCCGAAAACAGCCCCGAAAGCAAAAGCATTATCAATATAAGTATCACTGCCGTAGTGGAATCCATAAAAATCAAGCTCTCCGTTTATCAATATTTTCCCTTGTTTCGGTATGCGGCATTGCACAAAGCAAACAGCATACAATATCACTCATACATTTTAACACATAATTTCGCCTTTTTCAATACCTCTATATAGCCGAAACATCAAATATTTTCACGCCGCAATTGTGCATTTGCACAAATTTATCTAAAATTCACATCTGCACTCTTGATTATTAAAACGATTTTTGATATGATTTAGTGTGATTGATGTATTCGGCAAAGGAAAGGTGAAATTATGGACAACAAGGATAAATCCCGTTCGGGCGTAAGCTCTTTTCTCCGTGCCTGCTTTAAAATAATTCATTTGGAAAAGCTTTACGATAAATATGAAGAACTTGTGCTTTACGGCTTTTTCGGCGTGCTGACTACGCTGATTTCAATTGTAACAAAGCTTGTCATATTTTATTGCGTGCCCGGCAAACCCTTTTGGGAAAACACCACCGGCGTTGTTGTTTCGTGGATTTTTGCCGTGACCTTTGCATTTTTTACAAATAAAGAATATGTTTTTGAAAACAAAACCGAAACTACTGCCGAATTTCGCAACGTTTTCCTTTCTTTCTACGGCGCACGCATTGCAACTCTTGCCATGGAGGAACTGATTTTTCTTATTTTTTGTGATTGGCTTAAACTCAGCAACACGGTAATCACCTTTGCCGCTCAGGTAATTATATTTATCGCAAATTATGTTTTAAGCAAGCTTTTTGTTTTTAAAAAAAAGGATAAGGCACAGTAACTGAATCCAAATCCGCAAAATTATGTTTGATAAAATTTAAGGAGGAAATGCCAAAATGTCAAGATACACACAAACCATTCCCACAAACTTAAGTTTTGAAGAGTTCAACGCCATCGTTTCGGGATATTTAACCAAAGAGGGCTTTAAGCAAAAAGTTTTAAAGGGCGAAACCGTATGGCAAAAAGGCTCCGGCTGGCTGACAGCTCCTTCTTACATCACCGCCGTTTACAACTCAAATTTCATCACGCTCACCGCATTTATTAAATATGCGATAATCCCCGGAGTTTGGTATTGCGGCGAATCCGATTTATCGGGATTTGTAGGCTGTATTCCGAAGCAGGCGCTCCAAGCAAGCGTGGCTGCACTTGAACGCAGTTTGCGGCAAACCGCCTACAACAAGCAGATATATATGCAGCAGCAGGCGCAAATCGCCAATATGCAACAGGCGCAGAATCTTTAAATATGTTTTTTAAAATACCGTAGCATTTGTTTCGGTATTTTTTTGTATTCTTCTTTAAGATTATTTAAAGGTTGCACGGATATCATATATACAGAACAAGAGAAACAACATATATAAAAAACATAAAAAATTCAAAAGGAGCGAATCGAAATGAACGAAAATTTTGATCAAAAGCCTACCCAAGGCACAGATGAGAGCAAATTCGACAGCACATATCAGCAACAATATTATGCCGAACAACGTCCGCCGTATCCCACGCAGCATCCGCAGCAAAACAGCGATTACACCGCAAATACACAATATTACGGCAATCCCAGTGCAATTCCGTCGGCGGTTTACAGTGCGCCGAAAAAGCAAAAGCCCGAAAATTCCGGCAAGGGCATTAAAGCAATGGCGTGCGTGCTCGGCGGCATAGCAATAATGCTGTGCACAGTACTTTGCTGCTCGATTTTCATGAATGCGACCGATGATATTCGCCCCGATAAGGCGCCATCAAGCAGCCAATCGGAAAGCGACAAGGAAGACAAAGGTTCTTCAAGCAAAGCCGATAAAGACGACAACGTCAAAAGCGAGGCCGACGCTTCGGCTGAGAATACCGATTCGTCGGATAAAGACCTTGATGTCGGCAGTTGGATTGAGCTTTCATCAAAAGGCGAAGCGCTGACGATACCGCAAGTAGTGCAAAAGGTTATGCCTTCGGTTGTGGGCATTTCCACCACGGTCGAATATGAATACAACTATGGTTTTCAAAGCGGAACGACAACTGCCACAGCAACCGGCACAGGCGTTGTAATGAGTGAGGACGGCTACATCATTACAAATGCGCACGTTGTTGATTCGGGCGTTGAATTTACCGTTATTCTGCTTGAAACCAACGAAGAATACCCTGCCGAGCTTATCGCCGCAGACGAACAGGCCGACCTTGCGGTTTTAAAAATCGATGCGAAAAATCTCACTCCCGCCGAATTTGGCGACAGCTCAGAGCTGGTTGTCGGCGAAACCGCAATCGCTATCGGAAACCCCTTGGGATTTGAGCTTTCCGGATCGGTCACTTGCGGAATCATCTCGGCTCTTAACCGAGAAATCACCGTAGACGACCGTACAATGACGCTTATTCAAACAGACGCCGCTATTAACTCGGGCAACTCCGGCGGTCCGCTGGTAAATTGCTATGGTCAGGTTATCGGCATAAATTCCATAAAAATGTCATCAAGTTATAGCGAAACCACAATCGAGGGTCTGGGATTTGCAATTCCCTCAAACGAAATGAAAACTATTGTCGATGACCTTCTCACGCACGGATATGTAACAGGCAGACCCCAACTCGGCATTAGCTGTGTTGACGTAACCGAATCCGTTTCGTCTATGTATAATCTGCCGGTGGGCGCATATGTTCGCTCGTTCTCCGAAAAGAGCGCAGCCGAAGCGGCAGGCGTTATGGTGGGCGATGTTATTGTTGCCGCAAACGGAACGGAAATTTCATCAACGGAGGAGCTTAATATAATCAAAAATGAGTTCTCCGCAGGCGATGTCCTTACTCTCACCGTTGTACGCAACGGACAAGAGATAGAAATAGATGTTGTACTTCGAGAGCAAGGAGATAACAATTAACAAGCACTGCGACAAAAAGAAGCGGAAACGTCGATATTCTCCCGACGTTTCCGCTTCGTCGCTTTATCAAACATAGTCCTTGTCGATTTTGATTACGGCAAAGGTGTTTTCGTAATTTGAACTTATCAGCTCCTCCAAACTGCGTTTTATCTGTATATCGGTTTGCTTGATATCAAACGGCACAACCGCATCAAAAATCACGTTTGTGTGTGTAGGCCCTTTCACCACCCTGAAATCATGCAACTTGATTTTTTCGTTATAGTCTTTAAGCGTTTGCGAAATTTGATGCTTTAAAGTGTTAATCTCGTCATCATCAACAACAATAGGGTCCATATGTATAACGGTTTCGCAGCAAAATTTTTCGTTTATTTTGCTTTCGATTGTGTCGATAGCATCGTGAAGAACAAATATATCACCCGTACCGTCAACCTCGGCATGAAGTGAAACCATCATTCTTCCCGGACCGTAATCATGCACAACCATATCGTGAATACCCAACACATATTCGTTTTCCATAACATCACGCTGTAT
This sequence comes from uncultured Oscillospiraceae bacterium, assembly GCA_964490175.1. GTDB lineage: Bacteria > Bacillota > Clostridia > Oscillospirales > Ruminococcaceae > RGIG3077. The sequence continues at coordinate 48,951 of CAZBAI010000001.1, read as the reverse complement.
GCTTTCGACAAGCTCGGCGTCGGGCTTTTGACCAAGCAGCGGGCCTATTGTTTCTTTAACAGAAGAAACGCCTGCCAGCATAATCATAAGTGCCACAAGAAAACCGCAAATTCCGTCGATATTCACGCCTGTAAAGCGCACAACAAGCATACTTACAATTACAGCAAAGGTTGCAATGCAGTCGCTTAAGCTGTCCTTTGCAGTCGCAAGCATTGCGCCCGAATCGATTTTTTTGCCAATCGACCTGTTATACACCGACATATAAAGCTTAATGCAGATTGAAATTGCCATCACCGCAAAAGGCACTATCCCAGTTTCTATATCCTGCGGATTCATTATTTTTTCGACCGAGGATTTTGCAAGCTCAAATCCCATAAGCAAAATCAAAAACGAAACGCCCAAGCCCGAAATATATTCAATTCTTCCGTGCCCGAAAGGATGCTCGGGGTCGGGCTTTGATTTGGCAAGCTTAAATCCTATCAGCGTTATCAGCGATGAACCCGCATCGGAAAGGTTGTTGAACGAATCGGCTGTAATCGCAATTGAACCGCTCAAAACGCCTGCCAAATACTTTGAAGCGAAAAGCAAAATATTCAATGCAATTCCGGCAATGCCGCAAAGCACACCGTATTTATAGCGCACCTGCGCATCTTTAAAATTGTTCGGATTTTCGATAAAAACACCGGCAAGGAGCTTAATCATAAGAATTTCACCTCAATACAGCTATACCGCACATTTTTCAAAAATTTATGTGCGGTATTTTTAAAATCAGTATGTTATTTCTTTTGAAAGAGCAATTGCCCTTTCAAGCGTCTGATCCATATTATAATATTTAAAATCGGCAAGCCTGCCGCCTAAATACAGATTTTCAACGTTTTCAAGCTCGTTTCTGTATTTTTCATACATAGCGTTATTCTTCTCTGTAAGAATCGGATAATACGGCTCAGCATTCGCAAACGGGTCATACGCAAGCGGATATTCAACCGCAATCACGGTTTTTCCGTTTGTTTTTTGATAAGGTATTTTTGTATATTCGGTAATGCGTGTGTACCCTTCCGCTTGCGGATAAGCCACAACCGGAGCTTTTTGAAAGCTGTCGGTATTTTCGCATTTTACATCAAAACGCAATGAACGGTACGGCAAAATGCCGTATTTATAATCCAGCAATTCATCGCACGCACCCGTATACAAAACAGGAATTGTCGCTTTTTCACCGTTTATATATAATATGCCGCTCTTTACTTTTATGATATTCCTCGCATCGGTATTAAGTGAAATTTTAATATTTTCACTGTCAAGCAAATTTTCAAAAAAATGAGTAAAACTTACTTTCGGCATTACCTGATATGGGTCGTCGAAATACCCTGTTTTGTAGGAAAACATCACCGGCACACGCTTCAAAACGCTCACATCTATTTCCTGCGGCGAAATTCCCCACTGTTTTGCGGTATAAAGACTGTAATCCTTTGCAAAAAGAAAATCGGCATATTCTTTTATAAGCTCATCGCTTGATTCAAGCATTTCGACAATTGTGGTTTTTTGTGCATTGCCATATCGCTGTGCAATGCGTTTTTTCAGCTCGCAAGCTTTTTTGCAGTCAAAAAAGTCATCAATCGTTTGAAAATTAAAAGGCGTAGGTGTAAATTTGCCGTCAATCTGCGCCATGCAGGTCAGCTTATAATCCTCCCACTCACCGTACTTGAGAATATAGTCATAAAGCTCTTTCTTCGTTGTGTGAAAAGTATGCGGACCGTATTTTTGCACCAAAAAGCCGTTTTCGTCAACATAATCGTACATATTGCCGGCAATGTGCGCTCGGCGCTCGATAATATGCACTTTTTTTCCCATATCTGCGGCATATCTTGCAACAACGCTGCCCGTAAAGCCACAGCCGACGATTAAAATATCACAGTCTGCGTGCAAAATCAAAAGCCTCCGTAATTTTCCATAAACTGCGCAAACGACTGCAAATTCAAATCCTTTTGCGCCAAAATAACTTCATCTACCCTATCTGTTCCCCAATCAATAGCAAGGTCGGGGTCATTATACATAATACCGTCGTCAAATTCGCCGTAAAATTTTTCGGCGCATTTATACGAAACGATTGAATCTTCAAGCACAAGATATCCGTGACCGCAACCGCTCGGAACCAAAAGCTCTTTCTTATTTTCCTCGGAAAGTTCAAATCCGAGCCATTTTTTAAACGTGGGCGAATCTTTTCGCAAGTCGCAAACCACATCATAAACCTTGCCGTAAACACAGCGAACAAGCTTCGGCTGCTGCTTTTGGCGCTGAAAGTGCAGCGCCCTTATTACGCCTTTGTGCGAATTTGTGTAAAAAACTTCCATTAAATCATGGGTAATACCGTTTTCTTCAAAAACTTCTTTGGAATAATCTTTTATAAAATATCCTCTGTTATCCCACGCAACAAACGGGTCGATAATATACAGACCCTCAATTTCGGTTTTTTCAAAATTAAATTTTTGAATCATTTTGCGTCATGCTCCTTAATCCACTGTGCGGTCATTTTTATACCCTCGACAAAGCCGATTTGCGCTTTAAAGCCGGTATCTTCAAAGGTTTTTGTGCAATCAAAACAATCAAGCGGCATATTTATTCCCGTAAAGGGCACGTCGCCGAAAATAAAGTCCTTATCCTGACCGATTGCTTCTTTTATCTGCAAAATAAATTGCTTTAAAGGTGCGGCGTTTGAACTGCCTATCAAATAATGTGAAAATGGTTTGCCGTTTTTGCCTATCAAATAAAACGCCCTTGCAACATCATCGATATACACAAAATCATAATTCTGCGTTGCGGCGGTAAATTGCAAAGGCTCATCGGCAAAAATCTTCCTTATTGTCGTATTGATAAACCTCGGAGAAAGCTCACCCGCACCGTAGGCATTGGTGATTTTTGCCCAAACAAGCTCAATGCCGATATCACTTGCCACGCTCATAGCCATTGTGTGCGCCGCCAGTTTGCCGCTGCCGTAAATATAAGCCATGCCGGGCTTGTTGCCCTGAGCATAAGCCGCACTTACGGTTTCGTGTTCCATAATGCTGCCGGCGCAGACAAAACGCTTGCAGCCGACCTTTGCGGCAAGGCGCAGACAGTCAATCGTCCACTGAGCATTTTGTAGCTGAAGCTCGGTATCGGCTCTTTGCGGTCCGGCAGAACCTGCCCAAGCAAAATGATACATAATATCGGCGCCAAGCCCGCTTAGCACATCTTCAAGTTCGGTGCTTGCACTGAGATCATGTTCGATAAAGGTCACACGCTCATCATTGGGAATGTTGCTATCGCAACCCTTTCTGTCAAGGCAAACAACCTGCACATCATTCTTCAAAAGCTCGCTTACAAGTGCAGAGCCGACAAAACCGTTAGCTCCGGTTACAATCGCTTTTTTCATCACAAATTCTCCGATATTTCTTAAAGACTTAAATATTCGCCGATTTGGCGCTCCATACATTCGGAAACATTGCCGTTTTCAAGCCAAACTTTGCTCCATTCAACGGTTTTTTCCACGGCGTTATCAATGTGCCAAACAGGTTTCCAATTAAAAACGCTTTTGATTTTACTGCAATCAAGCTTTAAAAAGTTTGCTTCGTGAACGGCATTCTCTTCGCAAACATTTTTCCACGTAGCGTTATCGCCCCACTTTTCGCAGAAAAGGTCTACCAACGTGCCGGTATTAACACAGTCGCAATCATCGGGGCCGACATTATAGCAACCGGAAAGCGAAATATCGTCAAATTGCAATGCGGCAACGGCAAGATATGCGCAAACAGGCTCTAAAACGTGCTGATACGGCCTTGTGGAATATGGATTGCGCACAATAATTTCGCCTTTATTATACATAGCACGAACACAATCGGGAATAATTCTGTCCTTTGCAAAGTCGCCGCCGCCGATAACATTTCCGGCACGGCAGGTGCTCACGGCAATATTCTTCTTTGAAAAAAATGATTTTTTGTATGAGCTTGTGACCAGTTCCGAGCAAGATTTTGAATTTGAATACGGGTCATATCCGTCAAGCGCATCGCACTCACGGTAACCCCACTCCCACTCGTTGTTTTTATAAACCTTATCGGTCGTAACGTTCACAACAGAACGCACGCTATCACAATGGCGCACGGCTTCCATAACATTCACCGTGCCCATAACGTTTGTTTCATATGTATAAACAGGGTTTGCATAGCTTTCTCTGACGATAGGCTGTGCCGCCATATGAATTACAATATCAGGCTCAGATTGCTTCATTGCCGCCGTCAAAGCGTTTAAATCACGCACATCGCCCACAATGTGGGTGACATCGTTTTCGACGCCCGCAATTTCAAAAAGTGAAGGCTTAGTCGGCGGTTCCAAAGAATAGCCGATAACCTTTGCGCCGCACAATGTGAGCACCTTGCACATCCACGAACCTTTAAATCCCGTATGCCCTGTCAAAAAAACGGTTTTTCCGCAATAAAACGAAAGATCCATCAGTCAGTCCACACCTTCCACGGAGCGCTGTCGCTCGCAATAAGCTCTTCAAGATAGGTTTTGTCACGCAAGGTATCCATGCACTGCCAAAATCCGTCATATTTATACGCCATCAGCTGACCTTCCGATGAAAGCTTTTCAAGCGGCTCACGTTCAAAGGTGGTCATATCGCCGTCGATATAATCGAAAACTTCCGGCTCCAAAACCATAAATCCGCCGTTTATCCAGCCGCCGTCCTCCTTGCGTTTTTCGGCAAAGTGGCTGATATTTCCGCTCGGTGTTATTTCAAGCGTGCCGAAGCGTCCGCCCGGCTGAATTGCGGTCATTGTGGCAAGTTTGCCGTGATTTTTATGATATTCGTACAGCTGTGCGATATTAACATCGCACACACCGTCGCCGTATGTCAGCATAAATGTGTTTTTGCCGACATAGTCTTTAATCCTCTTAACACGTCCGCCGGTGAGAGTGTTAAGACCCGTATCGATTATCGTAACCCGCCACGGCTCGGCAACGTTATTGTGAATCGTCATCTCGTTATTTTCCCTGAAATCAAAGGTAACGTCGGATCTGTGGAGATAATAATCCGCAAAATATTCTTTGATAATGTGCTGCTTATAGCCTGCACAAATAATAAAATCATTAAATCCGTAATGCGAATAGCATTTCATAATATGCCAAAGAATCGGCTGCCCGTCAATTTCAATCATCGGCTTCGGGCGAAGATGGCTCTCCTCCGAAATTCTCGTTCCGAGACCGCCTGCAAGAATTACAACTTTCATATTTTTCTCCGTATATTTATTTTAAAATCAGTTTTCGTTATTGTAGATAAATATGCGCCTGCCCAAAAAGTTCCAGATAAAGACAATACCGGTGGAAATAATTTTGCTTATCATCTCCGGTGCGGAAAGTGCTTCGACAAACAGCGCCATAAGCAGCAAATCAAAAGCCAGACCTACGGCGCTCACCAAAAACACCGGCAGTATATCGCTTGCAAGCGTACGTGTGCTTGCCGATTTTTTAAAGGTGGTGAGCCTGCCCATTACAAGATTTACAGCCAACGCTATAACAAACGAAAGAATTGTCGATACGCTCCATCCGAGCAGCATTTTTTCGTTAAACAGCGCAAACAAAAGCCAGTTTACGACAGCCGCCGTACCGCCTGCGATAAAGTATGAAGCAAACTGCTTTAAAAGCTTGCCGACAGCCTGCTTGTTGCGATATTTTATAATGCAGTGCAATGTCAAAAAACCGTGGCGGAATTTAACCTTTTTGCCGGCGCTGGACGGTCTGGGATAGTATTCGACCGGCACTTCTTTTACGGTGTAGCCCTTTTGCGCAATCTTTCCCGTAACTTCCGGCTCAAATCCGAAATTATGCTCAACCAGATTGATGGATTTTATCGCCTCTCGTGAAAAGGTCTTGTAGCAGGTTTCCACATCGGTGACGTTAAGCCCTGTCATCATATTGGAAAAGCTTGTCAAAATCTTATTTGCGGCATAATTGAGCGGACTGCCCGTATTGTGATTTTCCTTGATAAACCTCGAACCGTAAACGACCTGAGTTTCACCGGCGATAATCGGTGCGACCAATTTCGGATAATCCTTAACCGGGTCGTATTCAAGGTCTGCGTCTTGAACAACGACGATATCGCCCGTTGCGGCGTCAAACCCTCTTATAAGCGAACCGCCCTTGCCGATGTTCTTTTCGTTATATATTACCTTTGCGACCTTTGACTCTATCTTTTCTTTGAGTATCTCCCTTGTGCCGTCGGTTGAGCAATTATCTACAACGATAATTTCTTTTTTTGCAATCGGAGCTTTTATAACCTCATCAACAATTGCCTCTATCGTGTCTTTTTCGTTATAGCAGGGAATAACAACCGACAAAACGTAATTGCACGGATCGATTTTGCCGGCTGCTTGCCGCTCTTTTGTTTCATCTAAAACCATTTTTATCCTTTCGGCGCCGTTATTGCAGTTGCAGCGCTTTTCGTTATTCAAATACACACATTAGATTATATCATAATCGCATAGAATTGTCAACCGAAAAATCACAAATTTTCATCCGCACGGCACTTGATAAATTCAACCAAAAAGCCGTAAAAATCAGCCGATATTTCCGAAATGCCGCACACGCTGTGCAAGCCGACGATAAGCTGTCTGCGGCAAAGCGTATTCATTATGGGTATAAAGGCTACATCGGTCGGTTTTTCTCCCCACGAAAACGCAGGCCAAAAGCCTATTCCCACATTTGAGCGAATCAGATTCATAACGGATATGGGCGAATCGGATTCAAAAATAATCTGCGGTTCAATTTGTGCGCTTCGGCACATTCTGTCGCAAACTCTTCTGAAAAGTCTTGACCCGGCAAGACTTATAAAGCCGTGATTTGCAACCGACCTCAAATCCACCGATTCAAGCTGTGCAAATTCCGACCTTTGCGATACCGCCAAATATATGCTCTCACCGATAATTTCCTTTTTTTCAAAGCTCGGCAAATGCGAAAAATCAACATCATCGGTCGAAACCGAAACATCACAGCAGCTTTCGGCTTCGTTTTGCACAACGTGAAAAATCGCTTTCGGGTTGCTTCGCTTATATTCTACAATCGCCTGTGTTACCATTGCCGAAGCCGCAAGCACGTTGACATTTATTTCATTTTTCGATTTGCTTTTTGCGTTGTCAAATTCACGGCCTATGCTGTCAAGCAAAGGGAAAACATCGTCAAGCCGATTTTTCAGCAACTCACCGAGCGGCGTAAGATATATGTTTCTTTTGTGCTTGTAAAACAGCGGCGCACCAAGCTCTTCTTCCAGCAATTTTATCGACTTTGTGAGCGAGGGCTGCGCAATGCAAAGCTTTCGTGCCGCATTTGTGACGTGGCAAAGCTTTGCGGTGACGTAAAAATAATAAAGCTTGTTATAGTCCGTATTTATCACCCTTTTTAAATCATAGCCAAAAGCTATCGATATTATAATTATTATATATTTTACAGTGCCGAATGTCAATGATATAATAAAAAAATGTAAAAAAACAAATGAAAAGAGGAATTTTTATGGCGTCGTTTTTTGAATTTGCAATGCTCGTATGTTTCGGTCTTTCGTGGCCTATTTCGGTTTACAAAAGCTACACTTCAAAATCCACAAAGGGCAAAAGCGTTTTCTTCATATTTGCGATAATTCTCGGCTACATCTGCGGAATTGTGGGAAAAATCGTCAGCGGAAACATCAACTTCGTGCTTGCGGTTTATATCATCAATCTTGTTATGGTCAGCATTGACTTTGCACTGTATTTTGTAAACAAAAAGCACGAAAAAGAATCTTCTCAGTCATAATTTCGGTTTGTTTAAAAAAAGCGTGACAAATGCTTTTTCTTGTGGTATAATCCATATAGTGGCTTTTTGCCATTGATGAAGCCGCACAAAATCTCTTTCATCAGGAGGAAAAACAATGAAACCGAAATATTACATTACAACGGCAATTGCCTACACATCAAGAAAGCCGCACATCGGCAACAGCTACGAAATTGTCATGACCGACGCCATTGCCCGCTATAAGCGAATGCTCGGCTATGATGTGCGTTTTCAGACAGGCACCGACGAACACGGTCAAAAAATCGAAGAATACGCAAGCAAAGCCGGCGTTTCACCGAAAGAATATGTTGATAAAGTTGCAGGTGAAATTAAGGAAATTTGCGATTTGCTCAACACGACATATGATCATTTTATAAGAACAACGGACAGCTATCACGAACGGGCTGTGCAGAAGATTTTCAAAAAGCTGTATGATCAGGGCGATATATACAAAAGCGAATACGAAGGGCTTTACTGCACCCCATGCGAAAGCTTTTGGACGCAATCGCAATTAGTTGACGGAAAATGCCCCGACTGCGGCAGAGAGGTAAAGCCCGCAAAGGAGGAAGCTTACTTCCTGCGGCTTTCAAAATATCAAAAGCAGCTTGAAGATTATATCGAACAAAACCCCGATTTTATTTATCCGGAAAGCCGCAAAAAAGAAATGCTCAACAACTTCATCAAGCCCGGCTTGCAGGATTTGTGCGTTTCACGCTCATCATTCAAATGGGGCGTGCCGGTAAGTTTTGACGAAAAGCACGTTATATATGTGTGGATAGATGCGCTTTCAAACTACATTACAGGGCTCGGATACACCGCAGACGGAAACAATTCCGACGATTATTCCAAATATTGGCCCGCCGATGTGCATATCATCGGCAAGGATATCGTACGTTTTCACTCGATTTATTGGCCGATTATGCTCATGGCTCTCGGCGAACCGCTCCCAAAACAGATTTTCGGTCATCCGTGGATGCTCTTCGGCAATGACAAAATGTCAAAATCCAGAGGAAATACAATTTATGCCGACGATTTGGTAAAGCTTATCGGCGTTGATGCGGTGCGCTATTATCTGCTTGCCGAAATGCCGTATGCTTCGGACGGCTCGATAACCTACGAAACCGTTTTTGAGCGCTATAATTCCGATCTTGCCAACACCTTGGGCAATCTTGTAAACAGAACAGTCGCCATGGTAAACAAATACTTTGACGGCGTTATTCCCGAAAACACCTGCAAAGAAGCCGTTGATGACGGGCTTTGCGACTTTTCCCTCGAAACCGTGAAAAAGGTTGACTGCGCCTTTAACGAATACCGAATCAGCGACGCTCTCGACAGCGTTATGAATTTGGCAAGGCGCAGTAATAAATATATTGACGAAACAATGCCGTGGGCTTTGGCAAAAGACGAAGCTCTATGCGGCAGGCTCGGCACGGTGCTTTATAATTTGCTTGAAAGCATTAGGTTTATTGCGATTTTGATTTCACCGTTTATGCCCGAAACGGCAAAATCTATTTTTGAACAAATCGGCACGGATATCGCCGATTATGACAGCCTTAACGGTTTCGGAAAAATATCAAGCGGCAAAAACGTCGGCACTCCCAAAGTGCTTTTCACAAGACTTGATACGGAAAAGCTTTTGAAGGAAATTAACGCAAAAATGCCGCAAGTGCAGGAAAACACGGAAGCTCAAGCCGAAGTGGAGCCTATTGCCGATGAAATTGTAATCGATGATTTTGCAAAAGTTGATTTGCGTGTCGGCAAGGTCATCAAATGCGAAAAAGCACCGAAGTCTAAAAAATTGCTTGTTTTACAGCTTGATGACGGAATGGGCGGCAGGCAGATTTGCTCGGGCATTGCTCAATGGTATCAGCCCTGCGACCTAATCGGCAAAAAGGTAATGTTTGTTGCAAATTTAAAACCCAGAACGATGATGGGACTTACAAGCAACGGCATGATTTGTGCCGCCGATATGCCAAATGGCTCCGCAAAGGTTATTTTTGCAAGCGATGACGCCCCTTGCGGTTCTAAAATCCACTAAAACAGAATATTTGCAAACATCCTCCGAATCAATTCGATTCGGAGGTTTTTTGTGCCTAAAAGCCTTTTTTTAAACCGTAAAAGACCTCATTTGCCGAATCGAGATCTTCAAATTTGTTGAATATGCACAAAACGCCTGTGATAAATTTATAAATGATTTATATTCAAAAATTTTCTGTGATGTCTTGATTTTTCGGATTGCGTGTTGTATAATTAACCTACGGTGGTTAAAAGTGGGTTATCTGGGTTAATTTTTCACTCAACAACCGCAAAAATCCGAACGGAGGTGACAAGGCTTGGACGATATCTTTGAAAACTGCACTGCGGAATTTCTTATGGGCGAATACAATCACACGATTGACGCCAAGGGAAGAATGAATTTTCCGACAAAGCTGAAAGCGATTTTCGGCACAAGCTTTGTTGTCACAAGAGGATTTGACGGTTGCCTTGCCGTTTATACAAATAAAGACTGGGCAGAGCTTGTGAAAAAAGTAAAAGACTTGCCCGCTACCGAAAGCAGAAATATGCAAAGATTTGTGTTTTCAAACGCCACCACGGTTGAGCCGGACAAGCAAGGCCGAATACTGATTTCGCCAAAGTTGCGTGCTTATGCCGGACTTGAGCATGACGTTGTGGTAATCGGCAGAGCAACGCAAGCCGAAATATGGGACAAACAGCGTTGGGAGGATATGAACTCCGCCATGAGCGAAGACGATATCATCGAAACAATGACAAAACTCGGCTTCTGATATAATGAAAGATTGAAAAATGGAATTTAAGCATTTACCTGTTTTGGCTGACGAATGTATACAGGCGCTTGATATAAAGCCCGATGGGATTTATGTTGACTGCACGGCAGGCGGTGCGGGGCACTCGAAGCTTATAGCGCAAAGGCTGCAAAACGGTCGCCTGATAGCGCTTGACAGAGATCCCGAGGCGGTAGCCGTGGCAGCAAGCCGCCTTGCCGAATATAACGCACAGGTCGTCAATAGAAATTATTCGGAATTGAGAGAGGTTCTTGCCGAACTGAAAATCAACGGTGTTGACGGCATTTTAATGGATTTGGGCGTTTCTTCATATCAGCTTGACTGCGCCGAGCGTGGTTTTTCATATCACAATGACGCTATGCTTGATATGCGGATGAGCAAAAACGGTTTGAGTGCCGCAGATATTGTCAACACATACAGCCTTGATGAACTTTCAAAAATCATATTTGAATACGGTGAAGAAAAAAACGCAAAAAGCATCGCAAGAGGCATTGTGAATCGGCGTGAGCAAAGCAAAATCGAAACTACCTTGCAGCTTGCCGAAATTATAAAAGAAAACGTTCCCGCTTCATACAGAAGAGAGAAAAATCCGTGCAAAAAGACTTTTCAAGCCATAAGAATTGCGGTAAACAATGAATTTGAGCATTTATCCATAGGGCTTGACGCCGCATTTGATTCGCTGAAAATCGGCGGTCGCCTTGCGGTAATCACCTTTCACTCGCTTGAAGACAGAATTGTAAAAAAGCGCTTTGCACAGTATTGCACGGGCTGCACCTGCCCACCGCAGTTTCCGCAATGTGTATGCGGAAAAACCCCAAACGGCAAATTGCTTTTCAAAAAGCCGATTACAGCCGGCAAATGTGAGCTTGACGATAATCTGCGTTCACGCAGTGCAAAGCTCAGAGTAATAGAAAAAATCAAATAAACGCAAACAATAGAAAGGAATTTTAAAATGGCACAGTCCAATCTTGCTTATCAAACCGCTCCGGAATACGAAGAGTCGCCTGCAAAGCAACTCAGCAAAGAGCAAATAAAGCGCATTAAAAGCAACACAGCGGTACGCAAAAGAGCTGTGCCGCTAAAGGTTGTGGCTCTTTCTGCCGCCGTGTGCGCTCTGCTTTGCTTTATGATTGCGGGCAAACTCAGAGAAGCCGACCTTTACAACGAGCTTTCGACCACAACCGCACAGCTTGAGCTTATCAACAGCGAAAATGTTAAAATGCAAAGTGAAATCCAGAGCATGACTTCAAAGCAAAACGTCGAAAATTATGCCGAGGACGTTCTCGGATTGGAGAAAATCGACAGCTCGCAAATCGAATACATCAGTGTTCAGCAAGACGCCGTGCTTCAAACCACGGAGGAAAAATCCAATATATTTGTCAAAATAAAGGACAAATTTGACGATTTTGCGGAATATATCATGGGCTAAGCAAATATAATACCTTTAGGACAGTCAACCTTTGCGTTGGCTTTCCTTGCTATATAGAGATTTTTACAAAAAAGACGAATTTATGTAGAACAAGTGAAATGACGGTAAAAATGATAAATTTAACGGCAATATCAGTCGTTTTTTACCGATATTTAAGAAAGTGAGGACTTGCAATGGCTAACAAACCTACAACTTCGATGATTCGGCGGCTGAATATCTTTGTGTTTTCGGTAATTATTGTGTTTGTAATATGGATTGTCGGTCATCTTTTCGCAACCGCCGTTACGCAAAGCGATAAATATAAAAAACTTGCAAACGAAACGCAGTTCAGCACTGTCGGCATTTCCGCAAGCAGAGGCTCGATTTATGACTCCAACGGCGAGCTTCTCGCCGCAAGCGCAACGGTATATAAAGTATTTGTAGACCCATCGCTTTACCAAAAATACGATACCGAAAATTCGGCGCTTATCACCTCAACTCTTGCCGAAAAGCTCGATATCGACCAAGCAAAGGTGACACAGGCTTTGGGCAAAACATCAAGCCAATATGAGGTTTTAAAATCACAGGTTGAGCAATCGGTCGTTGATGACATTTACGCTTTCATCGAAGAATACGGCATAAGGTGCATCAGCACGGTTGAAGATACAAAACGCTATTATCCGCAAAACGAACTTGCCGCATCGGTCATCGGCTTTACCAACGGCGACGGTGTGGGTCAATACGGTATTGAATATCAATATGACGATGAACTGACCGGCACCGACGGAAGAATCATCACCGCCACAGATGCAAACGGCGATGAAATGGCTTATGAATACAAAAAGCTTTATGAAGCGCAAAACGGCAGCGACATTTACTTGACGCTGGACATAAATCTGCAATATTATCTTGAAAAAAATCTTGCCGATGTCGTTGAAGACCAAATCGTGGCGCAGCGCACCTGCGGAATTATTATGGACTGCAATACAGGCGCTATTCTCGCAATGGCGACCGTGCCGGGCTTTGACCTTAACAACCCGAGCGTTATTTATGACAAAAACGTTCAGGCACAGCTTGATTTGCTAAGCGAAAGCGAATATCAAGAGGCATATATTGCGGCAAGAGAAACGCAATGGAAAAACAAATGCATTACCGAAATATATTACCCCGGCTCGGTATTCAAGGTCGTCACCGGCTCTATGGCATTGGAGGAAAAAGCAATTTCTCTTACCGATATGTTCAGCTGCGGTGACACAAACGTTTCGGGAACGACCTTTCACTGCTGGAAAGCCAGCGGACACGGCACGCAAAACTTTTTTGAAGCGCTTGCAAACTCGTGCAACCCCGCATTCATCTCCATTTCCGACAGGCTCGGCGCACGCACTTTCAGCGATTATTTCAAAGCTTTCGGTCTTACCGAAAGAACCGGAATCGATTTGCCTTTTGAAGCAACAAGCATTTATCAAAGCTATGAGGGAATGGGACCGGTAGAGCTTGCATCATGCTCATTCGGACAGACAAATAAAGTCACCCCACTGCAAATGATAACCTCATATGCCGCCTGCATAAACGGCGGATATCTCGTAACACCGTATGTTGTTGACAAAATCGTCGATTCTGACGGAAACGTTACATGGAAGCACGAAACCGACGTTGTAAGGCAGGTCATCTCCGAAGAAACTTCGGAAATAATGCGTGACGCACTTGAAAACGTTGTTGAAACAAACGGCGGCAGCAACGCCTACATAAAGGGTTACAGCATCGGCGGAAAAAGCGGAACTTCGCAAAAGCAGGACGAAAACAACGCACAAGGCAGAGATGACCTTTATGTTGCTTCTTATTGTTGCTTTACACCTGCCTATGACCCCGAAATCATTATGCTGATTATGGTTGATGAGCCGACAACGGGCGACTATTATGCAAGCATTGTCGCCGTGCCGACCGCAAGAGCGATAATGACCGATATTCTCCCCTACTTGGGATATTACCCCGAATACTCAGATGAAGAGCTTCTCACCCTTGATATCTCCGTGCCCTCGCTGGTTGAACTGAGCACCGAAAACGCAATTTTAAAAATCCAAGGTGCAGGCTTTAACTATGAGGTTATCGGCGACGGCGATACCGTTTATGCGCAAATGCCGATAGCCGACAGCAAAATGCCTGCCGACGGAACGGTATATATATATACAGAAGCCGAAACAACGCAAGAGCCTGTCACAGTACCCGACCTTACGGGAATGTCGCTCTATCAGGCGAACTCAACGCTCGCTTCAATCGGGCTGAACTACACACTTACAGGCGCTTCGTCAAACTCAAGCGCAACCGTTCACACCCAAAGCATAGCCTATGGCGAAAGCATTGCCAAGGGTTCGATTATCGAACTGTATTTTGCAATCGACGGCGATTCGGGCTGATATGGGCTGATATATTATAAAGTCGATAAACTTAAAGAACTTTTTTCGGAAAGGAAAATGTCTATGAAACTTTTTGACCTTTTTGACAACACGTCAATACTGCCGATTGAAAATTGTGAAATTTCGGCAATTACGGACGATTCAAGAAAAATCGAAAAAAACTGCATATTCGTCTGCATAAAGGGTTCAAGCTTTGACGGACACGAATTTGCAAAAAAGGCACTTTGCGACGGTGCCGCACTGGTTATTGTCGAACGTGATTTAGGTCTTGAAAGACAGCTTGTTGTCGGCGACACAAGACAGTATTACGGCGTGCTGTGCGCAAAATGGTTTTCCAATCCGGAAAAAAAGCTAAAACTTATCGGCGTTACCGGCACGAACGGCAAAACCACCGTTACGGGAATCATCAAGCACATTTTGACGGAAAACGGCTGCAAAGTCGGTCTTATCGGCACTATTCAAAATGAAATAGGCGATGAAATTATTCCTGCAAAAAACACCACGCCCTTGACGTTTGAGTTTTTCTCGCTTCTTTCAAAAATGGTAAAAGCCGGTTGCACGCACGCAGTCATGGAAGTTTCAAGCTTCGGCTTGCAGCAAAAAAGAATCGGTCCCGCCTCTTTCGGAATCGGCGTTTTCACGAATTTAACGCCCGATCATCTCGATTATCACAACGATATGGAGGACTATTACAACGCCAAAAAACAGCTTTTCCAGATTTGCGACGTTGCCATATGCAACATTGACGATGCCTACGGCGAAAGGCTTTATAACGAAATCAACTGCAATAAATATACTTTTTCAAATCGCAAAAAGGCGGATTTTTACGCCGACGCTATTAGAACAAACGCCGCAGGAAGCAGCTTTTGGTTTTGCACGGGCGACAAATCATATTTTGTAAATCTTCATATGCCGGGGCTGTTTAATATATCAAACGCCACTGCGGCAATGGGCGCTTGCCTTAAATTGGGTATGCCGATTGAAAAAATCATCGAAGCGGCGTCAAGCTACAAAGGCACAAAGGGAAGATGCGAAATTATTCCTACCGACAAGGATTTTTCCGTGATTTGCGACTATGCGCACACGCCCGACGCACTTGAAAACATTCTGGCGGCAATAAAAACTTTTACCGAAAATCGGCTTATTTGCCTTTTCGGCTGCGGCGGAAACAGAGATAAAACCAAACGTCCCTTAATGGGAAATGCTGCTTCCAAATATGCCGATTTGCTTATAATCACCTCGGATAATCCCCGAAACGAAGCGCCTGACGAAATTATAAACGATATAATAGAAGGCATCGGCGAATGCGAATTTGTCAGAATCACCGACAGAAAAAGCGCCATATATTATGCGCTCGAAAACGCACAGTCCGGCGATGTTATCGTGCTTGCGGGCAAGGGTCATGAAGATTATCAGGTGCTTGCAAACGGAGAAAAAATTCATTTTGACGAAAGAGAAATTGTTGCGGAAGGATTGAGCAGGCTTTGACGGAAAACCTTACAACAAAAGAAATTGCCGATATATTGGGCTGTGAATGTCCGATTGACTGTGCCGTTTGCGATATTTCGACCGACACAAGGGCAATTGTGCCCGGCAGTGTTTTTATAGCGTTAAAAGGGGCTAATTTTGATGGGCACGATTTTGCGCAAAGTGCCGTTAAAGCCGGTGCGTGCGCCGTTGTTTCGCAATATGCGATTAACGGTGTTCCATGCCTTTTGACAAATGACACGACAAAGGCTTTGGGCGATATTGCAAGAAGCTACAGAGAAAAGTTTTCGCCGATTCTTGTGGGAGTAACCGGCAGCGTCGGAAAAACCACAACAAAGGATATGATAGCGCTTGTTTTGGGCGAAAAATACAAAACGCTTAAAACCCAAGGCAATCACAACAATCACATAGGCTTGCCGAAAACCCTTTTTGAGCTTAATTCAACCTATGAAGCGGCTGTTATCGAAATGGGTATGAATCATTTCGGCGAAATCGACTATTTAACAAATATCGCAAAACCTAATGTCGCCGTAATTACGAATATCGGCTGGTCGCACATTGAAAATTTAGGTTCAAAACAGGGCATACTTAAAGCAAAGCTTGAAATTTTAAACTCAATGAGCGATGATATGCCCCTTGTCATAAACGCCGATGACGATTTGCTTTTTGCGCAAAAATCAAATCTTAATCGCAATGTTGTAACTTACGGCATAGAAAATACAGATGCCGACTTCAAAGCCGCCGATATAGTTTCAAACGGTTCAAAGACCGAATTTACGATGATTTTCGGTCAAGAAAAATGTGATGTAACTCTCAACACTGCGGGAATGCATAATGTTTTGAACGCACTGTGCGCTTTTGCGGTCGGTAAAATCTGCAAGCTCGAAAATGCGCAGATACAATCTGCACTTTTAAAGTTTAAAGCAAGCTCAATACGGCAAAATATTATTGATATAAACGGCATAAAAGTTATTGCCGATTGCTATAACGCAAGCCCCGATTCTATGAAAGCATCTCTTAATATGCTTGATTTGATTGACGGCAAGCGAAAAATCGCCGTTTTGGGCGATATGCTGGAATTAGGAGAGCATTCAAAGGCATTGCACTGCGCAGTCGGCGAATACTGTGCGCAAAGCTCGGCAGACGCAGTTTTCTGCTTGGGCACGCAAAGCCAATATATCGCACGAATTGCCGGCATTAAGGGCAAGGCGACAAAGAATTTTTTCAACCCCGAAACGCTTACCCGCAATTTAAAAGAGTTTATTCGCAAAGGCGATGTCATACTGTTCAAAGCAAGCCGAGGCATGCACCTTGAAAATGTGATCAAATCCCTTTTCGGCGATATATTATCATAAGGGAAAGGAACGTAAAACCAAATGCAGTATTTTCTCAGCATTGCGGTATCGCTTACCGCATTTGCTTTATCCGCTCTCATCGGTATTGTACTGATACCGTATTTAAAAAAAATCCACTTCGGTCAAACAATTCTCGATATAGGTCCGAATTGGCATAAATCAAAGCAGGGAACGCCGATAATGGGCGGTTTTATGTTCATTATCGCAAGCGTTGTTTCCGTAATTCTCGGATATTTAACATACCGTTTTCGGTTTGCCGATATCTTGAGTGATAATATAAACAACGGCGCACTAAAGCTTGTCGCCTGCGTTTTATATGCCCTTGCGTGCAGTGCCATAGGCTTTGCGGACGACTACATAAAGGCAGTAAAAAAGCAAAATCTCGGTCTTAGCGCAAAGCAAAAAATGTTTTTTCAGATTGTGTTCGGCGCCGCATTTTTGGCAATGCTTTATGCACTTGGCGACACGCAAACCTATATCGACTTTTACTTCTTCAAATTAGAGCTTTCAATTGCGTATTATCCGCTTATTCTGCTCTTTATGGTATTTATGACCAACGCCGTCAACCTCACCGACGGCATCGACGGGCTTTGCTCAACCGTCACCGTAGTTTCAATGCTCGGCTTGGCGCTTTTGTGCTCGCAGCTTGATTTTTCAGGCTCAAATGAGCTTATACTTTATGCGTTTGCAATTGCAGGCGGCTGCATAGGCTTTCTTATATGGAATCTGCACCCGGCAAAATGCTTTATGGGTGACACCGGCTCTATGTATCTCGGCGGAGCGTTCACGGCAATCGGAATCGCAACGCATTGTCACCTTCTCATGGTGCTCATAGGCGCTGTATATTTTTGTGAAGCAATGAGCGTTGTTTTGCAGGTGATTTCTTACAAAACCACAAAAAAACGTATTTTCAAAATGTCGCCGATTCATCATCATTTTGAGCTTTGCGGCTTTTCCGAATACAAAATCGTAATCACTTTTTCACTGTCGGGGCTGATTTTTGCCGCAATTGCGATTTTTATGCAGTCTATTCACTAATGCCTATGTGCATTTAAATATTTAAACGGAGGTTTTTCATGGCGCAGCAACATTCCGCCGATATCGGCAAAGCAAAAAAGAATATTTCTTCCAAAAAAAGCGTGCGTGTTGCAAAAGCCAGACGTGTGCAAGCCAAGGCACGCATTAAAAGCGGCGTTATCGACCTGCCGTTTCTCATGATAGTAATGGTTTTGCTCGTTTTCGGAATAGTCATGATGTTTTCCGCAAGCTATGTTTGGGCACTTTACGAGGTCGAAACAACAGGCGGCGACGGTGCTTATTATATGAAAAAGCAAGCCGCATTGGCTGTGTTCGGGCTTGTGGCAATGCTTTTTTTCAGCTATTTCGATTATCACATTCTGCAAAAGAAATTCGTTGCGCTTGCCTGCTATTTTGTGCCGCTTATCTTGCTTATACTCGTTGCAATTCCGAAAATCGGCGTAACGCACAACGGCGCAACACGCTGGCTAAAATTCGGCAGTTTGCCGGAATTTCAGCCCTCCGAGCTTATGAAGCTCGGAATCATCATATTTTTTTCCTATTTGATAGCACGAAACTATGATGACATGAAAAAATTCAAGTGCGGCATTTTAATGTTCGGAGCATTTTTGGCACCCATTGTTTTGCTGCTGATGAAACAGCCTCACCTTTCGTGCACACTGCTGATATGCACAATTGCTTTTGTTATGATATTTGTCGGCGGCGCAAAGGTTCTTCATCTTCTGTCGCTTTTGGCAGTCGGTGCTGCGGGCATTGGTGCTTTTGTGCTTTACAAAATGAACGTTCAGGGCTTTACTTATTTTGCGAAACGTTTTGAATCTTGGCGTGATCCGTTTTCCGATATGCTCGATACGACATGGCAAACCTGTCAATCGCTGATTGCCATAGGCTCGGGCGGCGTTTTCGGGTTGGGTTTGGGCAATTCCCGTCAAAAATATCTTTATTTGCCGGAAAGTAAAAACGACTTTGTTTTTGCAATCGTCTGTGAAGAATTGGGATTTGTAGGCGCAATGGTCGTAATAATACTGTTTGTGCTGTTTGTGTTCAGAGGATTTTACATTGCCTCAAAGGCAAGCGACAAATTCGGAATGATGCTCGCTGTCGGGCTTACGGTTCAAATCGGCATTCAGGCATTTCTTAATATTGCCGTTGTAACAAACGCTATTCCCAACACGGGCATAAGCTTGCCGTTTTTCAGCTACGGCGGCACGGCGCTTATAATGCAGTTGGCTCAAATGGGCATAATGCTCAACATATCACGGCAAGCCCTTATTGATAATTAGCGACGGTAAATTTAAATAACAGGGCAAAACGCTTATTGAAGGAGTTTGATTATGAAAGTTCTTTTGGCAGCAGGCGGCACGGCAGGTCACATCAATCCTGCGCTTGCCATTGCTTCAATCATTAAAGAAAATGTTGACAATGCCGAATTTTTGTTTGCCGGCACGCCTTTCGGAATGGAAGCAAAACTTATTCCGCAGGCAGGATTTGACTTTGCGCCTATCAAGGTTAAAGGCTTTCAGCGGCAGCTCAATCTGCGCAACATAAAAAACAACGTCAAAGCCGTCGGATATCTGACAACCTCAGGCCACAGGGCAAAGCAAATTATCGACAGCTTTAAGCCGGATATCGCCATCGGCACGGGCGGCTATGTTAGCGGACCTGTGATTTTAAAGGCGGCAAAAATGGGCATTCCGACAATAATTCATGAGCAAAACGCCTACCCGGGAGTGACCACAAGGTTGCTTTCAAAGCACGCAAAATGCGTTATGCTAACCGTAAAAGACGCCGCAAAATATCTTGATGAAGATGTAAAATATACAGTAACGGGGCTTCCCGTGCGAAGCTCGATTCTTTCAAAAAATCGGCAAGAGGCAAGGCGTGAGCTTGGCTTTGACGACAGTATGTGCATTCTTTCCTTTGGCGGAAGCTTAGGCTCGGAATGCATAAACGAAAACGTTGCCGAGCTTATAGAATGGCACACGAAAAATCATTTAAAAATCAACCATATTCACGCTTACGGATCAAACGGACACAATGATTTTCCGAGATTTATGCGCGAAAGAAATATCGATACATCAAATGAGCGGCTGAAAATCAGCGAATATATACATAATATGGACACGTGCATGGCGTGCGCCGATTTGGTGATTTGCCGAAGCGGTGCGGCAACCCTTGCAGAGCTTGAAGCAAGAGGCAGAGCGGCTGTGCTGATTCCCGCACCGCACCTTGCCGGAAATCATCAATATTACAACGCAAAGGTGCTTGCCGATGCAAACGCCGCAGTGCTTATCGAACAAAAAGACCTTACCCCTAAATTGCTGATAGATACTGTCAAAAACTTTTACGAAAACCCCTTAAAGCTGACGGAAATGTCTAAAAATTCAAACTCGCTTTCTATCTCCGATACGCAAAAACGCATTTTGGATATTGTTTTGCAAAACGCCAAGGCATAATCACTTAATTACGGTTTTCACCGCAGCGCCCGAAATTGCATAGTATGGCATATCAAAATACATACTGCAAACGGTGGTGCAAATAAATATGCAAAAGCTTATCATAGAAGGCAACAAGCCTCTGCACGGCGAAATTTCCGTTCAAGGCGCAAAAAACAGCGTTCTCCCGATTCTTGCCTCGGCAGTGCTTTTATCGGGAAAAACTCACCTGCAAAACTGCCCTGCCATAAGCGACGTGTTTTGCGCTTGCAGGATTTTATCCGCACTCGGTGTCAAAGCTTGCGTTGACGGCAACGAAATTTCGCTTGAGCGCAGTGATGACGGCGGCACGGAAATATCCGAAGAATTGATGATGAAAATGCGCTCGTCGATTATTTTTTTGGGCGCAGTATTAGGCTCTGCGGGCAAATGCACGCTTTATTATCCGGGCGGCTGTGAATTAGGTCCCAGACCTATTGATATGCACATTGCCGCACTGAAAAAAATGGGTGTTCGCATAAACGAAAGTCACGGCGCTTTGATTTGCGATTCGCCAAACGGCATTTTCGGCGCAAAAATCAATCTGCCTTTCCCCTCGGTCGGCGCAACCGAAAACATTCTGCTTGCGGCAGTAAAAGCAAAGGGCGAAACGATTATCTGCAACGCCGCTAAAGAGCCGGAAATTAAAGACCTTGCGGCATTTCTCAACAAATGCGGCGCAAAAATCAAAAATGCGGGGCAAAGCAAAATCATAATCGAGGGCGTTGAAAAACTCAACGGATGCGAATACAGCATAATGCCGGACAGAATCGCCGCAGGTACATACATCGGGGCGATTGCCGCAACAAGGGGCGAAGGCATTATCGACAAAGTGAACTATGAGGATATGGAATCCTTTCTCCCGATTTATGAACAAATGGGCTGCAAGCTGTATTCATATTCAAACAAAATTTATATAAACGCCGCCAAAAGGCTTTCAAGCGTAAAAACTATTCGCACAATGCCGCACCCGGGATTTCCGACAGACATACAGGCGATTACAATGGCTGTTCTCGCAAAAGCTTCGGGCACAAGCGTTTTTGTCGAAAATATTTTTGAATCACGCTTTCGCCATGTCGATGCCATGTGCAAAATGGGTGCAGATATAAGGGTTGAAGGCAAAGCGGCGATTATCGAAGGCGTTGATGAGCTTTCGGGCGCACGGGTCTGCGCAACCGACCTGCGCAGCGGTGCGGCACTTGCAATTGCGGCGCTTTCGGCATCGGGGCGCAGTGAAATTTGCGAAATATCACACATCGACAGAGGCTATGAGGCAATTGAAGATTATCTTACAGCGCTTGGCGCAAATATAAAAAGAGAATAATTTTTTTAAAAGGATTTTTGATGAGAGATATTATAAAAAGCGACGCACCCGAGCAAAGAGGTGCACGGAAGAAAAAACGCACAAGCAAAAAAAATCTTTCACTTTATTATGTGCTTGTGCTTATACTTGTGACTGTGGTGGGCATTGCTTTGTCGCTTACCGTTTTGTTTAAAACCGACAAAATTATCGTAAACGGTCAAACGCCCTATAACGATGCGGATATCATCGAGGCAAGCGGTATAAAAACGGGCGAAAACATCATCAGGGCAGACTACTCAAAAGCAGAGGAAAAAGTTTTGGGCAGCCTTTTGTATGTCGAAACCGTCAGCGTGAAAAAGCAGTTTCCCACAACGGTTGTGATTACGGTGACGGAAACCAAGCCGTGCTATAACGTAAAAACCCAAGACGGCTACCTGATAGTTTCGCAAAACGGTAAGGTGCTTGATTTGCTTGTTTCGCCGATTGACGGTCTTTTGACTGTATACGGAATCGAGCCTGAAAGCGTGCTCCCCTTTTCGATTTTAAAGGATAAAGAATCAAACAAAGCGGATATCTTAGCTTCTATCAAAAAAGCTTTTGATAAAAGCGAAATCGACGGAATTATATCGGTTGACCTTTCCGATAAATATGATATTTCATTGAATTATGACGACCGTATCGAGGTTATCATAGGCAATTCTTCAAATATATCATATAAGATCGAATATGCAAAAAGTGTTTTTGAAAGCAATAAAATCGGCTCAAACGCAGCCGGCGTGCTTATGATTGACGAAAACGGCGAGGGGCATTTTGTCAGCGATGAAAGTATGCGCCAATATGAACACAACAAAAGCACCGCAGCGCAAAAGCAAAATGATGAATAAACCGTTGCTTTGAGTATTATCCGAATTTTGCATATTTAAGAGAACTGGGGCTTTGTAATACGTATATCTTGCGTTTTTTGATTGTTTGCACAAATCAAGCGCCCCATATCTTGTTATTTTAATGAATTTAGAAAAATTTTATAAATCGCTTGAAATTTCTATTGAATTGTGCTAATATAATATTGTGCATTTTAATTGCTCAAAATGAGCACGAATATAAACGGAATATAAAGAAAAAAGCAGGAGGATGGAAAATGTCAAGTTTTGTTTTTGACAACACCGACACACTCGCACCAAACGTCAACATCAAGGTTGTAGGCGTCGGCGGCGGCGGCGGAAACGCTTTAAACTGCATGGTTACGGCAGGCGTTAAAAATGTTGAGTATATATCTGTAAATACCGATGCGGCTGCTTTGAGAAATTCAAAGGCTACATCGAAAATTCAGATAGGCACTAAGCTCACACGAGGCAGAGGAGCGGGCAACAAGCCGGAAATCGGTCAGCGCAGCGCCGAAGAAAACCGAGAAGAAATTCAATCCGCACTCAAAGATGCCGATATGATTTTCATTACCGCCGGCATGGGTGGCGGCACGGGCACGGGCGCAGCTCCGGTTATTGCGGAAATCGCCAAAGAAATGGACATCCTCACGGTTGCCGTTGTAACAAAGCCTTTTCTTTTTGAACAACAGCAAAAAATGCTTCAGGCGGAAAGAGGTATCACGGAGCTTAAAAAGCACGTCGATTCGCTCATCGTTATCCCTAACGAAAGGTTGCTCCTCAGCGTGAACAAGCCCCTGACAATGCGTGAATCTTTCTCTCTGGCTGATGATATACTCAAAACCGGCGTTAAGAGCATTTCCGACCTTATCGTTGACGAAGGCTTCATCAACCTTGATTTTGCCGACGTTTCCGAAATCATGAAAGGCGCAGGCTATGCTCACATGGCAATCGGTCACGGCTCAGGAAAGGACAAGGCAAAAGAAGCCGCAGAAGCCGTCATCACCAGCCCGCTTCTTGAAACCTCAATTTCCGGCGCTAAGAGATTGCTCATTAACATCGTAATGAGCGAGGACGTTCTTGCCGAAGAAGTAAATGCGGTAACGAAAGAAATCAGCGATCACGCCGCTCCCGATGTTGAATTTATTTGGGGTACTGCATTTAAAGAAGACTTGCAGGATGAAATGATTATCACCGTAATCGCCGCAGGCTTTGAGGATTCCGACTTCGGCTCTTCCGAACCCGAAGCGCCGAGCTTTGAGCCTCCCGTTATAGATAATCCTTTGCTTAATAATCCCGTTATAAACAACCCGGTTATGAACGCTCTTAACGATTCAAGCTATGACGATCTCTTTGAAATGCTTGATTCCAAAAACAACAAATAATCACAAACACCTCGGAAAACGCCATATGCTTTCCGAGGTGTTTTTAACAAAAATTTGCACCCATTTATCATTTGTTGTTGCCGACATAAAAAAGCGCAAGTCCACCGGGGCCTGTGTGCGTGCCGATTACCGGGCCCATGTTTCCTATAACGATATTTGCGGCTTTAATTTCTTTTTCAAGCATATTTTTAAGCGCAAGTGCGTCGGATTCACAATCGGCATGACAAATAAATATCATCTCCAAAGCGTCGATAACGCCGCTTACACATCTGTCTTTAAGCGCCTCAATCGAAGCCTTTCTGCCCTTGGCAATGCCTATTTTTTCAAGCTTTCCGCTGTAATTCACGTGCATAACGGGCTTAATATTCAGCAATCCGCCGACAATTTTTGTTGCCCTCGAAACTCTTCCGCCACGCTGCAAATACTCAAGCGTTTCTACCGTGAAAACATGGCAAAGTTTGGGAATAAGCGACTTTACGTATTCTGCCGTTTCTTCAATCGAAGCTCCGCTTTCACGCTTTTTTGCGGCAAGTGCGACCACCAGACTTTGTCCTCCGCTGCCGCAAAGCGTATCAACTGTAATAATTTTGCGCTCTCGGTATTTCTCTCTAAGCTCGTTGGCAGCGGCGGCGCCGGATTGATATGTTGCGCTCAATCCGCTTGAAAATCCGAGATAGAGTACATCATCACCTTCATTTAAAATTTCTTCCATGGCGTTCATGAAAAGTTCAATGCTCGGCGCAGAGGTCTTTGCGCTGTTGCCCTTGCCTCGAAGATATTCATAATATTCCTTTAAGGTGATTTCTCTTTCATCAAGATAATTGGTATATGTTTTTCCGTCTGTTCTCGTGAATGAAAGCGGTACAACGGCAATATTAAGCTCGCTCGCCATTTTTGCCGGCATATCACAGCTTGAATCGGTCATTATTCTGAAATTGTTTCCCATTTTGTCCTCCGATATATATCTGATTTTGGTAAGCACTGCTTACCAAAATCATTATATCACTGCACCAAAGCAATGTCAAGACGATTGCGATAATGTCAAGTCAATTTGACATTATTGCCAAAATATGCTATCATAAAAAAACAAAATATATGAAATTCGGAAATGGAGGGAAGGCTTGTGAACGCAAAAGAAATGCTGATAATTCAGGGAATTAAAGAAATCCGTGACAACGGCTTGCAGGATTTTTCAATGCGAAGAGTTGCCGCACACTGCAATTTGAGCAGCGGCGCACCGTATAAGCATTTTAAAGACAATCAAGACTTTATCCTCGAAATTTTCAAATATATCTGCGAGCAATGGTATGCAAGACAGCGTGTTATACTTGAAATGCCCGATATTTCAATAAGACGCAAAATTGAGCTTATCTGCATTGATTATATCAGATTTTTGGTGGAAAATCCCGAATTTCGCACAATCATTATGATCAGCAGCAGCCGTTTAAGCGCTTCACAGCAGGAATCACGACTGCAAATCAGCGCCGAAACCGTAAAACTTATTGAAAAATATTGCCGTGAAGTCGAAATGCCGTTTGAAGTGCGAAAACGAAAAACCTTTGTTGTGCGTGCCATCATCTACGGTGCCGCATTGATGATTGACAACGGCGAGTTGACCTATGATGACAAAACCCTTGCAATGATAGAGCAAACTATTTCAAGAGAGTTTAACACCGATTAACGCTTCATTTTCGGCTTAAACAAAAGCGCAACTATCAATCCGCTGATTATTGCCGCTGTAATTCCTGCCGATGAAGCCGTTAAACCACCTGTGAATATTCCGAGAAAGCCATCTTCATCGACGGCTTTTTTTACGCCTTTAGCTAAAAGATTTCCAAAACCCGTCAAGGGTACGGTTGCGCCCGCACCCGCAAAATCAACGATTTTTTCATACAGACCCACAGCGCCCAATACAACGCCGCTGACAACATAAGCCACCAAAATTCTTGCCGGAGTAAGCTTGGTGTAATCTATGAGAACCTGCCCTATTGCACAAAACAAGCCGCCGACGACAAACGCAATCAGATAATTCATTCTTCCTTTCCCCTTTCGCTTGAAATATGCACCAGATGTGAAATTGACGGAATGCTTTCACCCTGTTGCGAGGCAGTTGTGGACATAAGCGCACCGGTTGCCGCAAACAAAACGTTTTTTATTTCGCCGGATTTTATTTTCGGCAAAAAATATCCGCACATCACACTTGCGCAACAGCCACAACCCGAGCCGCCTGCGTGAGTATCTTGATTTTGCGAATCAAAAATCATTTTTCCGCAATCACAATGCACATCGGTAATATCAATACCGTCATTTTTCAAAAGTTCTATCAGCAATTCACTGCCCACTGCGCCCAAATCACCAGTTATAATGCAGTCATAATCATTTGGTTTGGTAGAAGTGTCATCAAGATATTGCTTTATCGTGCGTGCCGCCGCAGGCGCCATTGCCGCACCCATATTGTTGGCGTCGCTGACTCCGAGGTCAACAATCGTGCCGATTGTAACGCCACGAACAAACGGAGGCTCGTTGCTTTGTGAAACAACAGCCGCGCCCGAGCCTGTAACTGTCCACTGTGAGGTCGGCGTGCGTTGACCACCGTATGACAGCGGAAAACGAAATTGCCTTTCGGCGGTGGAAAAATGTGATGATGTTGCAGCGACAACGTTGCTTGCAAGAGAATTATCCACAAAAAGAGATGAAAGCATTAAACCTTGCGCAAAGGTTGAGCACGCACCGAATATTCCTACAACGGCAATGTCAAAATCACGCAAACCGTATGTCGAGCTTATGCATTGATTCAGCAAATCACCAGCAAAAATAATATCAATATCTTTCGGTGCAAGTTTGCCCTTGGCAAGAGCTGTATTTACGGCTGTATTAAGAAACTCGCTTTCGGCTTTTTCCCAAGTATCCTGCCCGAAATAATCATCCTTTGTCGTCATATCAAAATATGCGCAAAGCGGTCCTTCGCTTTCTTTTTCACCCACAATCGAGGCGAATGAACGAATCGACGGTGCGTTGTCAAGGCGAAAGGTTATTTTACTCAATTTTGTTGACATATTGATTTTCCCCTCATTTTTATTATTGTTTTGCCCGATAAAGCGCCAAAATATTCAGCGGCGATATTCGGATTTGACTTTTATAAAAAAATGTATTATACTGTATTAAAAAACGAAAGGCAGGTAATAATAATGGTTGTTATCGAAATGGAAAACGGCAAAAAAATCAAAATTGAGCTTTATCCCGAAATTGCGCCGATTACGGTTGAAAATTTTGAAAAACTCGTAAAAAGCGGATTCTATAATGGTCTTTGCTTCCACAGGGTCATCAGCGGATTTATGATACAGGGAGGTTGTCCCGACGGAACAGGCATGGGTGGTCCGGGCTGGAGCATTAAGGGCGAATTTGCCTCAAACGGCGTGAAAAATGATTTAAAGCACGAACGTGGCGTTATTTCAATGGCACGCTCAATGGCACCCAATTCGGCAGGTTCGCAATTTTTCATAATGCACAAGGATTCACCGCATCTTGACGGAAATTACGCCGCTTTCGGCAAGGTTGTAGAAGGCATTGATGTTGTGGATGAAATTGCCGCAGTTGAAACAAACTATGCAGATAAGCCGATATCCCCGCAAATCATGAAAAGCGTAACAATCGAATAAACAAAAACAGCTGCCGTATCGTTTTTTGATACAGCGGCTGTTTTTTAAGAAAATTGTAACTTCAAAGTCATATTTTTAAAAAATTTGAAGATAGTTTCAAACATAATCTTTAGCAAATTTCAAATCATAAAACTGTGATTAAAAATTTTGCAAAGGAGTTATGTATGAAAAAGAGGAAATTTTTCAAGGCGCTGGCGGCATTTCTTTTTGTTCCGTCAATGTTTTTGACGTCAATATGCGGATATTATAATGCGGCACTTGCCGACAGCTACTATATATATTCGGCGCAAGAAACGCCGATTTCGACGTTTTTTCCAATCAATGCGGAATACAGCAATACAGACAGTGAAAATTGCAGTGCAACCATAAAGCTGCTCGGAGTATTTCCCATAAAGGATATTGAGGTTGAAGCGATTCCCAAACGCTATGTAATTGCCGGCGGCGAACCGTTTGGAATCAAAATATTGTCAGACGGAGTGATGGTGGTTTCAATCAGCGATATTGACGGCATTTCGCCTGCAAACGAAAGCGGCTTGCAAATCGGCGATGTGATAACCGCAATTAACGGTTGCAAGGTTTCAACAAATTCTAAGTTGCAGGAAATAATCGCCGATTCGCACGGCGACGCACTTAATGTTGACGTTATTCGCAATGAAGAAGAGTTAAATCTTGAGCTAACCCCGATATATTCCGACGAAAATGACCGCTATTGCGCAGGAATTTGGGTGCGTGACAGCTCTGCCGGAATCGGCACCGTAACATTTTACGATCCGCAAAGCGGCGCTTTCGGCGGACTGGGTCACGCTGTATGCGACAGCGACACGAAAGAAATTGTGCCGCTTTTGAGCGGAAAAGTCACGGGGGTTGAAATTTTCGGCGTGAACAAAAGCGAAAAAGGCTCGCCCGGTGAGCTTTGCGGCAGATTTATCAACGAAAACATTTGCGGAACAATCACTTTGAACAATGACTGCGGTGTTTTCGGTTATCTTGATGAATTTGAGTGCGGCTCACAGCTGATTGAACTTGGGCTAAAGCAGGATATTTCAATCGGTAAAGCGACAATGCTGACGACAATCGACCAAAGCTCGCCATGCGAATACGATATATATATTGAAGATATCGACTACAACAGCGCCGACGGGCTGAAAAGCATAACCGTAAAAGTGACCGATGATGAGTTGCTGAAAAATTGCGGCGGAATTGTTCGGGGTATGTCGGGCAGTCCCATAATTCAAAACGGCAAGCTTGTTGCGGCGGTAACGCACGTTTTTGTCAATGACCCGACACGTGGGTATGCGGTTTTTGCCGAAACCATGCTTGATTGCATTGAATAAAATGAAAAAAGCACCGAGCTAACGCAAGGTGCCTTTTTCGAGGTGTTCGATAATGAAAAAACATTCAAAAAAACTAAGTTGTTGCTTTGCTGATGACTTCGCCGATGAGAGTAAACTCCGGCTCATCGGGGTCAACGGGGTTAGGGTATGCGCCGACGTATTTTGAATCAGCATCATCTGCCCAAAAAGCACGCACGACCGTGCCGTTTTTATCGATAACGACAATGGCTGAACTGCCCGTTGTATCAATTGAAGATTTATCGGAAATGTATTTTTCCGCCGCCATTTCAAGTGAACCGAGCGAAACCGAATGAGTTGTATCCGGCTCAAACTCACCGATTTCAAAGCGATTATAGCACAAATCGCCGATAATCTGTTCATTTATTTCATCATAAGGATTTTTCTTTTCCTGAACGGTTTTATCGCTGTTGATATACCAAACGTCATTAACCTTATATTCAACACAATACTGTGCGGCGCTGTTATAAACAATGCGTGCCATTGAGTTTGCATCATCATATTTTGCTTCATTTATATAATGGAACATATTGGGAACAAGCAAGCCCGCAAGCACGGCGATAATCGCCATTACAACGATAAGCTCTATCAAAGTAAAGCCCTTAAATTTCACGATAAATCACCTACCGAACGAAAAGTTACTTTAATCTAATATAATTATAACACAGCGACTAAAATTTGTCAACACCAAATTTATTTTTTTAGGTCGGAAAGTTTTTCAAGCACGTGCGATTCAAGGCTTGATTCATCGGGGTAAGAGCCGACAATTTTGCTATCTTCCGATTTTGCGACATAAGCCGCTTGAACCTTGCCGCCTTGAATTATTACGGTGTAATAGCAATCATCAAATTCATTTGTAATTCGGTTGTCGATTTGGTCGGAAAGGTTTTGCACATTACCGTCCCACGAGCCGAATTTGCGGCAATAGATAGATTCAACCGAATCTGCCGGTTTGCCTTTGCAATAGCTTTCGGCGGCCTCATAGACCATGCGTGCGCCGTTGTTCATCGTTTCGTATCGGTTTTCATAATACAACTGCTTGCCCAAGGGCCAAAGCACGAAATAACATAAAGCGCAAACGCCGACAAGCACAATCAGCTTGATGACGGAAAAGCCTTTTAATCTGATATTTTTCATAAAACTAAATCACAACCTTTCGGCAAATAGAAGAACAAGGTAGGTGCATTTTTAAAAAAGAGGGCGGCAAAGTGCGCCTGCCAATTTGAAATTTTAGGTTTGGTCGTCAATATCGCCGCCGATTTCGGAGCTGACGCATTCTTCGATATTATCCCATCTGGGCACATCATCATTATTCGGCACGGGATAAGAGCCGACATATTCGGTGGTGAGCGTTTGCGCCCAATAAGCTTCCTGAACCAAACCGCCTTGCACGCCTACGGCAAAGTACGTTCCTGCGGCGTCGGCGCCGAGATATTTGTTGACAGCGTCGGGAATAGATTTCATTTCCGCACCGTCGTTCCACGAGTGCACAGTTGCCTTAACATTCGCCGGTTCTTCCTTATCATCGGAAGAATTCGAGGCATATTCCGCACAGTAGGTTGAAGCGGCGGTATAAACCGCCTTTGCGTTGCTGTTTGCCGTTTTAAAGCGTGATGAGCGTATATACCCCATCATAGAGGGGACAAGAATTGCCGCCAAAATGCCGATTATGGCTATTACAACAATCAGTTCGACAAGGGTAAAGCCGCAAAGCTTTTTAAAATTAGCGGTTTTCACGTTTTTGCACCTCGATTTTTGTTTTTTTCTTGTGTAAAAAAGCCCCGAATGGTTACGGGGCTTTTTGCGTTTGTTAAATTGGAATTTGACTTAACCGAAAATCAATCAAATACATCTCCGCATGCAGTTTCATAAGCTTCTTTTGTGTCACCGCCGGCAGGAAAGCCAGCATCTTCATCAGCAGTATCAGGGTCAACAGAATTAGGATAAGAACCTATGTAAGATGTGCCGTTCTTTGACCAAAATGCACCGAAAACGGATGTTTCGTTACAATATACTGACCAATGTGAACCCTCTGCATCAGAACCGAGGTATTTATCAATCGCCATTCCAATAGATGTGCAAGCGCTGCCCTTGGAGAATCCCGAAGAACCAACTACACCGCTACCGCCTGCAGGAGCACTCTTATCACTTGCACCGCCGGCGAATGTGGGGTTTTCAGCATACTCTGTGATGTAAGTAGAAGCTGAAGTGAAAACGGTCTTAGCGTTTGAGTTTGCGCTCTTATATCTTGAGCTCTTGATATAACCCATCATTGAGGGAACGAGAATTGCCGCGAGAATACCGATGATAGCGATAACAACGATAAGCTCAACGAGTGTAAAGCCTTTGAATTTCATAATAAAATTCCTCCTTAAAATGTTTTTTCCAAAGCGTTCGCTTTGGCGATTTTGTTCACGGTGAGCGAAAAGCAAAGCCGCAAAAAATACGTATATCTCTTAGCGTTTTACCTTTCGTCCTCTCCTTACAATGACATTATAACAACCCCTAAAGAAAATGTCAAGAGTTTTTGAAGAAAAATTTCACAAAACTATCACTTTCTACTTGCCAAGTGCTGTAAACGTTTTCAAAAGGCTTGTCTTTCGTTATTTTATACAAAAAGTTTTCAACATCAGCACAAAACAGTGCGTGCGAATTTTTTAATAAAAAAATTAAAGCGAAAAAGCTTAAAATCAAGCCCTTTCGCTTTTGTTTTGATATTTACCGATTTATCGACTGATAAATCCGACCTTGCGATAAACCTTGGAAACGACCTTTCTCGAAATCGCAAATGCCTGCTGTGCGCCTTGGGTGTAGCACTGTTGCAGATAAGCTTTGTCATCAATCAGCCTTGCATATTCGGTGCGCACGCCTTGCAAACTGTCGGCAACGGCTTCGCCCACGGCAATTTTAAAATCGCCATAGCCTGTGTTTTCAAACTCACGTTCGATATCGGCAACGGATTTGCCCGTTACAGCCGAATAAATCGTTATTAGATTATTTATGCCCGATTTGCCCTCACGATAAACAATCTGCGATTCGCTGTCGGTTACGGCACGTTTGAATTTGCGGATTATCGTATCTTTATCATCAAGAATATACACGCAGGCATTGGGGTTTTCGTCCGATTTGGACATTTTCTTTTCGGGATTTTGCAACGACATTACCCTTGCGCCGAGCTTGGGTATATACGGTTCGGGCACGGTGAATGTTTCGCTGTATTTTTGGTTAAAGCGCACGGCAATGTTGCGTGCAAGCTCTAAATGCTGTTTCTGGTCAGCGCCGATGGGCACTAAATCGGCGTTATATGCAAGAATATCCGCCGCCATTAAAACAGGATATGTAAACAGACCTGCGTTGATGTTGTCAGCGTGTTTTGCGCTTTTATCTTTAAATTGGGTCATGCGTGAAAGCTCGCCGAACTGCGTTGAACACGAAAGCACCCAGCTAAGCTCGGCATGATTGGGGTTGTGGCTTTGAATAAACGCTATCGACTTTTGCGGGTCGATTCCGCAGGCAAGCAACAAGGCATATGCCCCAAGCGTGTTTTTGCGCAAATCGGCAGGTTCTTGCTTTACGGTGATAGCGTGCATATCGACAATGCAATAAATACAGTTATATTCGCTTTGCAGCGGCGCCCAGTTGCGCACCGCCCCGATATAATTGCCCAGTGTAAAAACACCCGTCGGCTGTATTCCGCTGAAAATAAGCTTTTTGTCTTTATCAAACATTATTTGCCTTGCTCCTTTCGATTCGGAAAAAACTGCATGGGTGTGACGTTTCGCTGTGCGTGCATTACCTGCGGCATGATTTTTGTCACTTCGTTCATCACTTTGTTATAAAGCATGAAAATAAATTGATATTTCCTCGGCTCGCTTGTTATGGTGCGTGGGTTTAATCTGATAAAAAGTTTGCCCTTATTGGTTAAAAGATAAACATGATTAAATGTGCCTGCGGGCAAAGCAAAATCTTTCGGCTCGCTAAAAAGGTCAGCTACCTGACCTACGCTTGCAAGCATAACCTTTGCCTGCTCACGCACATTCGGATAATGCTCGCCAAGCCCCGATACCGCACCGCCTGTTGAATACAGCATTGAAACCTCGCCGTTAAAATAGCAAACAAGCGTCATTATTCTGCCGTCAAGCGCCATATCTATAACTGCGCCGTAGGCACAGGTTCTGTCATCGGGCATATTGATGATTTTAAGCTCCTCGGCGGTTTTCGAGAGCATTTGCTCACGCATTTTTAAATATTCGGGATGTACGGCAATCGCCTTTCCCGATGTCATATTATCGTTCATAATTCCTCCGTTAAATAAATCAGTCAAACATATCTTTTGAAAGTTTGCCGAGTTTTTCACAGCCTTTGATTATCTGCTCGTCGGTCGGGGTTGAATAATTCAGTCTGAAAGATGTTGTCATATCGCTTTCTTTAATAAGAAAAGCATTTCCGGGAACAACCGCAACCTTATAATCGGCTACCGCCTTTTTGCAAAATTGCGTCATATCACAGCCCTGCGGCAGTGTGCCCCACACAAACAATCCGCCCTGCGGCGTGCTGAATGTGATTTTCTTTGAAAAATTAGCATCAATGCAATCACGCATTAAGTGATATTTTTTCCTGTATATCAAGCGCAAGCACTGTATGTGGGCTTCAAAGTCGTTTTCTTTAATAAACCTGTCGCATATAACCTGTGCCCAGATATTTGTGTGCACATCGGAAACCTGCTTGCAAACCACGATTTTTTGCACAACCTCTTTCGGTGCGCTGACATAGCCCACACGCAAGCCCGGAGCAAGCACCTTTGAAAAACTGCCGACGTAAATCACCCTGCCTTGCGTATCAAGCGATTTTATCGACGGAATATCCTCGCCTTCAAAGCGCAAATCGCCGTAGGGGTTGTCTTCAAGTATCATCACGTCATATTTGCAGGCAAGGTCATATACAGCCTTGCGTTTTTCAAACGACATTGTTCTGCCCGTGGGATTTTGGAAATTGGGGATAACGTAAATTATTTTTGTGTTGCGATTTGTTTTCAGCGCCGTTTCAAGCTTTGCGATATCAATGCCGTCGTCTTCCATTTCAACGCCGACAAGGTTTACGTTATATGACCTAAAGGCGTTGAGTGAGCCGATAAAACTGGGTGCTTCCGCAATGAGCGTGTCGCCCTCGTTGCAAAACGACTTGCACGAAAGCTCAATACCCTGCTGTGCGCCCGAGGTGATTACAAGCTCGTCTTTATCCGAATCAAAGCAGTTTTTTTCGCTCATCATCGTTTTTAATGTATCACGCAAGGGGGTGTAGCCCTCGGTGATGCTGTATTGCAGTGCAAGTATCGGTTCGTTTGAAACAAGCTCGGCACTGATTTTTGCAATTTCCGCAGCAGGGAACGCTTCGGGTGCAGGATTGCCTGCGGCAAATGAAATCACATCGGGAAATGCCGTAAATTTGAGTATTTCCCTGATAGCGGAAGCCTGAAGCCCCGTTACTTTTGCCGAAAAATTATAATTCATAGCTTTAAATTTCCTTTCGTTGCATATATATAATAATAGATTTTTCCATACAGCCGATTATATCATATTTATTTAAAAACAGCAAGGCTTTTAATCGCCGTTTTTCTTTTTATCCCACAAGATAAATCGCACCAAAAGATAAATCACCTGATACGCAAGGCACATAGGGATTATAGCAAAATACCAAAACACGGCAATCAAAAAAGTTGCCGACTCGGCAAATGCCTGCATACCGTAAAGCGTTTTTACAAGCTCACCCGATAAAAACGCCCTAACCTCATATCCGGCTATTGCATAATAAGTACTTACGCCGATAATGAATACATAAGGCAAAAAGCAAAGCAAAAACACGGCAAACGAAACTTTTCGGGCTGTGATTTTCATGTTCAAGCGCTCCCTTTTCATACGTTACCAAGCTTATTATACATCACATTAGTTTTTTAGTCAAGTCAAGTTGCAAAATCGCCGCAATTGCACTGTTTTAAGACATCAAGGTTTCAAAGAGGTAGAAAAAATGAAAAAGCAAAGCTTTCTTTTCGGTTCAATATTGCTCATGATATCCGCAGTACTTGTAAAAATCATCGGAGCGGTTTTCAAAATTCCGCTCACGGTTATGCTCGGCGGAACGGCAATGGGTTATTTTTCCTGCGCATACGGAATTTTTCTGCCGATATACGCCGTGCTCGGCAACGGGCTTGGAGCGGCGGTTTCAAACCTCACCGCACAAAGTGCCGCTTCAAACGATTTTGACGGTATAAAAAGAATCAAGAAAGCTTCATTGCTGTATTTCGGCGTGCCGAGCCTTGCATTATCTTTTTTAATAGTTTATTTTTCAAAATTTTTGGCAAATAATTTGCTAAGGTCGCCGCAATCACAGATTGCAATAGCCGCAATTGCGCCGTGCGTGTTTTTTGCCTGTGTTTCTTCGGTGCTCAGAGGTCATCATGAGGGGCTTCAAAATATGTATCCGACTGCCGTATCGCAAATCTGCGAAGCGCTTGCAAAGCTTTGCATCGGGCTGTTTGCAGCACTTGCGGCAATGAAATATTATGTTGAAATCTCCGCACATTTAAATCTCTGCGCAGATAAGCATTCGCTTGCGGCGGCTTTCGCAATCGGCGGCGTATCGTTTTCGACAATGTTCGGTGCAATATCGCTTTTAATATTCAAAAGCACACCCAATACAGCAAAAAGCAATAAAACATCGCAAGCCGAAGCGCCGCTTTGCAAAACCGCCGCAAACATTGCGCAAATAATGCTGCCGATTGCGCTCAGCGCCCTTGTAACCAACCTAACTTCGCTTATTGACCTTTTTACCGTAAATCGGATTTTGGAAAAATGCATATTAAAAAATGCCGAATATTTCAGCACCCGATACGGCTTTTTGAAAAATCTTTCGCCGAACGAAGCGGCAAATTTTATATTCGGCTCGTTTTCCGGGCTTGCGCTGACCGTGTTCAATCTTGTTCCGTCAGTGACGGGTATGCTGTCAAAAAGCGTTTTATCCGCTTCAAGCAGATCGTTTGCCGCAGGCGACCGCAAAGCGCTGCAAGAAAACTGCGACAAGGCAATTTCACTGACATCGCTGCTTGCCGCACCAAGCGCTTTCGGAATTGCGCTAATGTCACGCCAAATCCTCTTACTGCTCTATTCATCAAGACCCGATGAAATAAGCGCTTCGCACACTGCGCTGTCATATCTTGGGCTAAGTGTGATTTTTCTATGCCTGTCCGCCCCTATTTTCAGCATATTGCAAGCCACATCAAACGCCATGGTGCCCGTAAAAATCATGCTCGTCGGAGTTTTCGCCAAACTTATCGGAAACCTTATATTCCTAAAATTTAATCAAACCGCAATCTACGGTGCGGCAATTTCGACCCTTTTGTGTTATGTTTTGATTTTTGTGATGTCGGCAATTTCGTTAAAGCGCAAATGCAAAATTTCAATAAACATAAAGCAAAATGTTTTTCCGTTTGTGTTTTCGGGCGCAATATGCGGACTTTGCGCCGCAATTTCAAACCGTCTGTACATTATGCTTTTGCCCGAAAAAGCCGCAGTTTGTGCGGCGATATTTACAGCGGCGATTATATATCTTGCGATGCTTTATTTTATAGATAAACGCATATATCATCTCAATATGCGATAACAAAAAAAGCAGTCACTGCTG
Organism: uncultured Oscillospiraceae bacterium; assembly: GCA_964490175.1. Taxonomy (GTDB): domain Bacteria; phylum Bacillota; class Clostridia; order Oscillospirales; family Ruminococcaceae; genus RGIG3077. The sequence continues at coordinate 11,880 of CAZBAI010000001.1, read as the reverse complement.
TTGATTTTCCTCCAATCCACAGCGGTGACTGCTTTTGAATTTTTTCAATTTTCTTTATCCGCAAGATATCGGCTTCTGCCTATTTCATAAAGATTATTTCCTTGCGAATCGATAATCACGATAAGGGGCATTTCTTCAACATAAAGTTTACGCAGCGCTTCTGCGCCGAGATCTTCATATGCGATAAGTTCTGCGCTTTTTATGCATTTTGCAAGCAAAGCTCCTGCACCGCCGATAGCGCCGAAATATACGCCGCTGTATTCTTTCATTGCTTCAACGACTTCGGGCAAACGTGCGCCTTTGCCTATCATTCCCCTTGCGCCGACCGACATCATCGTCGGAGCATATGCGTCCATTCTGCCGCTTGTCGTAGGCCCTGCCGAACCGATAACGGCATTGGGCTTTGCCGGGGTCGGCCCTACATAATATATAGTTGCGTCCTTTGGGTCAAACGGCAGCTTTTCGCCATTTTCAAGCGCCTGACACATACGCTTGTGCCCTGCGTCACGGGAAGTATAAATCACGCCGGTAAGATAAACCCTGTCGCCTGCTTTAAGCGACTGCGCAAGCTCTTTCGTAAGCGGAAGTTTAATGTGCTTTTCCATAAATCATAGCACCTCCGTTTTGTGCCGTGTAACGTGGCAATTGATGTTTATCGCACAGGGCATTCCGGCAATATGCGTCGGCATGGTTTCAATATTAAGACCTATTGCCGTTGTCTTTCCGCCAAAGCCCTGCGGACCTATACCGAGCTTGTTGATTTTTTCAAGCATTTCCTCTTCAAGCTCTGCATAATAGGGGTCGGGATTTTTAGAATCAACAGGGCGCATCAGCGCTTTTTTCGCAAGCAGTGCCGCCTTATCGAATGTGCCGCCTATTCCTACGCCGACAACCATCGGCGGACATGGATTAGGGCCTGCGTTTTCCACGGTTTCGATAATAAAATCTTTTATGCCGTCAAGCCCGGCAGAGGGCTTGAACATACAAATCGCACTCATATTCTCGCTTCCGAAACCTTTAGGTCCGACCGTGATTTTAACGTTTTCTCCCGGCACGATATCAACATAAATCATCGCAGGGGTATTATCCCCCGTATTTTCACGGCGAATCGGATCTTTAACTACCGATTTGCGCAAATATCCGTTTGTATAGCCTCTGCGCACGCCCTCGTTGACAGCCTCATACAAATCGCCGCCGACAATGTGCACATCCTGACCTATCTCCAAAAAAACGCACGCCATTCCCGTATCCTGACAAATCGGAACGTTTTCGGAATCGGCAATTTCATAATTCTTTATAATATCGTCAAGAACATTCTTCGCAAGCTCGCCGTCTTCACATTCCCTGCACTTTTTTATTGCGCATTTTACATCGCAGGGCAAATGAAGATTTGCTTCAATGCAAAGCTTTTCGACCGTATCGGTAATAAGTGTACTGCAAATTTCACGCATATTTCCACACCCTCATTCTTTATCTTTCGTGACGTGCATAATCAGGCAAAATCATGGGCGAAACGTCGCCTGTATCTATTTGGGCATTTTCAAGCTCTTTTGCATATTTTTCAACGTGAGAAAGCGAAAGCGTGCCAAGGGTAATTTCCTTTGCTCTTGCACTTGCTTTTTTGCCCGCATTTCTTCCGAAAACAATAATATCAAGCAGTGAATTTCCCATAAGGCGGTTTCTTCCGTGAATACCGCCGACAACCTCGCCTGCGGCAAGCAGATTCGGCACTGCTTTTGTAAAGCCCTCGCCGTTTATTTCAAGTCCGCCGTTTTGATAATGAAGCGTCGGATAAACAAGAATCGGCAGCTTGCGCATATCAATACCGTAATTCATATACATTCGCAGCATTGCAGGAATGCGCTTTTCAATCGTGCCGTTTCCGCCAATCATTTCAATCATCGGGGTATCAAGCCAAACGCCGCTTCCCAAGGGCGTTTCAACGCCCAACTTTCTGTCTGTACATTCACGTATAATAGCGGCCGACGCAACATCACGTGTTTCAAGCGGATGCATAAACGCCTGTCCCCTTGCATTAACGAGCATCGCCCCGAGAGAGCGCACTTTCTCGGTGACAAGCGCTCCGAAAAGCTGTGAGGGGTACGCAACGCCCGTGGGGTGATACTGAATCGTATCCTGATACAGCAGTGCTGCCCCTGCACGATATCCGAGAACAAGCCCGTCAGCCGTGGCACCATAGTGGTTTGAAGTAGAGAATCCCTGATAATGAAGCCTGCCTGCGCCGCCTGTTGCGATAATCACGGTTTTTGCTCTTGCAACGGAATAATCGTTTGTTTCCATATTCAGCAAAACAGCGCCGGCCGCCTGACCTTTATCGTCCGTTATCAGTTCGACTGCCGATGTAAAATCGACAACCGGAATTTTTCGGTTTAAAACCTCGTCACGCAAATTGCGCATAATTTCCGCACCGGAATAGTCTTTGCAGGCGTGCATTCTCTTTCTCGAAGTGCCGCCGCCGTGCGTTGTTATCATGTCGCCGTTTTCGTCCTTATCGAACATCACTCCCAGCGAATTCAGCCATTGAATCGCATCGGGCGCTTCCATCACCAGCCTTTTTAAAAGCTCGGGTCTTGCGGCAAAATGTCCGCCGCCGAATGCATCGATATAATGCTGCACGGGTGAATCATTAGGCTTATCCGCCGCCTGTATTCCGCCCTCTGCCATCATCGTGTTGGCGTCGCCGATTCGCAGTTTCGTCACAATCATAACGCTTGCGCCTGCATTGTGCGCCTCAATCGCCGCCGAAGCGCCTGCACCGCCGCCGCCGATTACAAGAACGTCAACGTCATAATCTATTTTTGAAAGGTCGATATTTTCACCTAAAATACGGCTGTTTGAGTGCAGCAGCCTAACTAACTCGCAAGGCGCTTTTTGCCCTGCGTTCGGTCCGATTTTTATTGTATCAAAGCCGTTTTCACGCCGATCGGGGTGATATGCTTTCAAAAGTTCTTCCTTTTCCTCGGCGCTCATTCTCGGAATTACAGCGCCGATTCGCTCCTGTCTGGTCGCTTCAACCGCTTTGACCGACTCAAGCATTGTTTCGGTAAACATATTTTCTCGCACCTTTCTTATTTTTCTATATCTCGGTTATTGTAAAGCTCTTTCATTTCAGTAATGGGCTTTTGCATAACCTGTTCGATAAGTTCATCAAAAGCGCCGCTGTTGATAAGCTCTACACGCTCGCTTAAATGAACGCTTTCGGGCGAAAGATACTTACCCGTAAGGCGCCTTGCAAGCACGCCGACCATCGGGTGTGAAATGCCTGCCGGACACCGCACCGAGCAGCAGCCGCAGCCTACGCAATCAAACGATTCCTGTGCGCATTTTTCAAGCTCTCCTCGCTGGGCATAAGCAATATACTGCATAACATCAAGCTTTTGCGTGCAGGCGTTTGTGCAGGCGTTGCAGCCGATACAGCTGTATATTTCGGGATAAAGCTCCATCATAATCTGCTGCGTCGGTTTGATTTCGTTTATGTCATAAGTCCTTTTGTCGGTGGGAAAAAACGGAATGCTTGCGACATACATACCGTCCTCTACCTGCTTTTGGCAGGCAAGGCAGGTTTTCAGCTCATTATCGCCCTTTATTCTGTATATAGTAGCGCACGCACCGCAAAATCCGTGGCGACAGCCGCACCCACGCTTTAAAGTATAACCGGCATACTCCATTGCCGTCATAACGGTCATCTGTGAGGGAACACTGTATTTTTTCCCGAAAAAGAACACATTTACCATATCAGCCATTGTTGCGCTTCTCCTTTAATATTCATTCGGCAAATCTTTAATTTCATCGCTTCTGAAAACAGGGCCGTCTTTGCAGACATATTTTGAACCGATATTGCATCTTCCGCATTTGCCGATTCCGCATTTCATGCGTAATTCAAATGTTGTGTATATTCTGTCGGGTGCAAATCCCATCTTATCAAGCGACTGCAATACAAATTTAATCATAACAGGCGGTCCGCAAACGAGAACCGTCGTATCATTGGGTATTTCAAGCTCTTCGAGATAGCTCGGAACAAACCCGACGTGACCGTTCCAGCCGTCGCAAGGCGTGTCTGTCGTGAGATAAACGTCAACATCCTTTGCGTTTTTCCATACATTTTCGATTTCATCAAGCTTGATAAAATCACTTTTTGAGCGTGCACCGTAAAGTATATCGACCTTGCCGTATTTTTCTCTGTTATCCAAAACATAGCCTATCACACTGCGCAGCGGCGCAATGCCTATACCGCCTGCGACAAAAAGCAAATTTTTGCCCAAAAGCTCATCGTAAACGGGAAAATGATTGCCGTAAGGGCCTCGCAGCGCTATCTGATCTCCGACATTCATATCATGCAGATAATTTGTAAGACTGCCGCATTTTTTTATGCTAAACTCCTGATATTCCTCAACTGTCGGCGATGATGTTATCGAAAACATCGCCTCGCCGATTCCCGGCACGCAAAGCATTGCACATTGACCGGGACTGTGCTCAAAAAGCTTTCCACCGCAAATTGCAGTCACCTTAAAGCTTTTTATATCGGCAGTTTCGCCCGTAATTTCGGTAATCACACCGATCTGCGGCACAAGGGCGTTATGCTCTTGATTGCCGTGGCACGTGCACTCGCTCATTTTTCAGCCTCCCTGTCAAACGCTTTTATAACCTTAACTATATTTAATGATGCAGGGCATTTTTCAACGCATCTTCCACAGCCCGTGCAAGAAAACATCCCGTTGTTATTGTCGGGAAAATAGACCAGCTTGTGCATAAATCGCTGTCTGAAGCGCTGCATTTGACTTGTGCGGTTGTTTCCGTGCGCCATCATCGTAAAATCGGAATACATACATGAATCCCAACAGCGATAACGCCAAACCTTATCGCCCGATTTATAATCGGCAATGTCATAGCACTGGCACGTCGGACAGACAAATGTGCAAGTGCCGCAGGCAAGGCACGGCTTATAAAGCTTATCCCACAAAGGCGAATCGAACCTTTCGGCGGTTTTGCCGCTGCCCCATTGTTTAAGGTCAAGCGACATCAGCGGCAGATTTTGCACAATATCACAAATCCTCTGCTTTTCTTTTTCCGTTTCACTGCCGTCATCATCGTCAAAAAGGCTTGATACACTGTCAACCAGAGCCTGACCCTTTTGCGTATTTGCGCACCAATAAAAGTATTCGCCTATGATCCATGCGGAAACATCGCCCTCTCCCTGCGCACAGTCAATATCATAGGTTTTGCAAAAACAGCTTTCCGAGGGTTTTGCACAAGCAAGCGTCACAATCGTCGCATTTTCCCTGCGTGCTTTATAAAATGTATCGACAGGCTCTGTCAGAAAAACTCTGTCAAGAATTTCAAGTGCCTTAAAATCGCAGTTTTTCATGCCGAAAACAACAAATTTATCATCGCAAATCGCCGTTTGCTCTATCGAAATTTTGCCCCTTGAAGTTTCGCACCGATAAAGAGTTTCACTCTGCGGAAAGAACAAATCTTTCGGAGATTTAGACGTTTTAAGCGTATCAAGGCGCACCTCGGCATTTTTATCATAAAGCCCGAAATTCACACAATCGGCAGATTTTATCGGCAAAAACAGTGAGCTGTTTTGCGAAATTGCGTCAAAAAGCTCATTCAATTTATTAAGACTGATTTTTTTCATAATACAAATCACCGTAAATTTTATGCTTTTTCAGATTTTTCCCGGTTCGGAATCATCAAACGAATACGAAGTAAGCGGCGTTTTTTCGGAAATATCGCTTCCTGCGCAAAAATCACCGTAAAGCATATTTATATCCTTGATAAGCTTGCGGTTAAACAGATGAAGCGGAATTTTTTGCGGACACACTCTCGAACATTCGCCGCAATCACTGCAACGACCGGCAACGTGAAACGCCCGTATGATGTGGAACATTTTTTCTTCAAACGAGTCGGAGTTTGCCTTTTGCGCACTGTCGAATTTATCACTGTCGAACACGCATTTTCGGCAGTTGCACACAGGGCACACATTACGGCAGGCATTACAGCGAATGCACTTTGAAAGCTCGCTTTTAAAAAAATCAAATCTTTCATTTGATGTCATCTGCTCGATTTTTTCAACCTGCAAAAATCTGTCTTTTGATGTTGTGTCGGCACTTTCGCCGATAATTTCATCAAAAACCATATGCTCCTTGCCCTTACAGCAAAGACATCTTTCAAGCAAAACGTCACTGTAACTTATTTTTTCATCACCGTAAACGGTATTTATTGTCAAAGTATCGTTATTCGAGAACATATCGGCGCCCGAAATACCGATAATGCCGTCAATGCCCTTTGATTTTATTTTTGAGATATCAAGCGTGCCCTTACAGCCAACGCCTATAATATATGCCTTTTCACGCACTATTCTGTGCTCGGCAATCAGTCTGTTAAAGCTGTATGTGTCGCACGGCTTTAGGCAAACAACGGTTTTTCCCTCGCCTTTGCACGCTTCTATCATATATTTGCTTAAATTTGCGCCGCAAAATCCGTTATAGACAAAATCTTCAAGCTCATCGGCGCTTTCAAAAATCGCAGGCTCGGCGTCGTATCCGAGTTCGCCGTTTTTCCAACCCAAAGCACGCACTGCGACCTTTTCTTCCATAAGCTGTTTTATGCGATTTTTCAGCTCTTGCATCGAAGATCCCCCAATCTGACATTTTCACCGAGATTCTTAATCTGCAAAACAAAGCTGTTCATAGTTTCGGCGAATTTCACCGCTTCTGCGGCGGAAACCCACTCAACCCGAACCCTGTCCTTTTCGACTCCGATATATTCAAGCAGAGAAAACAGCAAAGTCATTCGACGTCTGGCATAATAATTACCCGTTGAGTAATGGCAGTCGCCCGGGTGACATCCGCAGATGATAACACCGTCTGCGCCTTTTTCAAACGCCCTTAATATGAACATGGGATTTACCCTGCAAGAGCAAGGCACTTTAACGATTTTTACATCGGCGGGATATGAAAGTCGGCTGCTTCCGGCAAGGTCTGCGCCGGCATAGCTGCACCAGTTGCAGCAAAAAGCAACAATTTTGGGCTGAAACGTTGCGTCGCTGTTCATCGGCATATTGCATCCACCTCCGCAGAAATCTGTTTATTGGAAAATCCGTTCAAATCCATAGTTCCCGAAGGGCAAGTCACGGTGCACGCACCGCACCCTTGGCAAAGCGCCGTGTTGACGCAAGCTATTCGCCTTATTTCACGTATTCCTTTATCGTTTACTTGTTTTTCTTCATATGATATTGCACCGTAGGGGCAAACATTTGCGCACGCCGAACAGCCGTTGCACAAAAGCTCATCCGAATGCGCCGTGCACGGATTGGTCGTCAGTTCGGTTTTTGAAAGCAAACCGATAACCTTTGAAGCCGCCGCACCTGCCTGCGAAACCGTTTCGGGAATATCCTTAGGTCCCTGACATACGCCGGAAAGAAAAATCCCGGCTGTGGGCGATTCAACAGGGCGCAGCTTCGGGTGCGCCTCGGTGAAAAATCCGTTTGTGTCCACGCTTGCCGTGAGCATAGTCGCAATATTTCTTGCCGAAGAATCGGGCTTTATCGCCGCTGCAAGCACAACCATATCGGCACTGATTTTAACCTGCCGATTTTCGATAAGGTCAACGCCGTGTACGGTGAGCAAGCCATCAGGCTCTAAAGTCACCTTTCCGACCTGACCTTTAATATAATTAACGCCGTATTCTTCAACGGCACGCCTGTAAAACTCATCAAAATTCTTTCCGGGCGTACGCACGTCAATATAAAACACGCTGACATTGACATCGGGGTATTTATCACGTATCAGCATTGCGTGCTTTGCAGTATACATACAGCAAATTTTCGAGCAATAACTCTTGCCCTTATTGTCGCTGCATCTACTGCCCACGCACTGAACAAACACTATATTTTTCGGCGATTTTCCGTCAGAGAGCCGTTCAAGATGACCTTTTGTCGGCCCTGCCGCATTCATAATCCGCTCAAGCTCCAAAGAGGTTATCACGTCCTTGCTTTGGTTATAAGCATATTCGCCGTAATTGTCAAGATTTATCACTTCAAAACCGGTTGCCGCAACAATCGCACCGTATTCACGGGTGATAATTTTTTCCTTTTGGGTATAGTCAATTGCCTTTGCGGCGCAGATTTTTTCACAAAGACCGCACTTTCCGGTTTTCAGTTTAATACACGCATTCGGGTCGATTACGGGCACATTCGGCACAGCCTGCGCAAACGGCGTGTAAATTGCGCTTCGGTTAGAAAGGTTGCAGTCAAACTCGCTAAGCGCCGTTTTTGAAGGGCATTTTTGTTGGCAAAGACCGCAGCCTGTACATTTGGTCGAATCGACATAGCGTGGCTTTTGCTTTATATCGACGGTAAAATTTCCGACAAAGCCGCTGACGTTTTCTATTTCGCTGTAAGTATAAAGCGTAATTTTTTCGTGTAATGAGCAATCAACCGTTTTAGGGGTCAATATGCAGGCAGAACAGTCAAGCGTAGGAAAAGTTTTATCAAGTTGCGCCATTTTTCCGCCGATGCTCGGAGATTTTTCGACAATATCAACCTCAAAACCGGCGTCGGCGATATCAAGTGCGGTCTGTATTCCGGCAATTCCGCCGCCTATTACAAGCGCACGCTTTTTGACCGGACTTTTGCCCGCAATAAGCGGTGCGTTAAGGTTCACCTTGGCAACTGCCGCCCTTGCAAGCACAATTGCCTTAGCCGTTGCCATATCTCTATCTTTATGAATCCACGAGCATTGCTCTCTGATATTCGCAATTTCGACCATATATGGGTTTATGCCGGCTTTTTCCGCCGCTTTTCTGAAAGTCGCCTCATGCATTCTCGGTGAGCATGAGCATATTACAAGCCCTGTGAGCTTATATTCGCCGACAGCCTGTGCGATTTTCGCCTGACCCGCTTCGGAGCACATATACTGATAATCGTCGGCAAAAACCACGCCGTTTTCGGAAAGCATTGCATTTGCGACTTTTTTTACATCAACGGCAAACGCAATGTTGCTTCCGCAATGACATACAAAAACACCAATTCTCTGCATATATTTCACCTTTTAAACTTTCTGAATGCGCTGACAAGAAGCTGTTGCGGCGTATCTTCATCGATAAGCGGCGGAATATCGTTTGCACTCAGTTTGTCGCAATAGCGTTGCCTTATTACAGCTTGGCGTGCCGCATTTATGATTTCGGCAGGCTCAACAGACCTCGGACAGCGCTCAACGCAGGCAAAGCACGAAAGGCACATATCAACCGATTTGCTTTCGGCAAGTGCATTTACATCGCCGTTTAAAACATAAGAAGCAAACATATGGGGCTTAATATCCATTTGCTCATAGCAAGGACAGCTTGCCGAACATTTTCCGCACCTCATGCACTTGCTTGGCGAAGTGCTGCTTATTTCCAAAATTTTTTCTCTCATATCGCTCACTGCGATCATTCCTCCGAAGCTATTCCGAGAGCTTTTGCAAGCAATTCGGTAAAATAATATACGGGAATACGGTTATTCGTTGTTTTGCCCAAGTTATAAAGGCAGAGCGGACAAGCGGTTATAAGCATATCCGCACCGAAACCGACTGCGCTTTGCGCAACGTTTTCGCTCAAATTCGCCGCCGTTTCGGGAGATTTCAGCGCAATATGTCCGCCACAGCATTCATTCCTATACGGAAAAACCACGCTTTGCGCTCCGAGCGCTTTGATAAAATTCTCCATAATCTCGGGATTTTCGGGGTTATCAAAGCACATTATATTTGAAGGGCGCAAAAGCATACAACCGTAATATGCGCCGATTTTTAAGCCCTTTAACGGATTTTTCACAGCCTTTGCAATATTTTCAAACCCGATTTCGTCACGCAAAACCTCAAGATAATGCAAAACCTGCGTTTCGCCGCCGTAAGGCGTTTCAAGCTTTAAATAGTTGTTGGCACGTATGCGAACGTCCTCGCAATTTTTAACATTGTCATTCACACGCTTTATAACATGATGGCAAGCCGAGCAAAGCGTTACAAGCTTTTGACCTTTTTGCCTTGCGCAATCAAGGGCACGCACGCTTGATAATTTCGTTGCGATTTCGTCGTTTCCCAAAGGATAAACACCGCCGCAGCACTGCCAATTTTCGATTTCTTCAAGCTCAAAGCCCAAAGCCAAAGCGCATTTGCGTGCCGAATCATCAAGACTTTTCGCCTTGTTTTTCAATGTGCAGCCCGGGTAATAGCTGTATTTTAAAGCCATATCGATCTCCTGTAAAATTTATACATTATATATGTATCTGTGCAATGACTTCTTTAAGCTTATCGGCGCTTGCCTGAAGCTGACTGATTTCATATTTGGTAAGCTTCACTGGAACTTTTCCGACAACGCCGTTAGGTCCCATAAGCGAAAGAGTGCTTATACACACATCATCGATTCCGTATTCGCCATGCATCATTCCCGAAACGGTAACTATCGAATCATACGCCGCAAGCAGCATACTGCATATTCGGCATATTGCCGCCGAAACCGCATAATATGTTGCACCCTTATTGGCGATTATCTGCGAACCCGAGGTGTGAATCTTCTCGGTTATGGCGAATTTGTTGGGTCGCTCGGTTATCTGACCTCTTTGAAGCATCAATTCGACATAGGCGTCAAACTCCGATCCGGAAACTTCACAGCGTGACCACGGCACAAACGAAGAATCGCCATGTTCGCCGAAAACATATGCATGAATGTTTTTTTGCGAAACATTGAACATTCCCGCAAGCGTTGAGCGAAGCCTTGTTGTGTCAAGCAACGTTCCCGAGCCGATTATCTGGCGTTCGGGCAAGCCCGATATCTTCATAAAAACATAAGTTATGATATCAACCGGATTGCTTACGATAATATACAGCGCATTCGGCGCCTGTGAAACGATTTTCGGCGTGATATCCTTAATTATATCAACATTTGTCTGCACAAGCTCAATTCTCGTCTGACCCGGCTTTCTGGCAATGCCCGAGGTAATAATGACAATATCCGAATCCTTTGCGTCTTCATAATCGCCCGCAACGATTGATATCGGGTCACGAAACCCCGTTCCCTGCGCAATGTCCATAACCTCGCCGATAAGCTTTTTTCGGTCTATGTCGATAAGCACTATCTCGGAGGCGAGATGCTCGTTGGAAAGTGTATACGCAACCGTAGCGCCGACGTTGCCCGCACCGATTATCGTGATTTTTCTGCTCATAAATTTATCTCCGTCATCAGTAGATTTGTCAGAATCAAAACGCAAATCAAAATTCGATTTTTTCTTCAAGATAAGCTGTAAGGTCGGCGATTTTTACTCTTTCCTGCTGCATTGTATCCCTGTCACGCACAGTTACACAACCGTCTTTTTCAAGCGTATCGAAATCATAGGTTATGCAAAAAGGCGTTCCTATCTCGTCCTGCCTGCGATAACGCTTGCCGATAGCGCCGGCTTCGTCATATTCGACGTTAAACTTCTTTGCAAGCATATTGTAAACTTCCATAGACTGATCTCTGAGCTTTTTGGTAAGAGGAAGTATGCACGCCTTTACCGGAGCAAGCGCCGGGTGGAAATGCATAACGGTTCTCGTTGTGCCGTCATCAAGCTGCTCTTCGTCATATGCCTGAGTTAAAAACGCAAGCAAAACCCTGTCTGCGCCGAGCGAAGGCTCGATTACATAGGGCACATATTTTTCGTTGGTTTCCGGGTCAAAATACTCAAGCGACTTGCCGCTTTCTTTTATGTGCTGATTCAAGTCATAGTCGGTTCTGTCGGCAATTCCCCACAATTCGCCCCAACCGAACGGGAACATAAATTCAAAGTCGGTCGTTGCCTTGGAATAGAATGCAAGCTCTTCCGGCTCATGGTCACGAAGCCTT